>WQYM01000162.1 GCA_009781235.1 Bacillota bacterium
AAAGCCCGTCGATTCCACGCAGTCCATCAAAAACGTCGCGTCCATCTCGGCGGGCGACGAAACGGTCGGCGAACTCATCGCCAAGGCGATGGAAAAGGTCGGGTACGAGGGCGTTATCACGGTCGAGGAATCCAAAACCATGGACACTACCCTCTCCACCGTCGAGGGGATGCAGTTCGACCGCGGCTACGCCTCCGCCTACATGGTGACGAACACCGAAAAAATGGAGGCCGTGCTGGATAACCCGGTCATTTTAATTACCGACAAGAAAATTTCCAACATTCAAGAAATCCTGCCGATTTTAGAGCAGGTGGTTCAAAGCGGCTCGAAGCTTATCATGATTGCGGACGACTTTGAGAGCGAGGCGCTGGCGACGCTGGTCGTCAACAAGCTGCGCGGCACGTTCAACTGCGTGGCGGTAAAGGCACCCGGCTTTGGCGACCGGCGCAAGGAAATGCTGCAAGACATCGCCGTTTTAACGGGCGGCCAAGTCGTCTCCGACGAGACGGGCATCGACTTTAAGGCGGTGACGCTGGCGATGCTGGGCAAGGCAAAGCAAGTCAAAGTCGACAAGGACAATACGATTATCGTCGAGGGCGCCGGCAAGGCCGCCGACATCGCCGCAAGGGTTAAGGCAATCAAAGCGCAGATTGAGCTCACCACGTCGGACTACGACAAAGAAAAGCTAAGCGAACGCCTTGCGAAGCTTGCAGGAGGCGTGGCCGTCATCAACGTAGGCGCGGCAACCGAAGTCGAGATGAAAGAAAAGAAATTGCGCATTGAGGACGCGCTTTCGGCCACCCGCGCGGGCGTCGAAGAAGGCATGGTGCCGGGCGGCGGCATCGCCCTGCTAGGCGCCATTCCGGCCATCAAGAAGCATATCGCTACCCTTTCGGGTGACGCCAAAACCGGCGCGGAAATTGTGTTAAAGGCGATGGAGTCCCCCGTGCGCCAGATTGCGGAAAACGCGGGCGCGGACGGCGCGGTGGCGGTAAACAACATTTTATCGGGCAACGCCAAAAACGCCAATTACGGCTACGACGCTTTAAAAGACGAATATACCGACGTCGTAAAGCGCGGCATCATCGACCCCACCAAGGTTTGCCGTTCGGCGCTGCAAAACGCGGCTTCCGTGGCGGCTATCTTACTCACCACCGAAACCGTGGTCGCCGACCTGCCCGAGTCCGAGCCCGCGATGCCCGCCGGCGGCGGCATGGGCGGAATGGGCGGAATGTATTAGAGAGTTGGTAGTTAGCAGTTTAATCAGATAGAAAATATCGCAAAACTCCCCGATTTTAAAGCGTCGGGGAGTTTTCTTATTGTGCCGCAAATGCCGCAAAACTGTGAATCATCCGCTAAATAGTATTAAATGTGATTTTGGCTTAAAAAGGCTTCTAGGCGCGCTTTTTTCTCTATCAGCGCAAAGTTTTTTGCGTCCCGGATAAATTGTTTATACTTTAAAAAACGCTTCACCGTCAAAAAAATACTGATCGGAAGCAGTAATATAAAGGGTATTGCCAAAAATACTATTCCGGAAAGACCCATGGCAAACAATATTCCAACCGTGGCAATCCAAGCCGCCGCCATACCGACATTCCATTTTTTAACGCTTTGCTTGGCGTGGGCTTTGCTGAACGTTTCCTGGGGCACATTCGGCTGATCAACAGAAGGTTCGCCGCTCAAGGGGTCGATAAGTTCACGCGCCGCGCTTCTGTGGAAGTCATACACTTGATTCCCGTAGGTGTAATTCATTCCGTATACCGGATAATAATACCGCGTTACGCATCGGTTATAAGATTTTCCCTGACAAGAAAAATCCTTCTGCGTATCGCCCTGTGCGGTTTTCGTCCATTGGCGTTCAATCTCGCGAAAAGTCAATCGACTTAGTTCCTCCGCTTCTTCGCCCGTCAACTCCCGTTCCCTGTCGACGGACAACCCGCAAACGGTATCGCCGCATAAAGGTTGCGGCTTATTGAAAGCATGGAAACGATCCCCTGGGCAAATGTCCACCATTAACTGCGTGGCACACGCAAATTCGCCCGATGCGGGATTCCAATCGGTAACAATCCTGGTTTTGTTCTCGGGAACCTTTTCGAAATACGGAGACCCGTTGACCTCAAATTTTTTCTCCACATATTCTACATAGTGTTCCTCGCGCCTGTACCCAATCGATGCGCTCCATGTTAACCTATGCTCTTCCCCGATTTTCCATTTTTCGCCGATATAAAATTCCGGCTTTTCAAATTGCGCCTGTAAAATATCGATGGGCGTGTCGGGATGGACGCTTAACAACGTGTAAACGTACCGCTTAAATTCGGCTTTACTTATTACCGCGTCATAATAAAAGTATTCGTCATCCCGCGCTTTATAAGGTTCAAACTCTGCCGCTCCCCCGGCGCTTTCCAACTCAAAAACCGACCCGCAGGAACGGCAAATCCCACCTTTCTTCGCTTCGTCTATATCTATTTTTGCGCCGCACTGTGAACATTTCACTACTTTCCAAGGCATTTTTTTATCTCCTTTGAACTTCATTTGACTATTTGTCCATTATATATGCGCATAACGCATATGTCAAGTGATTTTCACGCATATATTTGGTAAACTTCCGACGTGAACAACATATTCGGAAAAAAATTAAAAGCGCTCCGGCTGGAAGCGGGACTATACCAATCGGACATCGCACAGGAATTCGGGGTAGTACAATCAACCGTTACCCGTTGGGAAAACGGCATCATAGACCCAGAGCTTTCGATGCTGGAAAAAATAGCCGATTACTTTCACGTTACGCCCGACCACCTGCTTGGCTACCACAACGTAGTCTTCCAATTATCCGCTCGGGAGCAAGAAGCTTTATGCGAATTCCGTCGGCTTGACAACAACAGCCAGTCTCAAGCGCTCGGCTTTATGAAAGCGTTGGCGGATAAAAAGAAGCGATAAACGGTTGACATCCCATATTAAAAGTGGTATCCTATTTATGTTAGATTGCTTTCTTTTGTTTAATAACATCATCCGCAATTTATCTTTCCATAGTTTAATAACCTGCTTAGGGGCGCCGCTCGTTTACCAACGCGGCTGAGATAAAGCGTCAAGCTTTAGTCCCTTGGAACCTGTGAGTTAGTACTCGCGTAGGGAAAGCAAAATTTGTAAAACGGCGCGACTGCTTAGTTATTGTTTGTGCGGTTGATACGATAAAAGGCTTTTCCAATAATGCGGAGAAGCCTTTTATCGATGCACCTGTTTTCGTAGGGGCTGATTTACAAATCAGCCCCCGGGTCGATTTATAAATCGACCCCTACAGGAAAATCGGCAACCTAACCTTATCCACCCCAAGGAGAAAAATCTATATGCTATTATTCAACCTTAAAGAATTTATCCGATACTTATCGGAAAAACCCGCGCTGTTGGCCGCCGTTATCGTTAGCACGGGACTGTTGGTTTTGCTGGCGGTTGCCGTTATCATTAATCGTCTTGTGCTAAAAAAGCGGGGCGACGAGGCGTACAGCTCGCGGGACATCGCATTCGGAGCGGTGTGCGTCGGGCTATCGTTTGCATTAAGCTTTGTGGGCGTTAAGTTGCCGTACGAGGGGTCAATCACGTTCGCCTCTACCCTGCCGATTATGGTTTTCGGGTATTATTTCGGATTTCGCAGAGCCCTGCCCGTCGTAATCGCCAATATGCTGCTGCAGATGATGCAGTCTTACGCGTCCGCGGCGTACTGGCTGCATACCGCCTTTGAGTACGTCATGTGCCTGATATTAGATTACGTGATTGCGTTTATGGCGCTGATTTTCTTCGGCGTGTTTACGTGCGACAAAAAGCGGGCCGCTACGGCGAATAATACCCTAATACAGAAGCTTTCCGACCACAAAAACTTTTTTATCGCTCTCGGGTTTTACGTCGCCGTCCGCTATACGGTGCACGTCATTAGCGGCGTCATGATTTTCGAAGCGTGGGCGCCGGAGGGCTGGAGCCCCGTGGCGTGGGCGTTCGTTTATAACTTATTCTTTGTCGCGGATGCGGCGATTGCCCTTGCGGCCGCCGTAGCGCTCCTTTCTAGCTACGGCTTCAACCGATTTATGGCTCGCGCGGGCTATGCTTTGCAAAATGCCGACGCTTCCCATAAAAACGATGAGCGAGGACGAGCCGGAGCTGATAAAGGGCAGCGGGAGGCCGGTCGGGGGAATGGAACCGGTGACAACCGCGATATTGACGAGCGTTTGGATGGCGATGATGGCGCCGACGCCGGACGCGAGGTAGCAGCCGAACCGGTCGGAGGCGCGTTGTGCGATGCGGACGGCGCGGGCAATCATTAAAACGTAGCCGCAAAAGAGGGCAAGGCAGCCGAACAGCCCGAGCTCTTCGCCGATGATACTCAGGATAAAGTCGCTCTCGGAGAACGGGAGGAAGAGGTATTTTTGCCGCGAATTGAATAGTCCGAGCCCGAACAATCCCCCGCTCCCTAATGAATAGTACGATTGAATCAGTTGGTACCCCTCCCCGAGCGGAGCCGCCCAAGGGTCGAGGAACGCCATCAGTCGGCTAAGTCGGTAAGGTTCAAGCAGGATGAGGACGGGAATGAGCGCGGCAAACGGAATCAGCAGGAGGACGAAGTGCTTGATTCTCGCCCCGCCGATAAACATCATGACAAACATAAGCAAGCCGACGCACATCGTAATCGACATGTTGGGCTCTAAGATGATTAAAACGCACATTAAACTCCCGACCAGTAAGACCGGTAGCAGTCCCCGAAAGGTGCTCATGCGGCGGTAGTTTTTTGCCATATACGCGGCGGCAAAGATGATAAAGGCAAATTTAGCAATCTCGGACGCTTGCAGCGTAAAAAACGGCAGGTTGATCCAGCGGCGCGCACCGTAATTCTCGACGCCGACGCCGGGGATGAATACGAGAAGAAGTAAGGCAAAGCCCGCGCCCAAGATAACATAGCGCAGCTTTGCAAGGCGCCGGTAATCGATAATCGCGAGCGCGAACATGGCGCAAAGCCCGAAAATCACGCCCAAAAACTGCTTGTACATAAAGTGAAAGCGGTTCCCGTAATTCACTTCGGCGTTATACGAGCTTGCCGAATACACCATTAAAACGCCGAACGCCACCATGACAAGCGTCACGGCGGTCAGCACCCGGTCGGTTTTCCCCGTTGTTTGTATCAGTTTATTATTTTTTAGGCCGCCTTTTTTTAAGCGCTCCGCCGTTTCTTCCACGTAATATTTTATGCCGATAGGACAAGCGATATGAGTGAGATGCGATATGCAAGGGGGCGTACACAAGGGGGCGGGGAACTTTGTGTAATATCGTTTTCCGACGTAATGTAAGAATTACACAAAGTTCCCCGCCCCCTTGTGTAATTAAAGTTCCCCGCCCCCTTGTGTAATTAGTGACATGACGACACGTAAACTCCGTCAAAAGAGCGATGTTCCACGGAAAGACGGCTTAATGCGCTGTTCAAGTGTCAAATGTGATTTGCTTTTAGTGTTCAATAAAGTTTCGTACCTCCGGTAAAACGAAAAA
>WQYM01000163.1 GCA_009781235.1 Bacillota bacterium
GCCCATCCCGATTTAGTCGGGAATTTAGTAACTAATGAGGGCGGGGATTTTGTCACTATGGACGATCTAGTGAATAATATTCCCGGCTCATTAAAACCCGAGTCATTTCTTCATGGCAGCCCCGTGACCGGCATAGTTGGGGCTAGCGGAAAAAATGATTACGGGGTGGCCGGTGTTTGCCTCAAGGTAAAATTGATTCCGCTGCAAGTTTATGACCCAAGCGATTCAGAATTATTCAACATGGCGGCCGTTGCCCGCGCTATTACTTATGCAACCGCCGATATAGACATCCTAAACTATAGCGGTGGGCTCACGGACACGACTAAACCAGGATTTGACGCTCGGGAAGCCGCCATTGCCAACTACACGGGATTGTTCGTATGCTCTGCCGGCAATAAAGGCGTAGATAATGACGCGACACCCTATTATCCTGCAGATTATTCTCGCAATCGGTATTTCAGCGACCGGGTGATTTCGGTAGGCGCGATAGACAGCAGCGGCGCTAGAGCAACAGGAAAAGATTGGGGCTCTTCCAATTACGGTGAAAATTCCGTCAGTATTTACGCGCCGGGCCACTTCATTCTGTCGATTAATTATGGAGGTTCAGGTGTTACTAATATCCCGGGAACCTCCGCCGCTGCACCTTTTGTGACCGGGGTCGCCGCGCTGCTTTTATCTAAAGTACCCAATTTGACGGCAGCCGAGCTAAAATCGCTAATTTTAGATTACGCAAACTCTCAGTGGATAGTTGCGGGCGGGGTTAGCAAGAAAGTAAAGCTCCTAAACGCCTATAATCCGCTCAAATACATTCAGGATTTTGCCCTCCCGGTGAGCGGCCCGTATTTTGAGCAAGTATTCATGATTCCGACGGACAGCTATAGGGACGTATATTTAGAGTTCGGGGCGGAGTACCAAGGCCACGCGGCGCTCAACTTGTTCTGTTCGTCGTATGACGTCGGCGCGGACATATATGCAAAAGACCCGTATTACGGTTATTGGACCGACTTATATATCGGCTCGAGCGGCTCGTATGCGACTTTTACGCCGGGCGCGGAAACGACACATAAGGTTCGCCTGTATAACTACAGTTCGTGGGAAAGCAAAATAGCAAAGCTTACCGTTGCAAACCGGCCGAACAAAGATGCCTACTATTACGAATCGAAATATATGTGGAGCGGCGACAGCTGTACGTTTGACGGGTGGTATGCGTACGCCCCGGAACCCGAGTATACCGTAAGGACGATATTTTTTACCCCGTATGACAACGGGGATTACGTGTTTCAGTTTAAGCCGGACGCGGCTTATGCTTTCGCCCCCAAAATATATGTGTCTAAAACAAATTCTTCCGACCCGGCGGCGGAATACATCAGCTCCTATGGGGGGAAGGAGAGCTTTATCATTCAAAATCTAGAGCCGTATGTGACTTATTTTATCGTGGTGTATGCAAAAGTGACCAACCCAAGCAGCCTTGGCATGACCTTTTCGATAGGGCATGCAAATAACAAGGACTACGGCCTCGGCGTAATTAACCCGCCGTCGTCCTTAGACGGCAGCGGCGCTTATTCGGGGTGGCCCGCGTTTTACGTGCTGACGTTTGTGTCGCCGGGCTATAGGACGGTTACGATAACCGGCTTAACGGCGGGCATGGGCGGTTATATAAAATTATACATTAACGGGGTTTTCCACTCCTGTTATGCCATCAACGCAACCACCGTTTCGGCTTACTTTAACGCAGGCTCGGGTGCAAAATGCACCTTTTATATTTGGTATCCGTAGGAGAGAAAGAGCGTGCATATAGCGTTCTCTAGGAGGGGTTGAGGCAAATCTTTTTAGGTGCATGCATAAATTGAGATTGACAGTTCCCATAAAATATACTATAATCACCCTATGACAATCATTAAAGCTAAAGACTGCGGGTTTTGCTTCGGCGTAAAAAACGCGGTGGAGCTTAGCTACCGAACCATCCGGGAAAACCCCGGCAAAAAAATCTACACGCTCGGGAAACTGATTCACAACGAATCGGTTACGGATAAATTAAAGGCTGCCGGCGTAGCGGAGGCAGATTCGGTCACGGAGGTCGAAGAGGGGGCGGCGGTAATTATCCGGTCACACGGCGCGGGCAGGGACGCTTTTGACGCGCTTTTAAAAAAGGGCGCGGCGATTGTGGATGCGACGTGTCCCTTTGTCAAAAAGATTCACACGATTGTAGCCGAGTACCATCAAAAAGGGTGTCAAATCGTGATTTTGGGCGAGGCGGACCACCCGGAGGTTGCCGGCATCAACGGCTGGTGCGGGGGAGAAGCTATCATTGTCGGGAGCGAGTCCGAAGCGGAAGCGTTGGCAGTGGTCAGTGGCCGACGGTCAGTGGCCAATGATAAGGATATATCAGAAATTGTATGCTCTACGCTGCAGGCTCTTCACCCTCAATCAACTTCTCTACCACTGGCCACTGACCACCGGCCACCGACCACTCATCTCTGCGTTGTTGCTCAAACGACCTTCCCGGTCGATAAATATGCTCGTATCGTAAAAATAATTCAAAAACAGTTCGCAAAATCAGTTGAATTTTTCGACACTATTTGCTATACTACACATGAGCGTCAATCCGAGGCTAAAAAAATTGCCGGGTACTGCGATGCGGTGCTGGTTTTAGGCAGCGACAAAAGCTCCAATACGGCAAAGCTTTTCGGGATTTGCAAAGAGCATTGCGGCCGGTGCTATTTGATTCAAAACGTTGCCGACTTAAAAAGTATTCATTTTAAAGCGTCCGGACGGGTTGGAATCGTCGCGGGCGCGTCAACTCCGCAGGAGTTGATTACGGAGGTAGTAGATTTAATGGCTCAACAGTTTAATAACGAGATTCAGGACTCCGAGTTCGCAAAAGCACTCGAAGAATCTCCTATTAAGGCGCTTAAAGAGGGTAAGCGCGTCAAGGGCGTCGTCATCGGCGCCGACGAGAAAGGGATTTCTCTCAACATCGGTCTAAAAAAGGACGGGTTCATTCCCGCCGTAGACGCCGGATTGGGTGAATATAACCCGGCCGATTATATGCCCGGCCTGCGGCTCGAAGCCGTCGTCGTTTCCGTCAACACGGCGGAAAGCGGCTGCGTAACCCTGTCTAAAAAGCAGGTCGACGCCGTAAAGGAGGACGACAAGCAGGTAAACTCGATTCGCAACGGCGAGCTTTTCGATGTAAAAATCGACAAAGACACCAACGGCGGCGTTTTGGGCAAGCTGGGCACCTATGCCGTGTTTATTCCCGCCTCGCAGCTCAAGGAATCGTTTGCCCGCGATTTAAAGGTTTTCATCGGCAAGTCCTTGCGCGTGACGGCGCTTGAAATCAGCGACAAAAAGCGCAGGATTGTTGCGTCCGCCCGAAAAGTTATCGAGGAAGAGCGGAAAAGCCGCGAGGATGTTTTCTGGGCAAATGTCCAGCCGGACGTCATCGTCAACGGCAAGGTAAAGCGCATCACGAATTTCGGTGCGTTTGTTTCGGTCGACGGGATCGATTGCTTGGCGCACATCATGGATTTATCATGGAACCACATCAAAAACGCCGAGGACGTTGTAAAAGTCGGTAAATCCTACGACTTTTTGGTGCTCTCCTGTGACCGCGAACGCGGGCGCGTATCTTTAAGCTATAAGGCGTTGCAGCCGCACCCGTTCGAGGCGTGCCTGCTGGCGCACCCCGTCGGCTCCGTTTGCAAGGGCAAAGTGACCTCCATCGTGCCGTTCGGCGCGTTTGTCGAAATCGAGCAAGGGATAGAGGGCTTGGTGCACGTGTCGGAGGCTGCGCATACGTATGTTAAAAGCGTGGGCGACGTGGCAAAAGTCGGCGAAGTAGTCGACGTTACCGTTTTAAGCGTTGACCCGGAGAATAAAAAAATCAACCTGTCCATTAAGGCCTGCCAGGCGGCGCCCGTCGCCTTTGATGCGGACGAGCCCGACGCGGAGCCCGATTCGGAGGAGTTCCAAAAAGCAAAACCGGGCAAGGGCAAGGGAGACGACGGAAAGTCTAAAGCCAAAAAGAAAGCGCGGACCGACGATCCGAGCGGCGCGGAGTGGAGCGAAGAAGCCCAAAACAACCCGCTCGCGAATTTATTAAAAGACGTACTGGTAGAATAAAACCAACACCCCCCGAAAGCAACGCTTTCGGGGGGTGTTGGTTTTTAGGGGCTAGGGGCTAGGGGCTAGGGATTCGGAATGGATACGTTCAATCCCGTAGGGGTCGCACGGTGTGCGACCCACCGGAACAGGCAGCGATTGGGCTCCGTTATCCCGTAGGGGACGCCGTCCTCGGCGTCCCGCACCGCAAAAAAAAAGTGAAAAGTGACGGATGAGTTTGGGCGTGCGTAGGCAGCGGTTACGGTTCTGCCCGGAGACGAAGCCGCAGATAATAAAGCTGGGATTCACGTTGACAAGGTTGAAGGTCGACGAAGTGCCCGGGCGGCTTGGGGACGGAGGGTTGCCGAATGGCGACCCGAGGCACAGCGACATGAGCGCAAAGCGCGACGTGCCCCGAAGGGGTTTCGGAAACTTGCTTTCCGAAATCGATATCCCCGTCCCCCCGACACGATTTGGTTGGGATCCTTCGACTTCGCTACGCTCCGCTCAGGATGACGGCTGCGCTTCGCTCAGGATGACGGAGAGAGTGTCCCCCCGTATTCGAGGAATCACGAAGCGCAACAGTTACCCCTTGCCGGCTCGTTCCTCATAAATCATAAAAAATATCCGCTGGATTTCGTTGTAGCTGAGAGAGTAGGCGGGGGGATCCGTGGGCTTGGGCGGAGGAATATAGACGGGCGGGTTATCGGGTTGGCGATAGCTGTCGGTTCCTTCCTTAACGCCGCTAAGTTTAAGGTATAAATCGTTAAAAAACTCTCCGGCTTTTTCTAATAGGTCGTCCGCCCATTGAAGCGGACTTTTGTATTCGCTCCAAAACTTCCACATTTGGTATCCCTCGATTGTCGCGTTGAGCGGGTACATTTGCGAATATCTGGAGAAATTTTTTCCGCCCGGATCTAGGTCGCCGGTGTCGTCAAAATACCCGCTGGGATCAAGTAATTTTCCGTCCGCATCTAAATTGCCGCCGTAGCCCGCCGCGGTCCGCATCCAGGTAATCGTTTCGAGGTACCCGCAATAACGCAAATAGGGGTCAAGGCTGGTCAACAGGACATAGTATGAGACTAAATTCGCCTCGTTTTCGCGCATGACGCCTTTTGTGTGCGCGATTTCGTGCGCCATGACTTGTGGGAAGCTTGTGGAGTGCGGCATGCCGTTGATGTTCGGCTCGCCGCCCGGCAAAAACGCGATGCCGGAAATGCGCGTAGAGGACATAAACCAACTGTTTTGTATCACTTTGGCACGCGGCGTGTACTTAAAGAAATAACCGTTGCCGTCAAGCCTTTTGAATTCTTTCTGTAATTTTTTTGAGAGCTGCTGCGGGGTATAGGGGGATTTCGTATTTCCTTTTTCGTCGCGGAGTTTGTCCATTTCC
>WQYM01000164.1 GCA_009781235.1 Bacillota bacterium
AACGGCCAATTGGGCGACGGGACGATTACAAATAGGAGTTTGCCCGTACAGATAAACACATCCGGCAGAATTAATAACGCTAAGGTCGTAGTCGTTGCGGCCGGGGTCTTCTATTCTTTAGCCATAGACGAGTACGGCAACCTTTGGGCATGGGGGAACAATTCTAGCGGCCAATTGGGCGACGGAACAACGGCAAATAGAAATTCGCCCGTGCAGATAAACATCTCCGGCAGAATGAGCAACGCAAAGGTAGCGGCCATATCGGCAGGGACTTCCCATTCCCTTGCCATAGACAAGAGCGGTGATTTATGGGTATGGGGATATAACAATTACGGCCAATTGGGCAACGGGACGATAACAAACAAAAGTTCGCCCGTAATGCTTCGTAATTTCTGAGTAATCCCACGATGCAACACGTTTTGATTAAAAACAGAAAAACTAAAGCGAGGAAAAAATCATGTCCGACGAAAGTGTAAAAAAAGAAGGCTATGTCTACGTCTTGAAAAATGAACTGTTCCCCGGGCTACTGAAAATCGGAAAAACATCTCAGTTGCCGGAGGATAGGGCCAAGAATTTCGATACCGGGCTCCCAAAGCCGTGGACAGTCATCTGCGCCGTAAAATTGAAAAACTATGAGGAACTCGAAAAGACGCTTCATAGTTTGTTCACCTTTAGGCGGTTGAATTCGAGCAGGGAGTTCTTTTACTTCAGCTATGAAGAAAGCCCTAAGAAAAAGAAAGGGAAGAAGGGCAAGGAAAATAAAGAACAAGAGTTAGAGGATATCGTTAAGCTGTTCCGGTTTTTCTCCGAGTCGAAAGAATACGCAATTAGAGATGCCACGGATCAAATTGCCGGCGATGTCCGCGACTTTGAAGAATCGGACAAGGAGAAAAAAATTGCACAAGACAAAATAAAGAATGGTGCGAAATTCCGTCTCAAGGGTCAAAAAGAAGCCACCATCACTTATGTGAAAGAGAAGGACGGCTTTCTTTTTGGAAACGACATCGCCTCGATAAAAAGGCCCAATTTGTCCAAAAGCGCATCTCAGGCTCCGGATAAACTATACGACTTACTTATTTCCGAAGGAAAGATTGGTGAGGACGGAATTCTCAAAATTGCCGGAGAAATTATCCCCATCGCGTTCATGAGCCGATACACCGGAATGATTATTGCTCAAAGTAAGAATTGGAAAGAATACTGGGTTGATGAGAACAGACGAACTATCAAATCTTATCTAGGGTAGCAAAGGCTTTTTGGCCCGCCAGCACCGCCAGCACCAGACAAAACAACCCAACGAGACAAAGTTCTCCGACCCACCGCCCAGTGAGCCCAGAATCGCCGTTTCTGGCGACCAGGACGCGAGGTGCGACAGTAAACATAAAATATTAATCCAAATTCGGTATTGTAAGATCGCATAAGCCGCCTAAGGAACACCACCTTAGCGGCTTTTTATTGCGCAAAAATGCAGAAAGGGATTGTCGAAAGTCATGTCATAAGGGGTGGGCAAAAGGACAAAAAGTGAAGTTTGACGTGAACCCGTGCATGCGGTGTTTGCCAAGCTCCGCGCAATACTAAACTTTGGCAAAAAATCGCAAAAACGGCACTTGATAGGTGCGTTTTTGAACAAAGTTCTGGTCTACCAAGATCGGGTGGAAATCTACGTAAATGCGCTCCCGAATTCGCTATTGGGGGCTTTGGGCATGGATGTGGACGCCGAAACCCTGCAAAACGGGCAAAAAACCGCCGAAAACGGGCAAAAAGAAAAGCCGGATGAAACATCCGACTCTTCTTTACCTGCTAAGACCGTTGGCTTGCGGGATGGTAGTGGCTCCCTGGGCTGGATTTGAACCAGCGACATTTCGGTTAACAGCCGAACGCTACTACCGCTGAGCTACCAGGGAATATAAATTACCTTGTTTGCCCAACGGCCTTAAACTTTGTGGCTGCCAAAAAGCACTCTGCCTTTGGCAACCACCTAAATATATCACACCTTTTTTTATTTTGCAAGCGTTTTTTAGAAGTTTTTATAACTTAGCGTCTACGGTAACCGCCTTGCCGCCCGGAAAATCCATCCCGGCAATCACGCCGCCCTCGGGGACGGTCACGTCTTTCCCGTTAAATTTGCACCGCTTGACGCCCTTGGGGAGCCGCACGTTGAGTTTTACGGACTTTCCGGCTTTAAATTTGCCGTACAACGAGCCCTTTTTAAGATCCCACGAAAGCTCGAGAATTTCAACGCCGGCGCGCGTCAAAAAACCTTCCGCCGTGCCCTTATTGACGATAGAAGGCAGCGCCGGCAGCAGCGCAATCGTTTCCCCGGAGCACTGCACTACCATCTCCTGCACGGCGCTTGTGATGCTCATATTCGGCTCAATCGTGTACGACGCCCAAATATCGGACTTTCCGATGCCCATTCCGCGCCAATCCGTCTGGGCAAAAATCAGGTTGCCCATCGCCATCGCGCGCGCCGCGGAAATGATCAGCTCTAAGGAGGCGTCCCCGTCGCCAAACCTGGCCGCGATGTTGGCGTAGTACGTCAGGCCTTGCGACGTTTGGCTTCCGGAGGCGGACGAGAGCTTCTTTTTAAAGCCGGTTTCGAACGCTTTTTTGATGTCCGCCGCCAACGCGTCCTCTCCGTACTCCGTCCCGGGGTACACGGGATAAAACAGCACGTGCGAGAGCGACGCCGGATTGTCCGTAAACCGGCTGTCTAAGTATTCGCGGACGACGCCCTCGGGCGCGGCCTGATACGGCGGGATACGCGTCAGCATATCCCTCCACTTGGCAATCTCGCCCTTATTTTGCCCCGCAATCTCGCTACCCTCAATCAGGTTCTTTAATAGCTCGCGCGCGATCGCAAAATCCGCCGTCGCGTTGCGCGCAATTTCCATTGACTCCCCGCCCCCCGCAAAGTTGCCGGGGGTCGTGCCGGGCGAGTACGAGGGGCACGTTTCGTAGAACTTGGCGTCGCCCTCTACCTTAAAAAAGTTCTCGTAAAAAAGGGCGACCTCTTTTAAGAACGGCAGGGCGCGGTCTTTTAAGAATTTAATATCGCCCGTAAAGCGGTAATAGTCGTAAAATAATTGCCCCATCCAGCCCGCAACGCACGTGGTGTGGACAATGCCGGGCTCTACGACGCCCAAAATGCCCGTTCCGTGCGCCATCACGGACGGAATCATAATTCCCCGGCAGCCGTAAAGGCGCGAGGCGTTCTTGCGTAAATCGTTGATAACGCTTTCGTAATACGTAAAAACGCTGTTTAAATGCCCTGCCAAATTGCCGGCGAGCGCGTGCCCGTACGTCGATTGCAGACTGCCGGCTGCCGTGATGGAGCTGTCTTGCGCTTTATAATCGCCGCACCACAACCCGCAGGGTGCCAGCGGCCGGCTTGCCGGCGAGGAACCGGAAATCAGCAGGTATCGGCCGTACGCCCACAGCTTTTCGAGCAGCGCCGGCGGCATCTCCCCCGTTTCAAACACTTTGTCCAGCATTTTGTCGGCGAATTCGTCGCGGTTGTCGGCGTCTAAATCTAATTCTGCGCTGTTAAACAGCTTGTTGTGGAGGTTGGTATGTTCCTTTAGCAGTTTTTCGTACGGGGCTTTGATTGACTTTAATTCCGCGGCCAAAGCCTTCCAATCCTTTTCGCGGTTGCCCTCGACAAAGGGCTTTAAGAGCACCGAAACCGTGTTTGCCCCTTTTATCGTGATGCCGGACGGCGTAACCACCTGGGTGCCGCCGTAGTGGTTGATAAACGCCACCGCGCCGAACTCCGTCGCATTGTCGGATCTGGCCGAAAAAAACATAAAATAGTTTTCGTACTTTACTTGTATGCCCTCGGGCACCTTAGACACCGCCGAAAGGGTGCGCGCATTAAATTTTTCGCGCGCGTCGAGGCTGAATGTGACGTCAATCCCCTTAGGGCCGGACTTGGTGATTTCAAAGCAGACGACGCCGATAGCGCGCGAAACAAACAAGCTCCGCTCGAACCGCGTCGAACCGTCCTTAAAGCTTACGCTTACCTCGCCGTTTTCCATGTTTAAAACGCGGGCGTAATCCTTAACGGCCTTGTCGGCACGCATCGACACCTTAAAATCACACAACGGCAAAGGGTAAGCCGGGCTCGCGCGGAAGCCCTTGCGCACCAAGTCGTCGGACAGCATTTTTTCGGCCTCGCGCGCCTGGTTCTCCTCGATTTTTTTACGCACGGCCGGCAGCTTGTCGGCGACGTCCTGCAGCACGCCCGCGCTGCCCTGCCACCACAAATCGCTGTGGTTGATTAAAACCGCGTCGTCGCACGCCCCGCCCAACACGGACGCGCCGATGATGCCGTTCCCGGCGGGCAAACCCTCGCGCCAGGTCGAGCCCCACCATTCGGCGGGCTTAGAAAATTTTAACGCGTTTTTCGGTTTTCTGATATTTGCCATGGCTGCAAGCTCCTTGTTAGCGGGTCGCTTTGACTCCGGGGGTGAGTCGGCGGATACCAATCAGCCTAATTCTAGCAAATAATTATGGCTCTGTCTAGTCAAAAGTATGTCGTACCGCATAAAAAAAATTAAAATTGCATTATTTTTGTGAAAGTTTGTAGAAAGTCACAACCGACGGGAGAGGTATCCTTTCTTGTTTTTTTATCTGAATTTCCGTAGGGGCGAGGCGCGCCTCGCCCAAGAATCACAAAAACAAGGCGTAAAGGCGTAGTTGGACGAGGCGCGCACTATTTTCCTACGGTTCGAACACGCCTTGAAATTGGCAACCGGGAGAATCTATTTTGGTAGCTAATAATTGACCAAATGCTCAAAAAGAAAAGAAAGTGCCCTTTTTTTTGGGTACTTTCTTACTCTTGGAGCTTCTGCGCGGACTCGAACCGCGGACCTAGGCATTACGAATGCCTCGCTCTACCAACTGAGCCACAGAAGCAGAGGGTAGGGGTTAGGGAATAGAGATTAGGGGGTTAGGGAAACGAAAAGTAAAAAGTTGAAACAGATTTATTTATCGTTCCCCAATATAGCAGAAAAAGAATAAAAAGGCAACCGTTTGAAACAAAAATTTTGCGCGTTTGATAAAATTTGTGCGTTTTGTCCGTTTTTGCACATCCGCAACTACTATTTTTGACAACCGCACAAATTTTTTCGACGTTTTTTTGAATTTTGACATTTTTTTTGCGTAAATGTATTGACATGCGGGTATTCTTATATTATAATACAGGGACATACCGTATATCCGTGCATATTTACGGATTTTTTTCGGCCCCAAACCCCCCGGCGGGGGCTTGCCCCCGCCCTACAAATCAGTATTCACAAAACCAGGAGGAGATCTATGAAAAAGTTTAAGACACTGGCGTTGTTTGCACTCGTTGCAATCCTCGCCATCGCCGTCATGGCGTGCGACGGATGCGGCGGGCTCTCTAAAGAGGCCAAGGCGTTCATCGACGCCGTTGACGCGCTGCCCGAGGCTTCCGCCATCACGGTGGAGCACGACGGGGCCGTAACGA
>WQYM01000165.1 GCA_009781235.1 Bacillota bacterium
CCCGCCGCCGCAGCAGCCTCCGCTTTTGGCGCCCGCTTTTGCTTTTACGGATACCTCGGCACCCGTACCTGCGGGGTTCACCGCGCGTACCTTAAAGGTGTATTCCTTGCCGTTTTCTAACCCCGTAAAGGAGTACTTGAGCTCCTTGCCTGCGTCCGCCCAAGTGGCGCCGTTGTCGCCGGAAACCTCGTACTTGGTGATGTTTGCGGCGTTATCCAGCGGCGCGGCCCATTTAAGGTCAACCTTTTTGTCGCCGGGCGTCGCTTTTAGGTTACGGGGCGCGGAGGGCGCGCCCTCTACGGGTTCTGTCTCGCAGGTGCAAGGGTTGTTGCCGCAAACGCTGCACTCAACGGGAGGAATCACAATACTATCGACTGCACCGATTGTAAAGACGTTGGTCGCCATGCGCTTGGTTCCTTCGGTGGCGGTGACGGTAATCTTAACTCCGTCGATATCGGTTTGCGGCGCCGTGCCGGTGAGTTTGGCCGTCGCTGCGTCGAACGAAAGGCCCGCCGGCAGAGTACCCGCCAGTACGGCCTCAAAGGTAACGTTGACCGGAGTCGTGCTGTTACGCGCATAACGGCGCGGCTTTAAGTCGATATTGACGGCGCCGCCCTTAACCAATTCGATTTTCAGCTTCTGGCCGTTGGCATACGCGATGGAGGCGTTGCTGTGTGCTACCGCATAATAGATATTGTGACACGCGGTTCTTAATGCAGTTCGGTGGGTAGCGTTGGTATCCTCGGAAGGCAGCTTTTGCTGCAGGTAGAGGTCGTTACCGGCGCGGATCATTTGCGTGGAGTTCATATATCCCTGATCCCAGTCGGTGACCACACAGCCGTTAAAGCCCCATTCCTTACGTAGCACATTATTAAGCAGCCTGTAGTGGGTTCCGCACCAAGCGAGCCCGATACGGTTGAATGCGCTCATCATGCCCGTTGCGCCGCCTTCCATCACCGCGTACCGGAACGTCTCCAAGTAATTTTCGCGGATGGTCTGCTCGTTGGCCCACGTAATGAGGCCGTTCGGGCTATCGCGGTTCGTCTCTTGGTCGTTTAACGCAAAATGCTTGACAAACGCGATAACGCCCTTGCGTTGCATTCCCTTTACGACCGCAGCGCCGATTTTACCGGAAAGGTAGCTGTCTTCTGAATAGTATTCAAAGTTTCTGCCCGAGAACGGCGAACGGTGTATATTCATCGCCGGGCCGTACATGCCGGCGATACCGCCGGCCACGCCCTCGTTCCCGATGGCGTCGCCTTGTTTTTCGGCAAGCTCTTTGTTCCAGGTGCAAGCCACAAAATAGGGGCTGGGGTACGTACAGGTGTTAGAGGTTCCCTGCCCGGTAAAGCCGAGCGGGCCGTCGGGCGTCACGGTGGCAAAAACACCGATCGCTTCAATCGCGTCTCCGGTTCTAAAGCCGCCCTTGCCGATGGCATTTCTCATTTGCGCAACCGTCAATTGATCCAAAAAGTCGTCCCATTTGGGGTCGTCGTAGGCAAGGCCGTACAAATCGCCCAGCATCACGCCGTTGGCTTGCCCCACGGCGGGCACAACGGAAGCGCTCCACGGCACGGGCGCGCCGCCGACCGAGGCACTGTCCGCCAAAATACTGCTGGCACTGGGCAACCACGCGGAGGTGGCAACAGAAAGCTGCGTGCCGGAGAAAGTCGTGGGGTACGTGCCCGTCCAATCGCTCCTTGACATCACCTTGGGCAACGCGTTTTCAAAGGCAAGCTTGCCGTACTGCGCCGACGCGGTGTGGTACTGGTTGCTCTCGTCGAATTGATTCTCATACTTATAGCCGGTCGAGCTTTCCGTGTAACGGATGTCCTGCGCAACGGTAAAGGTGAGCTTGCGCGCGGGATTTTTCCAGGCTTGGTGCGAATCGGTTCCGACGTAAATATCGTAGTTGCCGCTCTCCAATACGTAGTTCCCTGCTTCCATGTCCCACGAGGCCATTTGCCTGGCAGGCAGACTGAGCCGCAGCGTTTGCGCTTCGTCTTTTGCCAGCGTCTTGGTTTTTTCAAACGCGCCCAGCACGACGTGCGATTTTTCAATCCCGCCGGGCTTATACGGCGCGCTGTAGTAAAGCTCCACCACGTCCTTGCCCGGGGCATTGCCTTTATTGGTGACCTTAACGTCAACGGAAATCGTAGCATCTTTAGTGAGTGCACCGGCTGCTCCCGTCACTTCCCATTCGAAGTTAGTGTAGGAGAGGCCGTAGCCAAACGGATATTTGACGTATTCGTCATAGTTAAAGGCCGTATCGGTAAAGTCGCGCGTTTCATAGTAACGATACCCTTGATAGATACCCTCGCGGTATGCAACGGTACGGCGTTCGGTATTGGCGGAATACGCATTGCCGTTATTGACCAAATTGGCGCCGAAGTTCATCCAAACAGGGTCACTTTTAAAGTTTTTAGAGAACAAATCGGTCGTTTTGGCGGACGGGCTGACCACGCCCTTTAAAAGCTTGGGCAACGCAACCAGGCCGTTAGAGCCCATAAAGCCCATATGGAGCACTGCATCGACGCCGAGATCTTCGCTGTCGACAAAATCAAGCTCAAACGAGGTGCCGGTGTTTAAAAGCAGCACCGTCTTTTTGAAGCCCGACGCCTTGACCATCTTAATGAGGTCTTTTTCGTCGTTGGTCAGCTGCAAATAGTGCTCGGACGCGCTGTCTCTTTCTGCCTGCTTGCCGGAGGGAGTGCCCTCCTTGGTGGAATAAGAGGTTCTCGGGAGGTCGAATGCCTCGCCGCCGAGCCGTGAGAAAACAATCAGCGCGGCGTCGTTGTAGTTGGCAAACGTATTCTTGATCGTATCGGTATAGTTACCGACGGGGGTTTCTCCCACACGCAAACTCCAATACGTCACCGTGCTGCCGCCGGTTACATCGGTATCAAGACCGGAGCCCGAGCTTGATCCACGATAGAAATCTATCGTGGAGGGATTAACGTCGAAAGCATCGTTCGTCTTTAAAGCGTTGGGGAGCGCGTCTACGCCGCCGCCGGCTCCGGCTCCGGAGGAACCCGAGCCGCCCATGCGGAGCTTTGAGATGTTTTTGCCGAAGATGGTGACTTTGGGCTTTGCCTCGGTGAGCGGGAGCGCCGGGGCGCTGCCCACAAGACCGTTCTTTAAAAGCACCATGCCTTCCTCGGCAATCTGTCCGCTGACCGCGTTCGCGTTTGCGCGCGCCTGATCCCTACCAGTGATGCCTTCGTCCAAGACAAAAGCGTCCGCCTTGCCCACGGTGCCGAAGTTACTGAAGCTGAGTGCCATACCGGTAAAAACCAGCACAAAACCCGCGACAATGGTTATCAGCGAATGCCAATAACGTTTTACCACTTTTTTCATTCTTGTCCTCCTGAACTTTTATTTATTTTTTGCTTTTACATACGCTTGTCCCGGCCCAAAAACAGGCCGACACATAGATTTGCAGGATAAGTTTATCATATCAGAGGCCATAAGTCAATGCTTTTAACTAAAAAACAAAAAAAATGTTCGTTGAACTTACTTTGAAAATTTACTAAAAATTGTATGCGTGAAATATTTGAAAATATCTATAAAATATTTTACTTTTCCACATAAGAGCGGTATACTAATTTATAATAGCCTTCGTTATCCGTACTTGGAGGAGTCATGAAAACAAAAAAACAACCGGCTAGGCTGCTGCCCGCCGTGCTCGCCGTATTTTTGACGGCGCTAATGCTGCTTGGCGGCTTCATGCCGGCCGTAAACGCCGTCCGCACCGCTTCGGCGGCTATCCCGGAGCCGGAATCCGCCGCTTCCGACGCGGCGATTCCGTCCCTGTCGACCTTTAACGATGAATTAAAATCGGGCGCAAAGTGGAAGAGCATGGTGAACGAATTTGCGGCGCTGACAGACGTGGCGCCGGCTTCGCTCAGCTCTTCCTATGAGTTGGAGGACGACGTAATCGAAGTGAATTCCAAGAGCAATGCGGCCGTTATGTCCGCCGTCTCGAATATCGCTACGGTAGGGATGCGCCTAAAGGGCGAAACGAGCGCGGCGATCGGCATAGAGCCCAACGCCGCCGTCGCGCAGGGAGCATACGTAAACAAAGATGCCCTTGCGGGCGCGATCGGCGCGGCCAACGTCAAAAACGGCGCGGTGGTTTTCGACAAGGGAACCGCCACCGCGTTTCAGCTGATGGCGCCGTTCGGAGGCTACTCTATAAGCCCGGACGTACAGACCGCGCTCAATGACACCTACATGGTTACGGCGCCCAAAGTGAACGATATTTTTAAAAAAGTAAATATCGGAAGGACGAACGCGGCCGGAGTGACGACGGACGAAACCGTCGCGCTGACCTACGGCAATTTTGACGTTCCCGACGAAGTCGCAGGTTGCGTGGAAACGGACAAAATTATGAGCGCCTTGTCCGATCAAAGCCGCTCCAAGGCGGTTCCCCTGTCTTCGGGTATTACCGAAACCGCGGCGGGCTTTGAAAAAATCTCCAAGGTGAATTTCCCCTTGGAGTTCCGCGACAAGGTGTTGACCGCTTACAAGAGCGACGGGGTCGGCGTAAACGTAAAATTGAGCGGCGGGCTGGGCTTCGGCGACTTTCAATTTGTCGGGCATTATTCCTTGCCGTTCGGCTCTTACAAGGCCGCGTTCCAGTTTACGCAGGAGTTTTATCTGATCGCGACGGTGGAAGCCAATTTGCACGAGGAAGTATTTATTCCGCTTGCGGGGCTTTCGATCTCGTTCGGGATCGGCTCGGTCAAGGGCGGGCTCTTCCTCGTGATAGGGCTCGACGGCAACTTCCGCATCGAATTCGAGGTAAGGGAATGGACAAAGACAGAATTAGGCGTGGGCGGGAAGACGTTCTTTTGTTTCCCCGTCAATTGCGGGCCGGTGTTTAAGCTGAAAGATATCGGCACATACGGCAACATCGAACTCAATGGCCGCGTCAACGCTTACGCAAGGCTCGGCCCGATGATAGACATCGAGGTTTGCGGCATCAACCTTGTAGGGGCGGGGGCTTTCTTGGGCGCGGGCGCGGACGTGAAGGTGGACGGCGCGGATTTGGACATAACGCTTTACGGTATTATAAACGTCTATGTTAAAGCGTTCGGCAAAACGTTCAATGTCATCAACGAAAAGCCTAAAATACTGCATAAAAGGCAAAAGGATACGGGCGGGCTGCTGGTTAACATCGTAGACTGCTTTAACGACCCCGGCAGGGTCGGCGGGACGATTAAAAAGCAGCCCTCGACGCCCCTCGCCCCGTACGTGGCCGCCCCGAACATACGGTACCTTATCAAAATAAAGCCTGCATCCGGCTCCGTAAAATATTACCCCGGCGGCGTTACCGCAAAGCCCGCGTCCTGGTCATGGCCAGTGACCAACCAATACGGCGAATGTTAACAAGGCAACGGAATTTCCCCATAGAGTTCTCTTACGGTCATAACCGGCATGAACGAAG
>WQYM01000166.1 GCA_009781235.1 Bacillota bacterium
TGTCGAGCCGATCGGCAAGATCGTGATCGGCACCGTCAAAGGCGACATCCACGACATCGGCAAAAACATCGCCAAGGTCTGCCTGCAAAGCTACGGGTACGAGGTCATTGACCTGGGAAAGGACGTGGACGGCAGCGTAATCGCCGAACAGGCCGCGCTGCACGGCGTTAAGCTCGTCGGGCTTTCGTGCCTGATGACCACCACCGTCACCAACCTAAAAACCGCCGTCACCCTAATAAGGGCGGCGGCGCCCGGATGCTTGGTGATGGTCGGCGGCGCGGTGATGAGCGATGAATACGCCAAGCTTGTCGGCGCGGATTATTACGCCAAGGACGCTTTGGCAGGAGTGCGGATTGCGGAGAAGGTGTTTTTGTCAACGAAAAACGAAAAATGAAAAACGACGGATAAGTGTTTGAGGGGGCAAGAAATTCTTCTCTCGTTTTTCGTTTTAGAGAACAAACGGCAAGCTTATTATCCCCGCGATTCCCGCATGGAAGGCAAAAACAATCAAAAGATTGGCAATCAATGCCCCGTTATACCGCGCCCGGCTTAAGCCCGCGTTATAAAACCGAGAAAACTCCGATGCGCTTCTCCGCCAGATGACGGCTAATACGGCAAAAAAAACGATCGCCGCAAACGCCGCTAAAATGCCCCCGAACGTAAAGGCTATCGACATAAAGAGCCCCAGATACTCTTTGAAACCCGCAAACAGCACGTCAAAATCCGCGACGGCGAGGTTTCGGGCGGGGAAAACCGAATAAATCGCCCCGATGAGGGCATCGATGCCAAAGCCGCCCGCAGCGTCGGCGTTTGCCAGCAAATGCGTCGGCGGCTCCTCGTCGGGTAGGGCGATAATAAAATAAAACCCGTAATAAAAATCGTCGTCCAGTACGTCAAAAACGGTATACTCCCGCAGTTGCCCGTTTGTTTCCGCCCGTACGCGGCTCCCGGGCTTCAAACCGTGCCGCACGGCGTGCGCCTTACTTACGATGCAGGCGTCTTTTGCTTGGGTAAACCGCTCGGTTGTGTTTTCGTCAAAGCCGGTAAAGCGCCGGATAAACGCGCGCTCCGCCGCTAAAATCATCGCCGAAACCCGTTTTTCTCCGACGAAATAATAATCGTCGATATAGAGGCGCGCCTTAAAAACCTCTTCTGCCTCCGGGAACGCGCGGATGGCCTCAAAAAAGCCGTCCGGGTTTGCGCCTATGTTGGCGACAGCAACGTTAAATTTCGAGTTGTTCAGCGCGGAATCCGCAGAAGCCCGCAAGCCCCGGAGCGTTCCAAAGCAGAGCATAAAGGCAAAAACGCCGGCCAAAACCAGCATTCCGGCGCTTTTTACCGTTCCGTCTTTTAGGTGCTTTTTCAAAAGCGCGCCGCGCAACGAACGTGGGGGGCGCAATGCGGAAATCCGGTACAACAGGTTCGGAACCGCAAGCACGATACAGCCCGCCCATGTTACGGCGCGTTTTGCGGCTCCGCTCCCTCCGTAGACGGCGGCGTGCGCGACGCAGGTTGAACCCAGCGACACAAAAAGCGCGATTGCCGCCACACTTGCGTACGTTAAAAAGCCTATCTTAAAGCCCGCCAATAAAAAAACCGAACTTCGGATGATGAGCACCGCGCCTGCGCTCAGAATTACTCCGCATAAAAATCCCGCAGCGGTTGCCAGCAGCCCTATGACGCACTCCGTCGCCAAAACACGCCGCCCCGTCATGCCTACGGCGCGCATCGCCTTAAAATTCGCGCTTTCTTTAAGCAACAGCAGATACAACAGCGCGAAAAACGCCAAAATACAAAATATCGCGCCGCAAACCGCGATTACGGCGAGGGGCACGGAGATGAGGATTGCGACGTCGTTGCGTTCCACCGCCAAGGTCTTGGCGTTTAGCCCCCTCTCGTTCCGAATCCGGGCGACGGCCTTTCCCGCGTCTGCCGCGTCGTGCAGCCGGACGAACACATCGGTTACGATGCCGTCGTTATAGCTAAAAAGCCCGGGCGGTGAAAAAATGCGCCGGAACGCGTCGGGCGTCATGTAAATCGGCTGAAACCCGCCCGTCCCGCCGATAAAAAAGCCCCGGTTCTCGGCAATCGCCGCCACGGTGTAGTCGGCGCTAAGGTTTCCAAACGTCAGCACAACCCGTCCGCCGGCCGTAATCCCGCTCAGCGCCGCAAAGCCGCGGCTGATAATTACGTCGCCGCTTGAAAGCACCCCGGGCGCGGACTTTATATAGGTAAACGGGTTAAACGCGCAAAGCTTTTCATAATTTGCCACGATCAGCGTGCAAAAAACCGGCGTTTTTTCGGTACCCGCCGACACATAGGTCTTAAAATAGCCCAATATTTGCTCCGCTGCAGCCATTGTTTTGTCATCGCCCTCAATGTCGGACAGGCTGAAAAAACGGTCCGCGCCGCCCTCCGCGGTGACCAGGACGTCCGCATTCCCCGCGGCGTTTCTTTTGTACCCGTTTACGGCGTCCTCCAGCACGGCGGAGCGGGAAAGCGCGACAAGCAGCGCGACCGTAATAAATGCCGCCGCCGCGATTTGCAGAATGTAGTAGCCTTTTTGGTGTTTGAAGGCAGACGATAGATACTTGAATAGCATAGTTTTCAGTTTAAAATTAGGAATTAGGAGTTAGGAGTGAGGAATTGTGGATGATTAAAAATAAGTATCCATCATTCCTCATTCCTAACTCCTAATTCAATAATTTTATTCGCGTAATCGGCGCACTTTTCCGAATGCGTGACCATGATAATCGTGGTTCCTTGCCGGTTTATCGCGCGGAAAATCTCCATGATTTCTGTTTCGGCCTCACGGTCCAAGCTTCCCGTAGGCTCGTCCGCAAAGATAATTTCCGGCTTTAGAAGCAGTGCGCGCGCAATGGCCGCTTTTTGACGCTGGCCGCCCGAAAGCGCGCGGATATCCCTGTTTTTTAGTTCAGTCAGGTTTAAATCACGCAATACCTCTTCCGCCCGTTCTTGGGCGGGCTTGTCGATTTTTCGCCGGGTCAAATAGTAGGGGAGCATGACGTTTTCCAGCACGGAAAAGTGATCCACCAAATTTCCGTCCTGAAAAACAACGCCCGTATTTTGCGCGCGAAAAGCGCAGCGCTCACGCCGGCTCATCGCCGAAAGCTCCCGGCCCGCCACCCTGATCAGCCCGGAATCGACGGACAATAGGCCGCACAATATATGCAGCAGCGTGGTTTTCCCGCTGCCGTTTTTCCCCGTTACGGCGATAAATGCGCCCTTGTTCGCCTGCATAGAAAAAGCGCGGAGAACGGGCACGGGGTGTCCATTCTCCGCGTAGCTTTTATAAACATCAATGCACTCAATCAAGTGCCGCTTTACCAATCCCAATCATCATAGGGGTACTCGTTATAAGAGAACATTTCGTCGAACAGCATCCCCAAATCCGACGCCAGGGTGTCCTCCCCAAAGGTTTTTTTGCTGCCGTAGGCGGTGCTCTTATACGAGTTAATTTCGGCCTTGTAAATGCCAAAGTCATACGCCTTGATTTCTCTGGCGGTAGAAGTGTCTTCCGTGGCAGTGTAGAGGTTTGCCAACAGGTCGCGCACGTTGTTTAAATTGCCGCCCGCCGTGTCTTGCGCCACCGCCAAAAGCTTCATGCCGCCGATGACAAAGTCGGGCTTGACGGTTTGGAGTATGACGGAATCGGCAGAGGAGAGCTCGCCGTCGGCGACACGCTGGTATATTTTGTAAAATACCTCTAACAGGTTATTATCGTTAGCTGCGGCGTTCAAAACGGCAGAAGTAATTTTCCGGCCTGCTTTCGTTAAAGCGGCCGAGGCGTCCAACATGGCGTTAATTTGGTTCAAGGCGCGGTTGCGTTCAATCGACGTGCTAAAATACTCTTGGGGCATCGACAGCCGATACACCTTTTTTATGATGGAAATCCCGGCGTTTACCACATCGTCGCTATACAGCTCCGAAGCCTTTTTAAGCTCGTTTAAGTTGGTTTTTGCCAGCGTCCTAAACTCGTTCAGCGTCAAATCCTCGTTGATTTGCGGGCCGAAGGTAGTGTATTCGTACGGAACGTAGTCATAATCGGGCCAGAAGGGGAACTCGGGATCCGGAATTTCAACATATTTATAGCCTACAGCTGTATACTCCGCCAGTGTGACGATGCCGTTCGGCCCGAATAAGCTTTTGGCGATATAGTACGACGAATACGAGGACTCGATGGCTGCCGAAAATACTTTTACGAACTCGGCTTCGGTCGCAACGCCTAAAAGGTCGTCGTATTGCTTCAAAACCTCGGCGCGGGGAATACCCAACGCATCGTAAGTATCCTTGCTGATGCCTGCCAGTACCTTGCGGGTCTCGGTGGCCATGGCATATACAAACTTGGAAATCTTTTGCGGGGATACGCCCGTGTTCTTTAAGTCGGTAATCGGGTCTACCGACAGTGCCCAATCCAGCAACACCCCGACGACCGCGTCTCCATCCAAATCGGACAGTTCCTCCGGGTCAAATGGGAGTTCGTAGGAAAGTGAAAGCAGCTTGTTCGCTTCCGCGTCCGTAATCCCCGCGCGCTTCATGGCGGCGATAATGGACGCGTTCAGCGATTTAATCGCTTTGGTAACGTCTTCCTTTACGTACGACGGCACCTCGATATCCGCAAACAGCTCATCTAAGGAGCTATAACCGCCCGCTGCGAGGTATTGGGCAATTGTGTCGTCCACCATCGATGCGACCTTTTGGGTGGTAGAGGCGCTGTAGTTGGTGTTGTTGCCTCCGCCGAACGAAAAGCCGTCGCACCCGGCAACCGTAAACGCCACCGCGGCCGCCATCACGGCGACAATCAGCGCCGAGAGCAATTTGTTCTTTAATTTCATATTAGTGTTCTCCTTTTTTTAATATAACAATCGCGATACCGCTTTTGTCCGGGAATTTTAAAATTTTTTTGTACCTTTTTAATATACGCAAATTTGCCGGATTTGTCAAGGGTTTATTCGACTTTTTTTAAAGTTCTCGTTTCAGGAGACCCGCTCTATGGCGCGTTCGCACCGATTTTTAACGAATAATGAATAATAATAACGAATCACTGCGGATGTGTGTTTAAATGCACCAAAAAAAGCATAAATTTTTTGGTTCAAGCGCATTTGCCTCTATCCTCTATTCTGTGTAAAATTTTTGCAAATAAATATGATTTTGTTTTGTATTTCGCTTGTATTTTGGGTAAAATTGTATTATACTAAGAGTGTATTTAAAACACGGAGGAAAATCCCCAAATGAAAGTCACAGGAATTATCAGAAAGTTAGACATGCTCGGCCGCATCGTCATCCCCCGCGAATACCGCAAGATGCTGAAGATTAGAGAAGCCGACCCGCTCGAGATCATCGCGATGGACAACGGCGATATCTTGGTTCGAAA
>WQYM01000167.1 GCA_009781235.1 Bacillota bacterium
GTTTTCAGGGCTGGCTGCGACACCATGCCTAGTATAACATAGGAGGATTCTTTTTTGTTGTCCTCTACACCACTGTTTACTCTATTCTCCCCAGCATAGCTGGGGGATTGGGATTAACATTCATCTTTTCTTCGTCGTAGGGCGAGAGTTCGAAAGCTTCTTCGACTCCAAATCCGAACGGGGCTTGAGCTTTAAGTTTTGCCCAATAGGCTTCTTCTCTTGCGGTGAATTCCTTCCTCGCATCGTCAGATAACCCGTCGAGATAAAGGCTCATAGCAAAGCGTTCTTTACCGCCAACCTTCTTAAAATCAATAATTGCTTGGCGGTTGCTTTCCCAAACACTTTTATACTCGTTAAAAGTCATCCGATTGGGCCCGCCATAATAGTCTGGCCTTTTATGCAGGCCGTCATCCTGCCAGCCGCAAACGCGGCAAATCTCACCCGAGTACGGAATTTCAAACATCCCGCACATTTTGCATAAATACGGAGGATATTCTACGACTTCCTCCGTCCCTTCAATCTTATATAGCATAATGGTCACTCCTTGTTATTTACTGCGGCAACAAAACCGTGCTATCATCTGTCATAGTAATCGATATATACATCGCCCGGCGTGCGTTGACCCTCCAAATACTCTATGCCTCTGTGAAAATGTGTAATAATCTTTCCGTCGCTCGATATCATTGTAATTGTTTTCGAATTGGGATTATATAGATATATCGTTCCATCCGGTTTCTTAAGAGCTTTTATGCCTCTCTCGTTGCCTTTTGCGGAATTATATGCCGATTTCCCATACTTTGTCGGCGTTTCAAAACCCTCTTCGTGCTTATGGCTCTCTACATGAACCCAAAAGTTTTCTTCCGACGTCCAACAACCAATCAGTGTTTCTTTGTCCATTATATCACCCTCCCCCCGTGTCTGTCAACTGGAGCGGAAGCGATATGTTTTTGCCGCCGTCGCCGACTAAAACAAAACGGACACGCGTGCCTTCCACATTTTCGACGCAAAAAGTAGACGCAAAAATCCCGCCGATGTTGTAGTGGGTTTTGACAACCTTGTCGTCTACCAACCACAAAATTTTATTGGCGCAGTACGAAACGACGCGAACCGTACCCTCGTAATTGTTTATCTCCAATGACCATACCATCGGAAACGGATGGATACCGTCGACGGAATCCATGCGATTAAGCGGTTCCGTTCCGGTTTTCTTGTACGGGTTTTGTATGAACGGAATGTGTCGCCGTTTTATCTCAATTCCCTCTCCCCCGCCGAATTTTGCAAGGTCGGCGACGACTTTCCACCGCAAAACCTCGTTGCGGCAATCAAATAAGATTTGAGCTTCGGCGTAATGATTGGCAAACGCCATCGCGTCGCACTTGTTGATTCGCAAAAAATGATTTTTTGCGTTCTCACCGTACCCGAGCCTTTCCGTGTTACGCATATGCTTAACCCCGTGGCAAGCGGAACAGAGGGCGACAATGTTCTTCAGCGTCTGCGTCTTTTGACGAATATCAAACTCCCATTCCTCGTGTGCGTCCAAATCCCCCTTGTGCCCGCAAATCACGCAAGCGTTGCCGGCGCGTTCATAAGGTAAATCTTGTTGTAGATAAAGGTGAGCCCCTTGAGCGGAGTCATCGTGCCGAAAATATCGCCTTTTTTATCGATGATGCGCATCCGGCACTCCTCGTAGATGTCTTGGGGGGGCTCCTCGTCAAACCACACAAAATCAAGGCTCGCACCTTGAAACTTTTCGCGCCCCATCTCGCAGCTTTTAAAGCCGATGCGCGAGGTGCCGCCGAACACGTTTTTGAGCGTGATGTAGTCGATGACCCCGCCCCGTGGATTGGAACTTTTTCCCGAAACCATCACCACGCTCTCAATCCAATCGGGGTTAAGGTAGTCTAGAATTTTGGCTTGCGCCACGTCGCGCTGCACCTGAAGCGAGAGCGATACAACCCACCCGGACACATCGGGCCGGTTTTTCCGGTACGGATGCACCCCGCGCAAAAGGTACACCGCCTCCGCCGCCCCGCATTCGGTTTTGCCGCTGCGGTTGCCGCCAAAGCACCAACGGTTGCGCGCAAGGCTTTGGTGGAACGCAAGCTGCTTATGATGCACCTTGCCCGGCTCGGTATTATAAAACGCCAGGCGGTTTTTCTTCCGAAACCTACGGATGTTTTTCTCCAGCCGCCGGAGTTTTAAGATAAGCTCTTTTTCGTCCATAATTTAAGTATTGTCAGGGGACGGTGGTGCTGTATTCGAAGAATCACGCAGTACAATATTGTCAACACCACCGTCCCCCCGACAATATTGTATTTCTCCGACTTTCGACAGGAGTTGTCAAGTACTACGTCCCCGTGACAAGTACTACGTCCCCGTGACAACCCCGCCCGTGAAAAGTTGCATTCTTCGTCGCACTCCAACAAATTCCGCCGTATTTTGCGGGTAGCAATACAATATAATGAAACGGCGCATGTCGAATAACAAATTACAACTTACAACTTACAAATACGGACGGTTTTGCCATGCTTTAAGACAATGCCGTCTCATCCGTCATTTTTCATTTTTCATTTTTCACTTTTCACTGTTCGCTATCGTGCTGCTGCACTTTTGCAGCAGCACGATAGCGAATGCCGTCCCCATTCCCGTGGTTCCGGAAATCCCGTATGTGCGAATTGAAAGCCCGCAAGCAATGCTGTATGAGAAAACCTCCGAAAACGGAGGGGCTTTTCGGCCGCTCACCACGCTTCCCGCCTCCTATTACGCATTGATGACGGAAGACTACGACATCGAGTACTACCGCGTTACCTACTACGACTTAGAGGGCTATGTTAAAAAAACCGACGCCGCGCTTGTGGATTACGAGCCGACCACAAAATTTGCAAGTGCCGCTCTTACGGTAAGCGCGGATGTGACGGGCGTCAACCTGCGCGCGCGCCCCGACCACACCGCCGACAACATTTTGGCCGAAATTAAGCGCGGCGAAACCCTCGCGTATTACGGCAAGGTGGTCGGCTCTTCTCCTATTGTCTCGGCGGGAAGCGAGTGGTACTATGTGAGGTATGAGGGAAACGACGAAATGCTGAAAACCGATACTGCGAGTGTAACCGAATTAGGAATTAGGAATGAGGAATTAGGAATTATGGATAAAAGAGACGACATAGACACAATACAACGTGCGCCATCCGACATTCCTAATTCCTCATTCCTAATTCCTAATTCAACCTACGGCTATCTCTACGCCCCGTACGTCACCGCCGATGCCATCTTAGAGAACCCGGGCGAAAAAGTGATGTACGAGCCCGCGCCCGAGCCGATTATCTCCGGGCCCTCGGGCGGAGAGCTCTCTCTCCCGCCCGCCACCATGGCGCTTATTATCGGCGTCTTGTGCGTCCCCGCCGCCGTCGTCATGTTTTTACTCTTTAAAAAACCGCCGGAAGAACGGAAGAAAAGCCCGCGGGGGTTTTGAATAAAAACGAATAGTGAATTCGTTACTCACAAGGTTATTCCGTCGAAATAATTCGTTGACGCGCCGGACTTGCAAAACGCGGATGCCTCGGGTAGATGGCCGTCGCAGCGCTCGAATTCCTTGACCGTATTATAAATGAGCGGAATATCGCGGTAATCCTTTAACAGCCTCTTTTCGTCAAATTTCAAGTCCCGCAAAACCGCGCCGCAAACCTCTACGATTTTCCGGAGCCGTCGGGCAACGGTACTATGAGAAATGCCTAGCGATAAAGCAATCTCAAGCAACGACTCGCCATTGGCGTACCGCACCGCAAGCGCGCGCTCCGCCGGGCTCAATGCCGCTTTCATCCTGCTATAAAGCACCCTAAAATTGATAAAACGCACCTTCCGGTCTTGCAATATTAATATCGCGTTTATCAGTTTTGTCGTGTCTAAAGTTAGATTGACCGCAAGGCGGTCGATTTGCCGGTCGACCCGCACGCACAGCTTGTCCATGCGGCTTGATAGACGGAAAATTGTCAAAATCCAATGCTTCATGATGCACTTGTCCTTTTTTGTGATATTACGCATTCATAGTATCACATCTTAAGGGACAACAACTTGTCTCTTATCGTTTTTTGTATCACATTATTTTATATATTTGTGATATTTTTTTGTGATATTGTCGGATAATGCTGTAGATAGCATTATTATTAATTCATAATTCATAATTAATATGTACAAACTATGCATATGATGAAACGGCGTATATATAGTATATTATTGTTTTCGCTTTTGAGCCTGGCCATTTTAACCGGGTTCGCCTGGCAGGTGCAAGCCGGGCAGGTGCAGGCCCCTGCCCCTACGGGGGTCAGGGGTCAGTGGCCAGTGATCAGTGATCAGTTAAAAGAAGATGTTTCTATGTCCCGAACCCCGAACCCCGATGTAAAAGCCTCCGCCGGTGAGAGCGAAACCGACGCCGATTGCAAAAAAAAGGGCGTCCCGATGGTCATACTGATGTACCACGCGATTTTGCCCGGAAAGGCGGGCAAATGGGTCGTCTCGCCCAATCTTTTAGAGGCGGACTTGAAATTCTTGCAAAAGGGCGGCTATACGGCGGTGACGGTCGCCGATTTGTTGGACTATCAGCTCCGCGACGTGCCGCTCCCCGAAAAGCCCGTAATGCTGACCTTTGACGACGGAAGCCGCACAAACTACACCTATGCTTTTCCGCTGTTAAAAAAGTATAACCAAAAGGCGGTGATGGCGGTGGTAGGAGCGTTTATCGACAAGGGCTACCGCGCGAACGGCTTCGAGGACAACACCTGCCGCACGTCGCTGACCTACGCCCAAATCCGCGAGATGCATGAGTCAGGCCTTGTGGAAATTCAAAACCACAGCTACGATTTGCATAAAATCGAAGAGCGCAACGGCATGAAAATAAAACGCGGCGAAAGCTACGAAGCTTACGAGCGCGTTTTAAAAGACGATTTATTTAAGCTGGAGCAAGTCTTGGAGGAGCGCGCCGGCGTCCGCTGCAACGCGGTTGCCTTTCCGTTCGGCTCTTACACCAAAGACGCGTTCCGCGCCGTAAAAAACCTCGGGTATTGCGCCTCCTTCACCTGCAACGAGGGCGTCAACTATATCGATAAAAACACGGATTTGTTTTATTTAAAGCGGTACAATCGGGATCCGGGGAGGGATATTGCGTTGCTGATGGCGCGCTGCGCTAGTGGTTAGTGATTAGTGATTAGTGATTAGTGGTTAGTGATTAGTGGTTAGTGGTTAGTGGTTAGTGGTTAGTGGTTAGTGGTTAGTGATTAAGGATGAAAAATA
>WQYM01000168.1 GCA_009781235.1 Bacillota bacterium
CGTGCAGCATGTCGGCGGCGTCATAGTTGGGAAAAACAAACCCGTTGCCGGTATCGCCTGCGCCGCAGTCCGTGATAGAATCCTTTAAGCCGCCCGTGGCGCGCACCACCGGAACCGCGCCGTAACGGCACGCCATCATTTGAGAAAGGCCGCACGGCTCGCTTTTTGACGGCATCAGAAATATATCGGCGGCGGCGTACACCTTGTGTGACAGGTCGCGGTTAAAGGTGATAAGCGAGGCCACCTTATGATCGTACATGTGTTGTAGGTGGCTAAAATAACTTTCAAACTCGGCGTCGCCCTTCCCGAGCATCACGAATTGAACGTTCATTTTAAGAATTTCGTTCATCGCAAAGCGTACCAAATCCAAGCCCTTGTGCGACACCAGCCGGGTAATCATGGCAATCAGCGGAATATCGGGGTTTTCGGGCAGGCTGAGCATTTTTTGGAGCTCGGTTTTGTTTTTTACCTTATCGCCCGCATTTTTAACGCCGAAATTTTTGAACAGCGCGGGGTTAACTTCGGGATTATACGTTTCCGTATCCACGCCGTTCAAAATCCCGCGCATTTTCCCGCGGTTTTTGCGCGCGATGTCCTCGAGGCCGTGCGCGTAAAACGCATCCTCTAATTCTTTCGCGTAACTCGGGCTGACGGTAGAACACGCGTCCGCGTAATCAAACGCGCCCTTTAAGAGGTTGATGCAGCCACCGTGCTCTAAGGAAAAATACTCGCTGTTGGGAATCCCGAACACGTCCTCTAAGATATTTTTAGAAAACTTCCCTTGATATTCAATGTTATGGACGGTAAATACGGTTTTGATACCGCCATAGTTTTGACGGTACATATAAAATAGCTTGTAATAGATCGGGACGAGCGCAGTTTGCCAGTCGTGGCAATGCAGAATGTCGAATTTTTCGGGCAGTTTTGGCAGGCTTTCAACCACGGCGCGGCAAAAGAACGCGAACCGCTCGCCATCATCGTAATACCCGTAAAGGTTGGGGCGTTTAAAATAGTATTCGTTGTCCGCAAAATAGTACGTTGTGTTGCCGTGTACCAAACGGTAAAGCCCGCAATATTGGTTGCGCCAAGAAAGCGGTACGTTGAATTTAAACAGGAATTCCAATTTATCGCGAAAATGCTCCGACATACCCTCGTAAAGAGGAACGATGACGGAAACCTCAAAACCACAGTCGCTTAATGCATTAAGCGACTGTGGCAACGAGCCCAACACCTCCCCTAGCCCGCCCGTGCCGTTAAAGGGAGCGGCCTCGGAGCCGACCATAAGGATGCGCTTTTGGGAATTAGGAATTAGGAGTGAGGAATTAGGAATTGCGGAGGGGTTAGAATCTTTGACCCCCGGCTTTCGGTCACTAACCCTTGCCGGCGTCCGTCCGGGCTTTTTGGGCGGTGCGGCGGGCGGCGGGTCGGGGAGGGCATCCGCCCCTGCAGCGTTTTGCGGAACGTCCGATGGGTCGCCCCCTACGGGCTTGATTGTTTTTTTAACGGACATAGTTAATCTCCAAAATATGAAATATAAAATATAAAATATAAATTATAAATTATGGATAATTGCGTTGTTGCAGCAAAAAAACCATCCGCAATTTATATTTTATATTTTATATTTTGGGTAACAAAATGGTATTTGCAATGAATCCTCGCCTAAATCACCGAGTTCTTCGCAATAAAGTACGGGTGGGTTTCGTGGCCGGAGAGCGTGCGTTTTTCGAGTATCACGGCCTGCTTGTCGGCGACGACGCAGTTAAGGCGCGTGTCGCGTCCGACGCACGAATCCTGAAAGAGAATCGAATCGGTGACGGAGGCGCCCTTTGAAACGCGCACGCCGCGGAACAGAATCGAGTTTTTTACCTCGCCCTCGACCACACAGCCGTCGGCGATGATGGAATTGGCGATATCGGCGGATTCGGTAGTCACCAGCGGCGCGGAGTCGCGCACCTTGGTGTAGATATTAGCGCCGTTTTGATAAAACAGCATGTCGCGGTTTTCTTTTTTTAATAGATTCATGCTAATGCGGTAATATGACTGTAAATCGTCAATCGAGGCAAAATAGCCCTCCAGCGGGTAGCCGAAAATGCGGAATTCGCCCGTCCTTGTTAGTATGTCCTTAGAGAAGCTTGTAAATCCGCGCGCGGGGGCGTTGTCAATAATACTGAGTAGAAACCGCCGCCCGGCCACCAGCATATTGGTAAATACGTTGTGCTCGCCGTGCGCCTTAGAGACGTTCATCGTGCGGGTCACGCGGCCCGACTCAGGATTGAGCTCAAACAGTGTCCGATCCCGCGGCGCGGCCTCGGACAACGTTTTGCGGCGGTAAACGACGGTAATTTCGGCGGAAGAGCGTACATGCTCGGCCAGCACCTTGGCAATGTCTAAATTGCACACGTTGTCGCAATCGCTCATCACCACCAAATCCTCTTCGCTGCGGCGCAAAAACTGCTCCGTGTTGCAGATGGCCTCAAAGCGCGACTTATACAGCGTGGTGCCGCTCATACCGTAGGGCGGCAGCAAAATTAGCCCGCCGTTTTTGCGCGATAAATCCCAATGCTTACCGCTGCCCACATGATCCATGAGGCTTTGATAATTCTCCTTGGTGATGATGCCGACCTTCGTGATGCCGCTGTTGACCATGTTAGAGAGCACAAAGTCAATCAGGCGGAATCTGCCGCCGAACGGCACGGATGCGAGCGTCCGGTTCGCCGTCAGCTCTTTAATTTCTTTATCGTGGATGTTTGAAAAAATGATTCCTGCAGCTTTCATGTTTGTCTCCCGAGTGCAATAGTGCAGTAGTGCAGTAGTGCAGTAGTGATGGTTTATTGTGCAATGCTACAAAAATGCAGCACAAAATACCTGGTAATTTCTTTGGTTAGCCGGTTGCAGACATTCCATCACTACTGCACTATTGCACTACTGCACTATTGCACTCATGAAAGCACTGTCTATTCTATTTTGTAGCCTCGACAATCTCCCCCGCCAAAACCTCAGACCCGCTCCTAACCCGCGCGCCGCGGCCGATCAAAACGAGCTTGTCAGGGCCTGTCTGCGCGTCTCCTATGCGGGCTCCCGCCTCGATGCTCACGTTTTCGTCGATTACGCCGTAATCAACCGTCACGTTTTCGGAGATACGGCTCCCGCGCATAACGACGCTGTTGCGGATAACGGCGCCCGCCCCCACCTTAACGTCCTCGCTAATAATCGAGTTTTGCACCGTGCCGTAAATCTCGCAGCCGGCGGTAAGCAGCGAATTATTCACCTTACCTCCGCTGCCGATATACGAGGGCGGCAGCGGGCGGTTGCGCGAATATATCTTAAAATTCGGGTCGGACAGGTTGAAAGGAGGATTGTCGCCCAATAAATCCATATTGGCTTCCCACAGGCTGTTCACCGTGCCAACGTCCTTCCAATACCCGGAAAACGCATACGCAAACATCCTTCGTCCGTCTTTGAGCATCTTAGGGATAATATTTTTGCCAAAATCATTAGAGGACTTTTTGTCGGCAGCGTCCTCTTTGAGCTCCGTCACTAAAACGTCCTTTTTAAACACGTACACGCCCATGCTCGCGAACGTGCTTTTGGGATTTTTCGGTTTTTCCTCGAATTTCGTGATGCGCATAACGGAGTCAAAATCCATAATACCGAAGCGGCTTGCCTCTTCTTTCGGCACATTAATGACCGCGATGGTGCAGTCAGCGTCGTTGCGCTCGTGCTCGGCAATCATCAGCGCATAATCCATTTTGTAAATGTGGTCGCCCGATAGAATCAGCACATATTCCGAATCGTATTCGTCCAAAAAATGCAGATTTTGATAAATCGCGTTCGCCGTGCCTTTGTACCACTCCCCGCCTTCCTTCGCCTGATACGGAGGCAGGGTATGTACTCCGCCGTAGGTTCTATCTAAATCCCACGGCTCGCCCGCGCCGATGTATTCGTTTAAAATAAGCGGTTGGTACTGCGTCAAAACACCGACGGTGTCGATGTTGGAATGCGCGCAATTAGAAAGCGGAAAATCAATAATCCGGTATTTTGAACCGAACGACACCGCCGGTTTTGCAATCAGCGACGTAAGGGCGTACAGCCTGGTACCCTGCCCGCCGGCTAATAGCATGGCAATACAACGTTTTTTCTTCATATAAATCTTACCTCCTGTCACATTTTACTTTTTACTTCGTCACAAGGTATTTTTTAAGTATCTGCATCATCTCGTTAAAATCCACCGGCTTGCCAATGTGGCCGTTCATGCCCGAAGCCAAACTTTTTTCGATGTCCTCACGAAACACATTGGCAGTCATCGCGATAATCGGGATAATTTTTGCATGCGGGGATTTCAGCGCACGGATACGGCGCGTAGCCTCGTACCCGTCCATTTCCGGCATTTGTATGTCCATAAAAATCACGTCGAATGGTTTCTGCGCATCCTTAAACAGCCTCACCGCCTGCGCGCCGTTTTCGGCGCAAACTACTAAAAGCCCCATCGGCTCTAAGATGGACAGCACAATTTCACGGTTAATCTCCACATCGTCCACCAGCAGCATCGAAAATCCGCTAAAATCATCGTCCGCTGCCGTATTGCAGACATTCTCCGGCTTGACTTTTGAGCTTAAGCACGTATTGATTACGTCTATAATGACCGACGGGAACAGCGGTTTGGGTAAAAACATATCTATGCCCGCGTCCCGCGCTTCTTCCTCAATCATGTTCCAATCTGCCGAGGAAAAAATGGCGACGATAGAGTTTTGCCTGGTTTTGGCATGAATCTTTCGGGCAAATTCGATGCCGCTCATGCCGGGAAGCTTCCAATCGATAAAGTAAATGTTATAGTTATCGTCTGCTTCCAGCATTTCCGTCGCTTCCTCGCCGCTGCCAGCTACCGCACAAAAAATGCCTAAATTCTTTGAGACCACAGTAAAAAATTCCCGGATTTCCGGCTCGTCGTCAACCACAAAAATTCGGAGGTTTTTCCAATTGATGCTATCGTCCAACAAATGTGTTTTTACACAGGTTCCACGCTTCATTAAAAACGTAAAGGAAAACTTGGATCCTTGGCCGGGGGTGGATTCCGCCCAAATCGTACCGTCCATCAGCTCTACAATGTGTTTTGAAATCGCAAGCCCCAAACCCGTGCCCCCGTATTTGCGCGTCGTCGAGGCTTCCGCCTGTTCAAAAGAGGTAAACA
>WQYM01000169.1 GCA_009781235.1 Bacillota bacterium
CCGGGCGGACGAGAACACGGCGGACGTGCTTGCCGGCGCGCTCGCGGGTTTAGGTAATCGGCAGGACGAGGCGGTTTTTTTGCTCATTGACCAGCCGCACGACGCATCCGGGGATGCATCGTATGGCTTTGCCGAAAGCTTGATGTCGGCTTATGAAAGCTTCGCGGTTAAAAACGGAATGACTTTTATGCGCCCGGGCCGTCGAACCTTGACCTCTAAGTTTTCGATATATTTATGGGGCGCGGGCGCGTACGGCTTGCTTTGCGGGGAAAACGGAACGCACCAAGCGATTTTAGAGGACGGCGAAAAGGTGAGCCTCCCGGTGGTTGTTTTTCCCTACATTGGCCCCGCTATGAGCTCCTGCAATGAGGCTGCCCCCGAGCTTAAAGATGCCGACCTCAAAATCGACGTGTTCCGTTCCTCCGGCGCGGGCGGGCAGCATGTAAATAAAACCGAATCCGCCGTCCGCGTTACGCATATCCCCAGCGGGATCTCCGTTACTTGCCAAGACGAACGCTCGCAGCTCCGCAACAAAGAACGCGCGGTTGCGGCGCTTTGTAAAAAAGTCGCGGAGCGGCAACAAAAGCAAGACGATACGATTAATTATAAAGCAAAGTCCGCCGCCGAAAAAAAATTGAAAGTCCCCGTCCGGCTGTACGACTTTCGCGCCGGTGCCTGCAAAAACCTCCGGGAGGCGCGACTAAGCGGGGTGATAGCGGGAGAGAAAATAGATTTATTTTAGCGAATAACGAATAGCGAATAGCGAATAGCGTCGGAAGTTTCTAAATTAGTATTCAAAGCCTTGGGCACAGTTCAATACTTTTTTGCGTCAAAACTCCGATTTAATACAAATAGTCCATCGCTATTCGCTATTCGCTATTCTCTATTCGCTATTCTCTATTCTCTATTCTCTATTCTCTATTCGCTATTCTCTATTCGCTATTCGCTAATCATGCAAACCCTCACCGTCAACACCCAAAAAACCGTGTTCTCCTCCCGCACCGCCGTGTATAAAACCGAGCGGTTTTTGGCTTTGACGCGCGCGTTTTTTGGGATTGACCTGTTTTTAGAAAAATTGGCCGAGAGCGTGATTTTAGAGAGTAGTGGCCGGGGGTCAGGGGTCAGGGATCAGGGGTCAGGGGTCAGGGAGGCAGATGAAAAAAATAAATCCTTTATCCCGGACACCGAACCCGGAATCCCGGAAAATCGGTTTCGGCGGGTCGCCGGGGACGGCGACCCCTACGGGAAAGAACGTAACAAAGCCCCGAGTTCCGAGTCCCGATTCTGCCTATCACTCGGCGAGGAACACTTTTATTTTACCGCTCAAAGTGCAACCGATTCCGCCGCTTACATCTGTACCGACATCGTTTTTTACCGGTACGCCGGCCCCGACGCGTTTGTCCGCCGCGGCGACAAAAGACTTTTAGAATTTTTAAAGGCCGATTCCTTTCCCGCTACGCTATCTCCCGCCCAAGATGCCCCCCCGGCGCCCGCGGATTTTTTAAAGCTCTACCGTTTAAGCGGTTCCGATTACGTTAATTTCCCGCTTTTAGACGAAACGCAAGCGCGCATCGTTACGACCGAAGACCAAAATATGCTGGTCCAAGGCGTGGCGGGCAGCGGCAAGACCAATCTGTGCATCGACAAAATCGTCTATTCGGCCGCGCGCAGCTATGCCGGGCGCACGCTGTATTGCACGTTCTCACGCGGGCTGCTTTTAGATACCAAGGGACGCGTTTCGGAATTTACGGCGCGATTATCGCGGGTTTTGCATAGCCTTGAGGACGGTTCCGCCGTTTTTATCGGAGGAGATGCGGTGCGCGCGGTCGAAAACAAGCTCGGGTTTTCGCTCCCGGTGACGGAAGATAAAATCGTCGTAAAATTAAAAGAAATTGCCACATACTTAGACGATAAGGTAGACTATTTTCTTATTGAGGATTTGTATGCGCGATATGTGACGGGCGATTTTGAGGTGGCCGACGAACCATATTTTACGGGCCGTTACGTAAAAGACATCAAAAACCACCAGCTTTCCGGAAAGCTTTCGCGCCTTAGTTACCTCTCGCACGAGGTAATTTATAAGGAAATTTTCGGCCTGGCCGGCGGCGCCTGCGACCCGGCCGGCCCGCTTAAAATGATAAGCCTTGGCGAATATACCGCGCGGCGCAAGGATTCGTTCGGCGCGGCCGAATGCGAGATTATATATTCGCTCGCCAAAGACTATTTTGCGCATATGCAAAAAAACAATCTCGCCGACAACAACACGATGAGCCGCGCATTGCTCGCGCAAAAGGAACGTCTGCCAAGATACGCTTTGACGGTATTAGACGAGGTGCAGGACATGACCGAGGTCAATTTGACGTTGTTTAAAAGCATCACTTTTAGGATGTTTTGCGTCGGAGACGCGCTGCAAATGATTAATGCCTCCTACTTTTCATTCGCCTTTTTAAAACGGCTCTTGTATGAGCAGGATATATCAAGCGTGGCGGAGTTGGTTTCTAATTACCGTTCCACCCGCCGCATAGCGGATATTTCGGAGAATTTGGGCAAATTGTCTGCCACAAGGTTCGGGGTGCACAGCTTTGTGCTCAAAATTAAGCCCGTGGACACGGCCGCCGCGTCCGACGCGGTATATGTGCGGGGCTCCGGATTTTTGGATAAATTAAACGCCAGCCCCTATAACCATTACACCGTGGTAGTTTCCGGCGTCCGGGAAAAAGAGTGCCTGCGCCAAAGGTTGCACCGCCAAGAAATCCTGACGGTTTCCGAAATTAAGGGCTTAGAGCGTGAAACGGTCGTCCTGTACAATCTGCTCTCCTCTAACGCCAACCGCTGGCGGACGTTTGAACGGGCTTCGCTGAACCGCAAAACGGCGGACGAAAATTCGGTGTACCGCTATTACTTCAACCTTTTGTATGTGGGCGTGTCGCGTGCAAAGCTGCGGCTTTATATTAACGAGAGCGAGCAAATTGATTTTTTTAAAGCGTTTTTTAACGAGAATTTTTCGGTTTTAGACGAGGCGGCCGCGGTGCAAAAGCTATTGCTGCACGCGGACAAAACCGAGGCGGAGCAGGACGAAATTTTAGAGCGCGTCAAAAGCTTTGTCATGCTGGGCCAGTACGACAACGCGCGTTTTGCGGCCCGGAGCATACTAAACGCGCAAGAGCGGACGGCGGAACTAACCCGCATCGATGTAAACGAGCAATGCATTGCCAGAGGGAACCACCGCGAGGCGGGGATACGGTTTTTGCAAGGCGCGTTGTACGAGGACGCAAAGCGACAGTTTGTGGCGGCAAACGACGACGCACTGGTAAAGCTTACCGAATCCTGCATGGGCGAAAGCAGCGCGCTGGGGCTCGAGGTTTTGTCGGCGTTTACGGAACTTAGCGAGAACGAGGACGTGCGCAAAATCGTCGCAAGGCTGGTCGCCGCGGATTTGGCGGGAATGAGAGAGAATATAGCCGTAGTTGGAGCTAAACTCAAAAAAATCAGTTCAAAATGATAAATGATAAATGATAAATGATAAATTATGGATGAATTCTGAGTGAGTTTTCGGCAATTATCTATCATTTATCATTTATCATTTATCATTTCGGAGGTATCATGGACAACGAACTCAAAGATTTAATCGAAAGCTTCAAGGGCTACCGGGACTTACTCGTTCCGGTGCAGCGGAACCTTGCGGACTTTACGGCCACGTACGACGCGATGAAAGAAAACATCGACAAGTTAAACGCGTCTTTTGGCGGCGACGTCAAGCAAAAGGTGGAGGACGTGTTCCGCCAAATGTCGGGGCAAGCCGCAAAAGCCGCGGATTTGTCAAGCCGCATCGACCAGTTGGCGGCGTCGGCCAACCGTTACGCCGCCGAAATGAACTCGCTGGTCGGCATTTTTGCCAAAATCGAGGAGCGGCTTACGGCGGTCAACGCGTTAGAGGGGCGCGCCGAGGCGCAGATTGCGCGTATCGAGGCCATTTTGGAGGAAAAATCTAAAAGCTACAACCTAAAAGAACTCCAAGCCGCATTAGACCGCTACAACCAGGACGTAAAAAAGGTTGCCGACTTTATCAACAAGGATGTTGCCGACACGATGAAAGCCAGCCACGACCGCTTAGACGCCATGAAAAACGGCCTGGACGGGGTGGTTAAAGCGCGTTCCGGCGAAGGCGCAACGCTCGAAAAATTAATGCAAAGCTTTTCCGCCTCCGAGGGCTTTTTAAAGCGAATTTCCGAAAAGGCCGACGTAAATGAGGCGTACGTGTTCGAATTGTTGGATCGGTGGGCGGAAAGCCGGAAAGTGAAGACAAAAAGATAAAAAATATATGCCGGAACACAAACAACAACAATCCATCGAGTCTCAGGTTTTAGATGCGCTCCGTCGTGACGCGGCGCTGACTTTCGGCGCGCTGTTGGAAAAAAATCCCCGGATTGCCCGTTACTGCTACGGCAGGTTCCCGGTTTTGTCGCTCGCATACTTATATAAAGCCCACAAAATCGCCTCCGGGTTCGAGCCGCGGCTTACGGAGGGCGGCGAATACCAAAACCAGCCCGAACCGGACGACGCATATATCGTATTTAAAGAGTGTGCCGGGGTCAATTTAAGGAAGTATCATGCCGGGAGTATCGTTTCGCCCGCCGAGATGCTGGCGATTTTGGGCAAAACCGGATACTTAAAACAAAAATCCGATACGCTTTTAGCCGAAAAGGAAACCCAAAACGGTATTGTCGGCATATATGGGCGGCGCGGCCAAGCTGCGCAGGTTATTGAGGGACAGCTCAAAGTCTCGCGCAAGCCGCTTTCATTCCGTCAAAAATTGAGTGTCATCGTCGCCGCCGTGTTGGCCGTATGCATTGCCGGTACCTGCGTCATCGTCCCCGTTGCTATGAGCGGCAAGCCGCCGCCGTCGCCGCCCGGCACAACGGCCTGCACCGAATGCGGCGAGGAGCCTTGTGTGTGCCCCTCCGTTTGCGCCGATTGCGGCGAAAATCCTTGTGTGTGCCCCCCCGTTTGCGCCGATTGCGGCGAAAACCCTTGCGTGTGCCCCCCCGTTTGCGCCGACTGCGGCGAGGAGCCTTGTGTGTGCCCCCCCGTTTGCGCCGACTGCGGCGAGGAGCCTTGTGTGTGCCCCCCCGTTTGCGCCGACTGCGGCGAG
>WQYM01000170.1 GCA_009781235.1 Bacillota bacterium
AGGGCGGCCGGGACGCGACGCGGCGGCGAAGCCGTAAAAATATGCCGGGGGCATATTTTTAGCCAAAGCGGGGAGCGATAGCGACCCGAGGTTTACGATGACACGAGCGCAAAGCGCGACGTGCCCGAAGGGTTGCCCCCACAGGGCAATCAGCGTCCACGTCCCTCCGACACCTCCCCCCGGCACGGCAGGGAAGTTGTCAAAAACCACCGTCCCCGTGACAACGGCGGCGGGTCGCCGGGGACGGCGACCCCTACGGGAATGAACGCAACCATCCCGAGCCCCGAATCCCGAACCCCGAACCCCGAACCCCGAGAAATTCGATTCCGGCGGGTCAGTGCAGACCCCGACCCCTACAGAAATGAACGTAACCATCCCGAACCCCGAATCCCGACTCCCGAACCCCGCCCCGGGCATTTAAGCTCTCCCAAAAAGAGAACCATTCTCCTTTCGGTAGAACATGAACCGGCAAAATTATTTTTTACCGCGAACTCTTGACTTTTGCCCTTCGGCGTGGTATATTATATAGCATGAAAAAGTATTTACGCTCAATTATATCGATTGCCGTGGGCCTTGTGATGATTTTTGCGGGCTTAGGCTTTTCCTTTTTTGCGGGCGGCGTCGTAAAAACCGATGAGGCGGACGCGTACGCGCCGGACGCCGGGCTTACGACCAAAGCCCAGGCTAAGGCGTGGGGGGAGATCGTCACCGAAAACGTCGCAAAAGAGGGTATGGTATTATTAAAAAACGGGCTTGTGAACGGCCAGCCCGCGCTTCCGCTTACGGCCGGCTCCAAGGTGAGCCTGTTTGGCAAGAACACCAAAAAGCCGGTTTTGGGCGGCTCCGGCTCTTCCGGCGGCTCTGGCGGATCGGACGCCAACACAATCCCGAGCGCCCTGACGGCAGCCGGTTTCTCGGTGAACCCGACGCTGGTTTCGTTTTACGGCAACGACAGCCTGTCCGGCTCATGTCGCAATTTCGGCGTATCCGGCGGCGCGACGGCCACCTATTACGGCCTGCCGGTCGACGAAACGCCGGCAAGCAGCTATAGGCAAACGGAAAGAAGTTCGTTTGACGAGTATAATCACGCCGCGCTTATCATGATTTCCCGCGTGGGCGGCGAGGCGTTTGATTTGCCCAGAACCTCTTATAACCAAGAGCTCTCCGGCGGTGCCGTGTCCGGTATTATGCGCGGCAGGACATTTGCCACCGAGCATTACCTCCAACTCGACGCCAACGAGAAAGACTTAATCCGCATGGTAAAGGCGGCGGGCTTTAAAAAGACCGTACTGCTTTTAAACGTCGGCACCTCGTTTGAACTCGGCTTTGTAGACACCGTCGAACTCGGCGTGGACGCGGTGCTGCACGTAGGCTTTCCCGGCGGCACCGGTATGAATGCGCTCGGCGGGATTTTGTCGGGCGCGGTCAACCCCTCGGGCAAAACGGTAGATATTTTCTCTAAAGACTTTAAAAAAGACCCTTCTTGGCAAAACTTTGGCAACAACCTAGTCGTCAACGGCAACCGCTACCGCACGTCCTCCGGTACGTTTGAAAGCGCGTCCGCCGTGGCGTACCGCGAGGGCATTTATGTCGGATACCGCTATTACGAAACCCGCGCCTATACCGACCCAAGCTTTATTTATCAGGATGAAGTCCAATATCCCTTCGGCTACGGCCTGTCGTACACGAATTTTTCGTGGACGGTTTCGGAGCTCAGTGTCGAGGCGCTGACGCGCGGGCTGATCTCCGTCGACGTTAAGGTAAAAAATGTCGGTACGCGCGCGGGCAAGGACGTGGTGCAGCTTTATTTCAGCCCGCCGGCCGGGCGCATCGGCATAGAAAAATCGCACGTGGTACTGGCGGCGTTTGGTAAAACCGACCTCTTAGCGCCGGGCCAAGAGCAGGTGCTGCGATTAAGCTTCCCGGTTTGTCAAATGGAATCGTGGGACATGGTGGAAGGGCTTTACGTGCTGGAGGCAGGCGATTACCGCATTTTTGCCGGCCGCGATTCCCATGCGTGGGCGGATTCGAGCACAAAGCAGTTGACCTACCGTGTCGCGTCGGATACGATTAACGCGACCAGCCCCTCCACGGGGTACAGGTATCAAAATCGCTTCCGTGAAACTTTAGGGACGGAAAGCAATACGCAGTACAATAAGGCGGTGTTCAGCGCGGGCACCGTGTTCTCTCGCAAAGACTGGGCGGGCACCTGGCCTAAAACGTACGGCGGCGCGTCTAATACCGCCGACCTTACCGTCACCTCGGCCTGGATTTCAAGCATCGCCCCGTCCACGGCGCTTGCCGATACGGGGATGCCGTGGTATTCGGCAGCTACGCCCAAAACCGGGACAACGCCATCGGGTGGGGCGATAATGCTGGGGGACATGTACGGCCTAGATAAAAACGACCAAAAATGGGAGACGTTTTTAGATCAGATGACCGAGGCGCAAATGGCGGGCCTTACCAGGGGCGGCTTTTCGATGGGCACGATCGTGGGCGGGCTCGACGCTTTGGGCTTCTTTTCGTCCGAGGTTCCGGACGGCACCAGCGGATTCGTCGGCCATTCAAGCATGGGGTTGAACGGTGATCTTTCTAATCCGGGCGCCTGCTTTTACGCAAGCCATTATTTGCTTGCGTGCACCTACAACCAAGAGCTCGCTCAAGAGATGGGCAACGCAATCGGCAACGAGGCGCTTTTAAACGGCTTTGCAGGCATTTACGCCCCCCGCATGAATTTGCACCGCTCGCCGTTTTGCGGCCGGAATTTTGAAAGCTTTTCAGAGGACGGCTTATTGTCCGGTAAAATCGGCGCCGCAATGATTCGCGGGATTCAAGGTAAGGGCTGCGTCGCGTTTATGAAGAACTTCTTTTTAAACGAGCAGGAAACGAACCGCGACAGCCCCAGCGCGCTTATCACGTGGGCGAACGAGCAGACGATTCGCGAGCTTTACGCCGAAGCCTTCCGTTACGCGGTGGAAGAGGGTGGGGCTTTGGGCGTGATGACCGCCTTTAACCGTATCGGAACGACGTGGGCCGGGGCGCACTACGGCGCATTGAATCAAGTTTTGCGCGGTGAATGGGGGTTTAAGGGCGCGACCGTTTCCGATTGGGACCAAGACTACATGAACAGTAACAACATGATCCGCTGCGGCGGAGACATGAGATTATCTAACACCGGCGCGGTTACGGCACTCTCGCCGACACATTTGACGGCGCTGCGAAAATCGGCGCACAACATCGCCTACATGACGGCGCACAGCCTCTCGTCGATCGGCTATCAGGGCGTGGACGGCCTGAATGTAAACCTTGTAAAAGGCAACCCCGTTTACGTCAGCTTAAAGCCGACGCGCATTGTGTATAGGACGGGCGCTTCCGCCGCGGTCAGCTTTACGGCGGAGGTGAATGGGACGTTGCCTGCGGGCCTATCGTTTAACGCGGCAACCGGGGTACTCAGCGGCGTCGCACCGACCTCGATCGGCGAGGTTAAAATCCGCATTACCGCCTACGAGGGCGCTAAGCGCATGGCGACCAACGAGTTTAGCCTCAGGGTAGTCGACGCGCAGATTTCTAAATTCCCGATCGGCGTGACGCCGGGCGACTGGACCGGCGGTGACGGCGACGATGACGACTGGATGGACGACTTATATATCGCCATGGTAAAATTGGCGCTTGAAAATTCGGCGTTTAGGGCGGAGCAAGCGGATGTAGCGACGGCGGCGCAGGCTAGGACGGCGGTGGGGGAAAGCGTCACGGAGCTCCTTGACTTTATCGAAATGAACGCGGTTGTAGCTACGGTGACGGACGGCGCGTTTACGGCGGCCGTGGCGGGCACGGCGCAAAACCCTTTGGGCACAAACGGCTCGTATACCTTTACCGTTACCCTAAATAAGGGCACGGGGACGCCGCAAACCACAAAGCAAATGACCTTAACCGTCTTTGCGACGCCTTTTGAGCCGGGCGGTGCCGAGGAGGGTACGCCTTCCGCACCGCAGAATCTTACGGCAACGCCCGGAAACGCGCAAGTCACGCTTGCATGGTCCGCTCCGTCCGATGCGGGCGGCTCCGCAATCACCGAGTATCAGTGCTCTTGCGACGGCGGAGCGACTTGGGTAAACGCAAGCGGCGCACTTTCGCATGTTTTTTACGGGCTTACCATCGGCACTGAGTATACTTTAAAGGTGCGCGCGGTTAACGCGGTGGGTTTTGGCGCCGCGGCTACGGTTACGGCGACGCCGGTTGCTTCTGTGGTTCCCGACACCACCGTGCAGGATAACGCGGCCATCGCCGCGGCAAGGCTGTTGGTGGAGGCGGCGCCTTACTTTGCGGCGCAAAAGGACGTAACGACGGCCATCGAGGCTAAGGCTGCGGTAGAGGCGATTATCGCGGCGCTCCCTTTAAACGGCGTGACGGCTTCCGTTTCGGGCGGCGCGTTTACGGCGGCGACGGCGGGTACGAGAGGAAACACAAAAGGCGCGAACGGCGTCTACGCCTTTACGGTGACGCTGTCATACGGCATGGGCGCTTCCGTTGCGACGGCGCCGCTCACACTTACGATTATTGCTTCCGAGTATGAGCCTCAAAGCCAAAGGGACCGTTCACCCGGCTGCGCGGGCGGCTGCGGAACGGTCGGCGGGGGAGACTTCTTTGGCGGATTGCTGGCCGGCGCGGGGCTTTTGATGGTTTTCGGCGGGTTGTTTTTGAGAACCTCTGTGCAGGATAAAAAGAAAACTCAAAAAAAGCGGTAAGTATCGCGATATTTAAGCGATGGAGACCTTTCGGTTCTCCTGTGGCTCTGCCCGGGGACGGCGGGGCGCACGGCGTGCGCCCCCTACGGGGAATCGGTATCCCCTGGTTACGGCTCTGCCCGGGGACGGCGGGACGCCCGATGGGTCGCTTCCTACGGGTAATCGGGATTCCTTGGTTACGGCTCTGCCCGGGGAACGAAGCTGGGATTCACGTCGAAAATGCCGAAAGTCAGCATAAAGCTAGGGCGGCCGGGACGCGACGCGGCGGCGAAGCCGTAAAAATATGCCGGGGGCATATTTTTAGCCAAAGCGGGGAGCGATAGCGACCCGAGGTTTACGATGACACGAGCGCAAA
>WQYM01000171.1 GCA_009781235.1 Bacillota bacterium
CCGCAAGGGCAATCGTGCGCAAAATCGGAATCGAAAACTGCGACAAGATTGTCACCGGCGCAGAGCTTAGCGGGATGAGCGACGAGGCGCTTTGCGAATGCGTCAAATCGGTCAACATCTTCTCGCGCGTATTGCCGGAGCACAAAATGCGCATCGTGAAAGCGTTTCAAACATCGGGCGAAATCGTGGCGATGACCGGCGACGGGGTGAACGACGCGCCCGCCCTAAAGCACGCCGACATCGGCATCGCGATGGGCAAGCGCGGCTCGGAAGTTTCGCGCGAGGCCGCCGACATAATCCTCTTAGACGACAATTTTTCGACCATTGTAAGTACCGTGCGCGATGGGCGGCGCATCTACCAAAACATCAAAAAAGCCGTCGGGTACGTTTTTACCATCCACATCCCCATCGCTTTGGCTGCGCTGCTCGCGCCGCTTTTTGGCATTTTACCGGAATTTCTTATGCTGCTGCCGCTTCAAATCATGCTGCTGGAGCTGATTGTAGACCCCACTTGCTCGATTGTACTGGAGCGGCAACCGCCCGAAAGGGACATTATGCGGCGCCGCCCCCGGAAACGAACGGATAAGCTGTTGTCAACAAAACTCATGCTAAAAAGCGTCCTTCAAGGCCTCGCGATTTTCGCGGCGTCGTTCGGGAGCTATTATTTTATCTTTATTATGGGCGGCGCGACTGAAAACGCTGCAAATACCGGGCGAGCCATGGCCATTGCCGTCCTCATGCTTTCAAACCTCTTTTTGGTGCAGGTAAATTGTTCCGGCCGGGACTCGGTTTTCTCCACGTTTAAACCGTTATTTAAGGATAAGGTGATGTGGGCGGCGAACATTTTAACGCTCCTTTTATTGGCCGTCATCCTGTACACACCGCTCAATTCATTTTTAAAGCTTGCCGCGCTTCCGCCTATTTACCTCCTGATTGCTCTGGGATTGGCTGCAGCAGCCGTGCTGTGGTACGAGGCGGTAAAGCTGGTAAAACGAAAAACGGAAAAAAAACTACTTAAAAACGCTTGACAACTATGTCGTGCCGTGATATACTCGCACCGTGACATAACATATCAATCACTACTGCACTACTGCACTATAAAAGGAGTTTTTATGGGATCCAAAGTAATGTTCCGCATTTTTCAGGTGGTCGCGATTATCCTAACCTTCGTGTTCGGCATCCTCGCGATTGTTTTCATCGCGGCGGGCTCGCAGTTTTTCAGCGCAAAGCATTTTTCGGATCGCCAAAATTACAAGGAGATTCAATGCGAGGCGGTCGCCAGCACCGGTCTGTTTATCACCACCTTAAAACTGCGGCTTATCGGGGAGGATTCGGATTTTGCCGTAGAAGAGGGGCAAGCCGTCGGTTTTGGCTATTGCGACGCAAACCTCGCGATTATTCGGCAAAACGGGGTGTTTAACAATGTTAAGGGCGGCGATGCCGTTACGGTTTTATGCTCGCCCAAATACCCCGACAAGGCCGAGGGCCAAACCGTTTTTATTTGCGTCAGCTTCGAGAGCGGCGGCAAAACGTTTTTAGACGCGGAGACGGGCATTAAAAACATGGTAAAACTTGCTGAATCCCGCCAAAACCGCGCCGTGATGTTTATATGTATTTTTTCCGCCGCGTTTGTCGGTTGTCTTGTTTTGAGCATCGTATTTGCCAGGCAGGCGAAGAAGCATTAGATTATGAACAAAAAACTCATAAAAACCTATATCCCCATGAGCGAAACGTTTTATTACATCCTGCTTTCGCTCTCGGAGCCGCGCCACGGGTACGGTATCATTAAGTATGTCGGCGAGATGTCGGGCGGGCGGTTGACACTCGGCTCGGGTACCGTGTACGGCACGCTCTCTAAGATGCGCAAGGATAATTTAATCAACGTTTTTGTAAGCTCCGAGCGTAAAACGGTGTATAAGCTGACCGACGACGGGCGGGAACTGTTAGAGCTTGAAATGGCGCGCCTGAAACAGGTGTACGAGGACACCCAAAAGCAAAAGGAGTTTTTTAATGCCGATGCGCCGAAAGCTAAGCCCGCACGAAACAAGCCCGTCTTCGTTTGAGCCCTTGTGCCGCATGCTAAAAAAGCGGCGTGCGGCTAAAACCATGCTGTTTGTTTACCTGTTTGTGCAGGCTTTAGACATACTGTTGTTTGTTTTTACAATCGTAGCTTTTGCGACGGGCGAAATGGAGACGGCGGGCTTCGTTGTAGGCGTCGTTTTTTGTGCGCTGCTAACCGTTCCGACCGTCGCGCTCATATTCTGCATGAGGGGAATCGGGAAAAAAATCCGTGCGCTCGAGGGGGAATCGGGGCAAAAAATCCGCGTCCGCCGACGGTTTGAGCGGGATATTTTAGCTTGTGAGCGGTGGCTTAACGGGATGCATCGGGAGGGCGATGCGTTGGCGTATGCGGATTTGGGCGCGGGGCGGTTCTTTTTTATAAGGGCGGAGTCTGCGACGGTGTTTTACCGCATCGGCTCAAAACCCGCCGACGCGCCCGTCCCGCCGGAGTTTACCGAAGGGGGTCGGTTTACCGAGATTTGTGCGTCTGAGCGGCGTTTTATCCTTAAAACCGAGTTGGCCGACCCGCCGCTCTCGCCCTCATACGAGGGCGAGCTAAACCGCGCCCTAAAAATAAAATCCCGCGCGGCGTCGTTTTTGGTTGGCTACGGCGTGATTTTCGGCGTACTGGCGGCGCTTATCATCAGTTTTTTGGTGTCCTATTCCGTCACGGAAAAGTTTGATTTGGCGATGGTCATCGTTTTTTCAGTCCTCTTGAGCCTGTTTTTTATTCCGCTGATACCCGGGATTTTACGCTATAAGCGCGTTGCGCGTACGGTAAAGCCGCTGGAGGGTGCGTGCGACAACCCGTTCGCCGCGCTTTCGCCTTCTTTTAGTCCAAAAGAGCTAGAAAAGCTAAAGAAAGAAAAAAAGTACGTCAAAAAGATAAGGTTTTTTTGGCTTACCGCGCCGGATTTATGCGAACGGTGGCTCGAGAAGATGGAGGGGCAGGGCTGGAATTTGGCGTGGATGGGAAAATTCGGCGGCAGCTTCCATTTTATAAAAGGGGAGCCGAGAAGGATAAAGTATTTTGTCGATTACCATGACGGCGAGGCCGAGTATTATAGTTTGCATAAGGATAACGGTTGGACGCTCGTTTACTCGGCGCGCCCGATTTCCGTTTGGTCGCACGGGTACGTGGAGCAGCCGCCGGTATTTTATAATGACCCGCAAATCCTCACGAGGCACGCAAAGGCGTTGGCGTTGGTTACGCCGATTTGTTCCGCTTTGCTTAACGGCGCCGACGCGGTATTTTTTGTGATGAGCCGGTTTGCTAAGGGTACGACGTTTTTTTGGGTAAGCGGGCTGATCCTTCTGCCCTACATCGCGTTTTTGGGCTGGCTTACGCAGCGGTGCATAAGGTATTATTTGCGGGTGAGGGCTGCAATAAAAAATATAAAATATAAAATGTAAGTTGATTTCCACTTAAAACATTAGACGAAGCCTCTGTTTTAGTATATAATGCTCCCATGAAGTGTATGTTTTGTGCAAATTTAGAAAGTAAGGTGCTCGACTCGCGCGCGGCCGAAGAGGGGGCCGTCATCCGCCGCCGGAGAGAATGCCTGAGTTGCGGCAAGCGTTTTACGACGTACGAGACGGTGGAAACAACGCCCGTATTGGTAATAAAGCACGACGGGACGCGCGAGCCGCTCGACGCGGGCAAAATCAAAAGCGGCATCATTAAGGCCTGCTGGAAGCGCCCGGTGTCACTCGAGCAAATTGATGTGGTCGCATCGGACGTGGTGCGAAAGGTTCAAAACTCTTTGGATCGGGAATTCAAAACCTCGGACATCGGCGAAATGGTGATGGCGGAGCTCAAAAAACTCGACGACGTCGCGTATGTGCGTTTTGCTTCCGTGTATCGAAAATTTACCGACGTCACGACGTTTATTAATTTCATACAGGAAAAGCTGCAATGAGAGAGTCCGGTGAGGATTATTTAGAAACAATTTATTTGTTGAGCCGGAAGCAGTCCGACGTGCACTGCTCGGACGTTGCGGCTAAGCTTGGTTTTTCCAAGCCCTCCGTTACGCGCGCCGTCGGAATTTTAAGGGCGGCGGGCTTTATCGGGATTGACTCCGAAAAACACATTATGCTGACGCAAGCAGGGTTCAAAAAAGCAGAAGAAATTGCGGAGCGCCATAAAACCATCACGCAGTTTTGGGTCTTAAACGGCGTGGATGCGGGCATTGCGGAGAAAGACGCCTGCCGCATGGAGCACGATATCAGCGAAGAGACGTTTGCGGCAATCAAAAAAATTGTGGAGAAGAGTGCGCTAAACACTTGACAATACGTTGGTAATTCTTATATAATTAGCATATGCTAACTCAATGAGCCGCGACAAGCGGTTTTTTTGGGGCAAGGTAGTTAGCATATGCTAACAAAAATGAGATTCCGAATATGTAATAATAAAAAATCGCGGACAATATACTCAATCAGTTCATATGAAAAGCAAAGGTGCCTGCGGGTCGCACACCGTGCGACCCCTACGGGTGGCGAAGCGTTTACCTAACTGTAGGGGTCGCCGCGGTGTGCAAGGGCGGCAAGCCGAGTGGGTCTGCGAGGGCATCGCCCCCCTATCCCCTAATCTCTAACCTCAAACCACTATTCGCTATTCGCTATTCGCTAACTATGACATTACTTAACGCGCAAATTAATAAAACCTACCGCATTTCGCGCATCCGCGACGGAGACGTGAAGCGGCGTCTACTGGACATGGGTTTCACCCCGGGCTCGGAGATTTATATTTGTGCCGCCGCTCCCTTCGGTGGGGCGGTATTGGTCGGCGTGCGCGGCTTTTGTGTTGCCTTGCGCGCGGATGCGGCCGGGTTGGTGGAACTGACAAATGGGGACGGGTCCATTTGCCAAAATGACAAATGGACCCGTCCCCATTTGTCAGAATCCCGAACCCCCAGCCCCGGAGAGAGTTGTCAGTTGTACGTTCGTGATTCTGCGAATACAGTTGTCAGTTGTCAGTTGAAAGAAGATGGATTTGTATCTCGAATCCCGAAAATCGAACCCCGACCACCG
>WQYM01000172.1 GCA_009781235.1 Bacillota bacterium
GCCAAGTGGATTGCTGTTGAGGGAAAAAGTGAAAATGACTTCAACAGTGAGCCGCCCGTTCCCAAACTGACGGACGATTCTCCGGCCATAAATCGGTACTTGCAAAATCTGATAGAAAACAACATAGCCGACAATTGGAGCCAAAATTTGCAAGACGCACGATCGATAAGCAATGTTGATTCCGTTGAAGCGTCAAAAAACGGGGTGTCCGTGGGGAATACTCCGGCTGGATATTATGAAGTCTTTGAGGAAGTAAAATTGCAAATGTCGTTAGACGACCTCACGATGTTTGGAGCCGATCCGCTCATATGGCCTTCCAACTTGCTCTTATTAAATCCCGCTAATTATAACGGGGCATTCCAACAGATCGTCGGACTTAACAGAGCCGACGCGACCTTATCAATCAGTTTGGAAGGAGCTACGGGTACCGGCAAAAAATTTACCGAAGTAAAATCACAGCAATCGGCCGTAAGAGAAGGAATTAGTGAGTTAGTAAATAACAATCTGATTCAAGGAGCCGAGCTACCTTTTATGGTAGCCACACAGATGTTGGAAGTTAAAAGCGAAAAGGAACTGTCGTTGGCTCTAAATGCGAAAGCTAGCGGCGGTTTCGGTTCATTCAGCGCGTCATTGGCGGCATCGCTCAACTTCAAAAGCGACCAAAAGTTGACGTACGCTGTGATTTTGGTGCGTCAAATTTACTATACGATCTCGGTAGATTATCCGGTAAATAAAGGGGCTGCCGGATTTTTTGAGGGAGTGAGTTATGATGACGTGGCAAGCACAATTAAACCTACCGATGTTCCCGTTTTTGTTTCGTCGGTTTCTTTTGGGCGCATCTGTGCGATCACGATCAGAAGCACCTATTCCTTTGAGGAATTGGTCGCAAAGTTGAACGTAAGCGCAGGCGGAACCTTTGCTAGCGGCGAACTTAGTACTGAGTTTATGCAAAACGCCAACGATGAACTAATGGATATAAACTATTTCTTAATCGGAGGTAGCATATCCGGCAACCAAGGTGTATTTAAAACCGCAAATCAAGCTGAAATGATGGCGGCTCTAAACTCGGATTACGATCCGACAAAAAATATCGGAGTGCCTATCTCTTTTACGCTTGCTCATATGGGGAATGGGTCTTTGGCCAAAACGGGGACAACGGATACTTATTATATCCAAAATCTCATTTCAATCCCGGTTGCATCAGTGATGTTTTCCGATTCGGACAAAAACAATTTCAGTACGTTAGTTCCCGGTGGTCGCGTCGTTTTAAGTGCAATCCGTAATCCCTCAACGGCCGCATTATATCCCGTTACCTACTCTATTATTGGCGCAACCATTGTCGATTCTGCGTCTGAAACTTATACCGAAACCTTTGCAGGCGGGCTTGTGTCGCTAAAAAGGGAGCGGACTACGGGAAGGTGGTTGTTAGAAGTTCAAAACAATTCGAGTGCAATGGGGTTAAAGTTTGAAATAATTGCCTCTGCCGGTGGAGTAAACAGCGCACCGTTAGAAGTTCAAGTGAAAATTCCGTTAGAAGAGCAAAAGAGTTTTATCACATTAAACTTTAATGACGGAACAAGCAAAACCGAAACGCTGGTAGCAACATTCGGACAAAGGTTGCCTGCTTGGACGAAAGGCATTCCCACACGAAACCATTATGTTTTCATGGGCTTTTATGACGTGTCCGGGAATACGGGCGGTACGCAATATTATTCGGCGGCGATGACAAGCACCGTAACGTGGAATAAAAGCGAAAACCTTATCCTCTATGCACGATGGAAGCTCGAAGATGGTTGGGCTGGAATATCGACAGCGCAACAGTTCGACGACATAAGGAAAAATCCCAACGGCAAGTATTTGTTGCAAAAAGATTTGGATCTTGGAATATGGTCGTCTCCGTTTGATTTCACCGGCACTCTTGCCGGCGGAGGCTATCAAATCACCTATCTGCAATTCCTCTCAACTTCTTCGACAGATACTATGGGGGGGCTGTTCAAAAACTTGACCAATGCGCGGGTTAGTGACCTAAAAATAAATGTAACAATGACTCGCAATTGGACAGCGAACAGCAACATTTTTGCGGGTGGATTGGCCTCAACAGCAGAAAATATCCAAGTTTCTGCTGTAAGCGTTTCTGGCGAAATTAGAGTAGGTGGCGGCGCAGCACATGTTGGCGGCCTCATTGGGCAATTTCGCTCGGGCACCATAGACCAATCTAAGAACGCCGCGAAAGTTTATGGTGGCGGGGTGACTGCTCGTGTCGGCGGCATCGTGGGCAACATCGTAAATCAAAAAGGCGTTTGCGTCATTTCCAACTCATTCAATGTTGGAGAAATCGAGGCGTGTAGCAATTACATCTTTTATAACAAATTTTCCGGTGGCCTCTTGGGCTTTATTGAGGCCGGCAATTTCAATGTGACAATACTGAACTGTATGAACGCGTCGGTTGTTAAGGCCACCGGCAACGCAGGCAATGGAAGTATTTTTGGGGCAATTTCTGGTGGGAGCAACAGGCTGACCACTATTAATTGCTACTTTGATTCATCCAAGTGTCAGCTTTCCGTTACGTTATTTGGCTTTGCTGGCTGCACGGGATTGACAACTTCAAATATGAATGGCTTACAATCGGCAACCAAATACAATGGCTGGTCAACCGAAATATGGTCATTTAGCAACTCTGCCGCGCCGACGTTGAGGTGGTTGCTGTAAAGGTCATCACCTATGCACTGCTCCCTAAAAGTTAGGCACTTTCGGGTGGGCTTGGGTGGGAAACAAGCAAAAAAGGTAACGGACAAATTTGCTCGTTACCTTTTTTGTCACCTTGATAAAGAGCTAAAACAAATCACAAAATAATGTATAAGGAATAAACAAATGCAAGACCATCTAACTATGCCGCACGGCATAACCATCATTTACTTTGACAAACCGCACAAGAATATTTATGCCGCTCTGCCGCCGAGCAAGGGGCAAGCGAGAAGGCTGTCAAGGCGCATTTTCAAAGACGCTATGACAGCCCTCTCGGCAGAAAGAGAAAAGCGGGATTACCTTATCGCCAAGCTCTTTCCGAACAACTCATAATCCGACAGCGGCACTTCCGCCTGAAAGTAAAATTCGAGTCGGTTAATCTTGTATATTATGGCGGTGTGCGTATTTAACACCTTTCGCTCCAATTTTGGGTCGCCCTTAATCCGGCCTTCCCAATATGCGTATTGGCCGCTGAGGCTGTGCTTCTGATTCTCCGATTCGGTGCTGACGCGGACGTATGCCGCGGCCTTCAGTACCCGTTCGCTCATGGGCGTCGGCTCGGATATGAGTGTTACCGTTGTGTTTTCCATCGTGTTTTAATCTCCTTTCGCTCTTGCCCGTATATAGACAGGACTTGAACGGTGATAAAAAAAATATGCCCCGCACCGTCGGTCTCCCAACGGTACGGGACACATTACCGTCTATCCCGTTATTAGTCAAGGCATCGTCGCCCCTAATTTTGAGAAAGATTTATTAAATTGAATGCCGTTTTTTCGGCGGGGGTTATCAGCCTCTTTCGCAAAAGCGATTCGGTGACGGCGGCTTTGAGCGCCGCTAAAAAAGCCGTCCTATTGTCCGCTTCCGTCATCGCTTCCATCCTTTCCGCGCGGGTCTTTTGGCGAGCCCATTTGCTTAAATACTTGGTGGGTGCCGGTGGCCGCGAGTCCGCTGCCGGTGCCGATGAGCAGGGCGGTGAAAAGGTTCTCCGTCGGCACGATGTCCGGCACGGCGTAAAACCCGATGACGGCCAAGATCGCGCCTAAAATAGCGGCAATCAGCGGCAGGCGGGTCAGCACCTTTTCGTTGCCTTTCGTCTCCCGCTTTAAGAGCGAGATGAGCGTGTAGACGACCGTCACAATGACAGGAACGACTACAAAGTCAAACGTGTTCATAAATTTTTTCTCTCCTTTTTTTCGGCCTTGCGACCGTTAGTGTACCTGATGATTTTTTGGTTGATATGCGCCGCGTGTTGCCCACGGTGCGCGATTGGCGGTAGTGGCGGACAATGCGATTACTTGCCCTAACCGCGCACAAAACCACCCAATGCCGCGTTTACGCCGCCACAGCGCGCGACGGGCGGGAAATTTCTATGCTTCCCGCCCGTTTGCCTCACGCTTTCCGTTATTTCTTGGTCATTTCATCAAGCCGCTTATGCGCGGCCTTTGAGCTTTCCTCAAGTCGGATGATGCGCTCGAAGTGGTCGGTGAGCGTGGCGTCGATGCGCTTTAGCTCGCGGCACAGCTCGGTCACCTTTTCCTTTATGTAAGTGACGTCCGACCGCAAGCTCCCATCCACATTGCCGCGCTTGCGCGCCTCGGCGTTGCGCGCGATGAAGAAAGACGCGATGGCGATGGCTGCCGTTACTATCGGCAGAATGATTAATAGCGCGGTTTCCATTATCCCCTCCCTATCCCACGCCGAACGGCGAGTCTTCAATCGCAGCGCACAGGTCGCGGATGCGCTGGCGCAGCTCTTGGCGCTCGCCCACGATGGCCGACCACTCTTTTTGCTTGTACTCGCCGTCGGTGTACTTGGACGTTTTGTAGTCCATGCCCTCAAGCCGCTTTTTGAGCGATGAGATTTCGGCCTTAATGACCACCCATTGCGCAAAGCTCATTTTTCCCTTGTTTTCCGGTTCCTTGTCTCCCATGTTGGTGTAATCCCTCCTTGAAAATTTTGCGTCTGCGCCCGACTACACGAACGCAATCTTGCCGATGTGCGGGCAGCGGAGCGAGGTGTCCAGCAGCATTTTTGCCTGCGCTTTGCCGCGCGCTTTGTTACAAAAGTAGATGTCCTCGCTCATCACGAACTGGCCGTTGCCTTGCTTCCGTTCGATGTACTCGAAATACGCGCCGTCGTACACCTTTTGGAACAGCGTATTGCGCACCAGCGTACAGCCAAAGCCGCAGGCCGCGATTTCCAGCACATCCTCTTTCGGCATCTCTTTTTCGAGGACATTGCGGATGCTCTGACCGTCGAATTTGAGCGTGTAAATTTCCGTGATTTTTTCCTGCTCGCCCGGA
>WQYM01000173.1 GCA_009781235.1 Bacillota bacterium
AAAACCCCCCCCCCCCCCTAAAGAGCCGCCGTCCAACTTTTTAATCCCTTCCGGAAAAACCAAGTGCTCCGTTTGCAGCCCGAAATATGCCTTTAGTAAGCCGTCCCCATCTATGAGCCACTCAAGGCCGATGGATTCAGTTTTTTCTACAACGCGATGCATGGTGGAAAGCCTTTGTTGCTGTTTTTCCATTGCCGTTATATAAACGTCTCGGCAACCGTCCGGCACAATGATAAGCCTTTGGGTAGACTTAAACCAAATATTTTCTGCGGTTTTGGATTCAAGCTCAATAATCCTGCCAGCACCCCAAAACCAATCATCAACTGGCACGCCTTTCGCCAACGTAACCTTTTCCATGCGCGGGATCCTAAACATATCCCCATGCGTGCCGCCGGGCAGCCCGACAGAACTGGTAATCTGCCCAAAGCCGGAAACCTTGCGCCCCCCTATTTTATTTGGGATATACAGCACCCCATCTGCCGGTACGGCTTTGGGGTTCATGCCGGTCAGACGCACCGAACCGTTTTTTTGCACGTAATACGTCCACACCTTGCCCTCTACCTTATAGGGGAAAATATAGCACGACGCGCACTGCCAAGCAAACGTCAAAATTAAGCACAGCCCCACCGCCGCAATGCCTATCTTAAGCCCTTTGCCAATGTTCTTTTTCGGTTTTGTTTCGTTATTATCCATAAAAAATCCTGCCTCCTTTAACCTTGCTTCATTGTATCATATTTTTCAATTATCTGTCAATACCGGATTATGAACAAAAAGGCACACCGAAAAATGGCGCGCCTCTTATGCACGTTCTGTTTCGCTTATCTTCAAGATATGCGTAAAGATATGCGTATTAACTTGATGACTGCCAAGATTCGTTAGGTAGGTAAGTTGATTCATGTAAAACAGCTCCCTTGCACATTTTTGGTTTTTCTATAAAACAGTTTTCTTTAACCAAACAATCCTCTCATCAACAATCGCATTATACAGCACAAATTTTGGAAAGTCAATGGTTTTTAAAAAAATCCTCAAATACTTTTTGTTTTGCCATACATTTTGACACCGTCGTAAGGTAGAATATTTCTTTATGCCGCTTTCTTCGCCGGTTCTTTATCAAAAAGGCGGACAAAGCCCTGTACAAGGCAAAAGAAACCGGCCGCAACAAGGTGGTTGTCAGCGAGTGAACGGGCGTGCGGGCGCGCGAGTGAACGAAGGGCGAATGAGCGAGTAAGCGGAGGTCTACTTATGCTCGAATATCGCCTCTAACAGCTTTTTGTCCGATAAGAGCTTGCCGGCGCCCAAAATGGCGGCGTACTCGGGATCTTCGGGCACGTGGACTGCAATGCCGATTTGTTGCGCCAAAAACTGCGCGGCGCCGGCGATGCGGCTTGTCCCCCCAACTAAATAAATCCCCTTGCGGCTGATATCCCCCGCGACATCCGGCGGGCACATATTTAAAATACTTTCGACTGCGGCGCCCACCCGAGCGTAATAGGGTGCCAGTACCTCGTATAAATCCGCCGCAGTAATGAGCGCGCTGCCGACACCCCTTGTCGACAGGTCAAGGCCGTTGACGGGGCGCGCCGACATATCGTTCTCGTACAGGCTGGCAACCTCTTCTTTCAGCTTGCGCGCCGTCGCCAAGCCCACCTTTAAATTATGCTTGCCCGCGATGCCGTCTAAAATCGCCGCATCCATCGCGTCGCCGCCGATGTTAAGGCCGCAGCCTGAGATCACGCCCGAAAAACTGAGCGCGGCGATTTCGGTCGTACCGCCCCCAAGGTTGGCAACCAAGCCTCCGGCCGCGGAGGCGATGGGCAAATCGATTCCTACGGCCGACAAAATGATATTTTCGACCAGCGTAACCTCTTTTACGCGCGGCGAGGCGTCAAACACCACGTCCTCGTACATGCGCCGCTCCGCTACCGAGAGCCCCGTCGGGATGCCGACAATCGCTTTGACGCGCGGCGGGAAATAGGCGTCGGGCAAAACCTTTTTAAAAAACTCCTTTAAAATAGCGGCACATACGTCGGGATTAGAAATAACTCCGTCCGTCACGGGCGTGACTAATTGCGTGCGCTCGGGCGTTTTACCCAGCATTGCGTACGCCTCGAGCCCGGCGCAAATCAGCTTTTTAGGCCTACCGCCGCCCACGTAGGCGGCGATGGTGGGCTCTCTGAGCGCGATTCCGTTGCCGGAAACAAAAATCGAGGTGTTTGAGGTGCCGATTTCAACGGCGATTTCGATGGTAGGCATGGCGATTCGTTTCTCCTTAGTTGCGACAACCATTCACGAGTGCAATAGTGCAGTAGTGCAATAGTGCACTCGTGATTGCTTGTTACTTTCTAGATAAAGCTTGATTGCAAATTATCATCCTTCACTACTGCACTATTGCACTACTGCATTACTGCATTTTTAAAAGAACTCTCTTAGTAGCCTTGTAACCAGCTCCATCGGCAGGCCCACCACGTTGTCGCGGCAGCCTTCGACTTTTTTGATGAGCGGCCGGATTTGCGGATCCTGCAAGCCGTAGCCGCCCGCTTTATCCAGCGGGGCGCCGGTGCCGATGTAGCTCTTTACAAGGGCTTCGTCGAACGGGGCGAACGTGACACGGGTTTTTTGAAACGCACCGACCGAGCGGGGGCTTTTGCCGCCTCGCACAAGGTAAACGCCCGTAATTACCTCGTGCGTGCGGCCGCAAAGCGTTTGGAACATCTCCAGCGCTTCTTGTGCGCTTGCGGGTTTTCCGAAGATACGGCCGTCTAACGTGACGACGGTGTCGCACCCTAAAACTACGGCGTCCGGGTTTGCCACTTTTTCGAAAACCTCTTCGGCCTTGAGTTTAGCCACGCGCAACGAGTAGTCGTCGGGACGCTCCCCCTCAAAAACGCTTTCGCAGGCGGCGGACGGAATTATCGAAACGCATAAATCTTCAAACTGCGCTTGTACCTTTTTGATAAGCTCGGCTCTTCGAGGCGACGCGGAGGCGAGTACCGATATGTTCCGCTCTTTAATAATCGTAGATGCAGGAAAAACGCAAAATGCAACGGCATCTATATAAAACGCGGGGCTCACAAACTTCACTACGCCGCCGAAAGCAAACAATATGAATATCAACGCCAACAGGCTTATCGGAATAAACAATAGCACCTTATATAATTTGTTAAAGCTGCGTTTCGGACCGCGCTTATAGGTTGCCAAGCCGCCCGCCGAACCTGCGATGATGCATACTCCCGACAAAAACACGGCAAATATAGCCAAGCACGCCAATGAAAAAAAAGGGTTTTCCGCAAATGCGGAACGAACTTGAATGGGCACAATAGCCAGCGCAAAGGCCGGAAACCACGGCGAAAAAAAATAAATGTACGGCAGCAGCAGCGAAAGTAACACAATTACGCCGAACAGTATGCCGAGGATAAAATTATTTTTTTGCTTTTTAAAGAACATACCCTCCCGCCCAACTCATAATAAAATAAAACGGGACGGCTTGTCAAGTGATAATCGCTTATCCGCAAAAAAACAGCCTCCGCATTTAGCTGCCACGGGGACGTGCCACGGGGACGTAGTACTTGACATGCCAAGTACTACGTCCCCGTGGCACGTCCCCGTGGCATGACAAATTCCATTTTCTTTGGCTTGACAGGACGGAAAAGTCATGGTATTATGGGCACATGGCATATTTTGTATGGCTAAAAAACAATTTTCGGCATATCGTATACGCCTCGCTTGCGGGCGTTTCGATCATGCAAATGATATTTGCCTGCATATGGGGCTTTGAGCCGGCGCCGTTCTTTATTTTCTTGGGGATTTTGGCCGCGACCTTGTTTTTTTGCGGTTTGTTTGAGCGGCATTGGAAAGAAAAGCGCGGGATTAAATACCCCACGTATTGGTACCGCTTTATCTTCGTAATCCTTGCTTTCCCCGCGATGATTTTTTCGTACTTTTCGCTTGCGATTCTGATGCCCGCAATCGGCGACTACAAGTACTATTCCGCCGCAACCAGCCATGAGGAAATTGCGTGCATCGTTACGATAGAGCGAGGAGGAATCGGCTTTAATGCCGTCGGCGAAGAATCGGAGTATAATAAAAACGGCGGGGGCTGTTGGTTCAGCTTACTCAACGAAAATAGAGCGGAAGCAAACAAAAACGGGATGGCCGGCACTTTGCGCGAGGGCGACGCGGTGACCGTAAAAGGTGCGCCGCGCCCGATTCAAGGCCGTATGGTTATCGCCATCTCGGAAATCCGTACCGACAAGCAAGTGTTTTTAGACTTTGGCACCGGCATTAAAAATTTGCAAAAAGAGCTACCCAAAACGCGCCTCGAATTTTATCTGATGTTTTTTATCGCCTTCCCAACGCTGGCGGGCAGCATCTTTTTGTACATTTGGCTGGGACATCTGCAAAAGAAAGCGCAGGCAAGGGGAAATATTGAAGGAGACAACCTTGACTATGCCACGGGGACGTAGTGTTTGACAAGTTAAGGTTGTCACGGGGACGTAGTACTTGGCATGCCAAGTACTACGTCCCCGTGGCAAGTACCCGTGACATGCTTTTCCTAACAAAAAAGGGCTCCCGGGGTCGGGAGCCCTTTTTTGTTGTCTTTTGTGGTTCGCAGGGACTTGCAATGGTTGCAACCGGCGGGTCGCACGAGAGTGCGACCCCTACGAAATGGTGATTGAGAGTTTGAATAGGAAGTACAAATCTCGGATTAGGGTTGGTGTTCCCTTCCGGAGCCGTTTTGTACCTCGGGCGGCCAATCCGAGAAGCCTTTCGGCTTATGAAGATGTACCTCTATTTGGTACGCTCTTAAAGGAGGTGATCCAGCCGCACCTTCCGATACGGCTACCTTGTTACGACTTCACCCCAGTCACCGGTTTTACCTTAGGCGGCTGCCCCCCTTGCGGGTTA
>WQYM01000174.1 GCA_009781235.1 Bacillota bacterium
CGAGTATTTTATGATAACAAACCCTGCGGGAACGCGCCCCATAACGGTCGACGAATTCGCTTTCTACGTTGACTTTGTATATTCATACGCCGACACGTATTACGGCTTTCGATGGGAGCAGGCGCAGAATTACTATGCCGGCCTGTACGCTAAGCGCAGCAACGTGACGATGCCCAAAAAGGAGCAGTATCAACTGGTAACGGTCGTCGAGGACGGCAAAGCCGTAACGATGATGAGCCAAAGGGTAACGCTGGAATGGGTTTGGCAGGCGCACCCCAACCCCGTAAAAATCACCTCCGACAATAAGGCCACGGTAACGACGGACGGCGGCGCCTTTCAAGTGACTGCAGACGGGCTGTATCCGGAATTTTCCATCATATCGGATTCAAATATACCCACGGGAGCGGTAATCGACCCCTTAACCGGAGCCCTGACGGTTCCGGCGGGCTTGACGCCCGGACAATACACAGTTAAGCTCGGCGCGGTGCAGAATTACCCCGAGGATGTGCGGGAAGAGGCGTTGCTGTGGGGAGTATCCCTGCACGACCCGGCGCCGCAGTCTAAGCAGGACTTTACAATTACGGTGATCGCTCCGCCCGCAAACGCGGAAGCTCCCTCCGTTACGTTCGGCAGCCAAAGCTACAAAGCCCAAGAGGGCGCGCTTTTGGAAATACCGTATACGCTTTCGGGCACGCCGCCGGTATCGCTTACACTGCAAGTCAGCGACACCAATCAAAATTCCGTAACGTCGGGCATCGGCCTCAAAGCAAGCGAAAATAAGCTTATTGCTTCCGGCAAACTTGCGGCGGGAATTTATCACGTATCTCTTTTGGCGGAAAACTCCGCGGGAGCATCCGTCGGCAGCTTCGTGCTGACGGTCTCCGGAGACCGCCCGTCTTTCCAAAAGGCGGCCTATAACGGCTATGTCTTCGGTGCGGAGGCAGGCGAGACGAAATCCTACCGGATTATACCCGAAAGCAGCGGCCGCGTCGCCTTTTCGCTCGAGCCCGTTGCGGGATCGGCATTCCCGCAGTCGGGGGTTTCTCTTGACGCGGATACGGGCGAGCTGTTTATAGGCGTCGATATAGAGCCGGGCGTGTACCGTTTTGCCATCAAGGCCGAAAGCGTTTTCGGTTTCGGGAGCGCGACGCAGGACTGTGCGCTTTGGATAGGCAGCGAGCATAAAGACGCCGCTCTCGCGGCGCAGGGCGGCGCTGCGGGGGGGGCGACGTTCGTTCCCAACGACAATATCACATATACAGCGAAGAGCAATATGAGCCTTGCGGCCCGCGCCGCGACCCATTTGGAGGTTGTCAAAACCGCCGGCCTGCTGGGTCGTATCTTAGCGGGCGGGGACGGCGAGGAGTCTGCCTTAACAGAGCTACTCCGGCAGACGCCGGTGAACCAAGTTATTATCCGTTGGGACGATAAAAACGACGCTTACACGAACGACCGGCTTACCGTGGACGGCACCTCGTATATCGTGCCCAAAACCCGGATTGAAATATCTCCGCACATTAAGGAGCCCGTCAATGCCGCGGCATACGGCTATGATTTAACTCCCGTCGCCTTGAATCAGACCTTCGGCGGCTTCCCGAACAATTTTAACGATCTATACCATCTAAACCACCACGACGAGGAGTGGGCACAAATGCTAGACGATGCGATTCAAATCGTTTACGAGGACGCGACCGCCACTTACATTCCCGGCTACTTCACCTTAGAAAACATGCTGAATAACTACAAGGATATGATGAAAGAAGGCGCCACAAATCCCATCATCAACCCCGCCGACCGCATGGATTTCGGAAAAACGGTCGACGCGCTAAAGAATCAAAAAGGGGTTACGCAGCAAGTTGCGCTCGGCAAAGATACCAGCACCGTGGCGGTGGGCGCATATTTCAGCGCGTTGGAGGCGAATAAATCCGCAAGTTTAGCCCTTGTCCAGGACGGCGCTACGATAACCTTTGCCGGAAAGGATATCTCTAAAGGCGCCGCGTCGGACGCTTTATACGATTTCGGGTACACTGCGGGAGCGGCTAAGGAAGTCGATATGCTTGCGGCGATGGGGACGGCCGGCATAGGCGCCGAAAGCTTTACGTATTCGTTTGCCCACCACGGCGATTTGCCCGGTACGGCGAGCTTTGCGGTGGAAACCGGATTTAGCGCGGGAACGGCGGTCAACGTATATAAATACGACACAAAATCCGACAGTTTGGTGCTGATTGCCGGCAACGCGAAGGTGGCTACGGGCGGCGTGGTAACGTATAACAACAACACGATGTCGGATTATATTATTACCACGGCAACGGTAGTCGGCGCGGAGGTATCCGACATGGCGCGTAAGACGACGGACGCGACATTCTTTGAACGGCTGCTTTTCGGCGATCTGCAAGCTTACGCCATCGTCGTACTCGCACTGGCGGCAGTCTTGATTACGCTGGCCATTGCGCTGATCGCTTTGCGCGACAAGAAAAAGCCCGCGGACGAAGCGGGCAAACGGGAGGATAAATAATTTATGAAACACCGAAATATTTTATCGATATTTTGTATCGCCGTTTTATTGTGCGCGGCAGTCGCGACGCTTTCCGCTTGCGGCGGAGGTGCTCCTGCCGATACGTCGCTGACGGGGCGATATTTGATTGTTGACATATCGGACGACCCCGATGGAACGACATTTAACGGCTTAGACGCTATGTACAAGGCGGAAAACGAGCGGATAACCGATTATATCTATTTTGAGTTTTTGTCCGGCGAACGGTTTACGCTTGTGTTGTTCGGAGAAGAGGAAGCCGGAGGCACTTATACGCGGGACGGGAATTCCCTATCGTTTATGGTCGGAGCGGAATCTTTTGCGGCGATTCTTGACGGAGACAAACTTACCTACCCCTACGAAGCCGGCGCAAAATTAATCTTTCAAAAAGAAAAAGAAGCAACCTTGCCCGTAGGCGGCCTGCCGACGAACGCGCTGGTCGCAATCATTGCGGGCGCCGTCGCACTTTTCCCGATTGTCATCATCATCGTCCTTGCCGTCATTGCCGCCAAGAGGAAAAAAACGAATCACGAATAATTCATAGATTTCCGTGCGGGCAGCACCACTTGCAGTCGCCGCACGAACATTTGGCGGGCGTCAGCAAGCAATTCGGCGTTTGACCGATAATGTCGGTGAGTTTAGCCAGCATGAAAACATCGGGGAGGCTTTCGCCGCGCTCCCACTTACCTACCGCTTGGCTACTTACGTGCAAGCGTTTTGCAAGCTGTAATTGGGTAAGCCCTTTGGCCCTGCGCCCGCTTGCTATGAGGTCCCCGATGTTCTCGTTCATTTTTTTCTACCTTTTTTGTTATCTTTTGCAATTGGGGCATGTTCCGCCGCAACCGCAGTTTTTTTCGGGTGTGCACGTGCATTTTTCGACGCCGCCGCAAACGCACCCGCAATCGCATTTTACTGTGTCTGACATTAGGGTATTACCTCCTTAAAAAAATTCCCGGAATTCCTAATATCATTATACTGTAGAACCATATAAAAAGCAATGGTTGGCACGCTACCGTTAGTTGTATTTTATCTTCTAGCACTTGCCGCCGCAACAGCAACAGGCGGGTTTGCGGGCCTCAATGACGGCGGAAGCGACGTAATTCTCAATTGAAGTGTCGGGCGCCCACGAGGCGATAATGTCACCGGAGTTATCTTTAAGCGTAACTTTGATATCTATAAAGCCCGCCAAAGACAGCATCTTTTTGAGCTTGTCGATGTGCTCCGCGCCGCCCATGCAGCCGGAAATCATGCCGAAGTCTTTACGGAACTCTTCAGGGATTTCCGCAACGGCGACGACGTCCGAAATCGAAAGCCTGCCGCCCTTTTTCAGCACCCTGTACGTTTCGGAAAAAACCTGCGCTTTGTCGAGAGAGAGGTTTATGACGCAGTTGGATATGATAACGTCCACGCTGCCGTCGGCGACGGGCAGATGCTCAATCTCACCCAAGCGGAACTCGACGTTTTTATAGCCGCTATTTTCGGCGTTTTTGCGGGCGAGCGTAAGCATATCGGGTGTCATGTCCACGCCGATTATACGACCCGTCTCCCCTACCTTTTTTCGGGCTATAAAGCAGTCAAATCCGCCGCCGCTCCCTAAGTCGAGCACAGTTTCGCCCTCTTTCAACAACGCGATCGCGATTGGATTGCCGCAACCTAAGCCCATGTTGGACTCGTACGGCGCGTCAAAAAAATCCTGCTCGCTATATCCGAGCTTCTTGGAAACCGCCGCAACGTCCGCAGCGGTGCCGTTACAGCCGCACTCGCCGCTACAGCACGACGTTACTTCGCGCCTGGCTGCTTTTGCGTATTGGCCTCTGATGTGCCCTCTTATTTTTTCTTTGTCTGACATAGCAACCTCCCTATTTATTCTCGAAGCGCTTTTTCAACACTTCGTAATGATTCCGGTTCGATTTATCGCCGCCGTTGTCGGAGAATAAGCAAAACGGCAGGCTGTCGGTCGTGCGGTGTTTTATGACGCAAGCGCAACAGCGGCTGCGATTCGGGCAAGCCGTTTTCGGACAGGCGCATTCGGATACGTTTTGGCATTTATTCATCGCACACCTCCCCGTTCAATTCTTCTAAAATTTCCACCGCGTCATTCACCGCCTTGGGACAAACTTCTTTTACTCTTGCGGCGTTTATAGATGCATTGCCGCCCACTAAATCTACTCTCAATAACTCGCGGCAGACGATAGTTTTGTTTCGCAACTCAAATCTGCGAGAAAATTCCCGTACCAGGCCATACAGTTTTTCTTTTGAAGATGCATCGCCCGCAACTGCGCTTCCATATTTGAGACTAAGCGCCATAAACGCGCCCG
>WQYM01000175.1 GCA_009781235.1 Bacillota bacterium
AAACGCAAGCGCTTAACGCTCGAACTCCCGGCGGATACGCTCACCCCCGCACAGCTTGAAAATCTCGAAAAACTCATCGCCAGCAAAGCCACCCTTATAAAGAAAGCGGTCGGAGCGGATAAGCTGGCGGTTACCAAAACAGACGACAAGCTACAGTTCGCATGGTTCCCATACACAGAGGATGCTGACGAGGTCAACGCTTACTCCACGCTGGTTTTACAGCTTTGCAAAGCGGCGAAGGAACAAAAGCGTGTCACCGCCAAAGAGAAGTCGGTCGACAATGAGAAGTTCGCATTCCGCGTTTTTCTCATTCGGCTCGGTTTCGTGGGTGATGACTACAAAAAGGACAGGAAAATCCTGCTCCGCAACCTCTCCGGCAACAGCGCGTTCAAGAATGGCGCGCCGCCGAAAAAGGAGGATGCCACCGATGAATGAGATTATTTCAAAAGCCGCCCTTGAAGCACGGCGGGCAAGGTATCAGCCCGGCACACGGGTTGAACTGGTACGGATGACTGACCCCTATACAAACCTTAAGCCCGGCGACCGGGGAACGGTTACCACCATTGACAGCATCGGCACGGTGTTCGTGGATTGGGACAGCGGCTCAACGCTGGGTGTTGCCTACGGGGCGGATGAAATTAAGGTAATACCGTCAACCATGCCCGACGAGGTTCGGGAACAAATACTGGCGGTTAGGGCGACGGGCAAAACGAATATGTTTGATGTCAAAGCGGTGTTTGAGCTTGCGATGCAGATGGACTTTTACGAACTGGCGGACTTCATCTTCATGGATACGAAGGCCTACAGCCACTTTATATTAACGGGAGAGGAGATTTGAGAACATGGAAAAAGGACATAAATTATACGCCGCTTACGGTTTTTTTATAAACCAAAAGGAAATGGCGGACAGATGCCCCACGGCTTTGCTTGCCGGAGCCAGCGAGATAAAAGACCATCGGTTGGTTTACAGGGGCGAGAACGCGGAGGCGTTGGCAACCGTGGAAGAACACAAAGGCGGCAGCGTTCCCATCTTGCTTTGGGAGATAACCCCTGCCGATGAAGCGGCACTCGATAATTTCCACTGTTTATTTTATCGCAAAGAACAAATCAAGGTCAAGCTGGACGGCAGAACCGTCAACGCAACGGTTTATATCATGGATGCTGATGACCAGCCGTTGGCGCAGCCCAGCGCATATTATTACACCACCATTTTCAACGGATATACCGACGCCGGGTTTGACGAAAAAATCATACGGCAGTCGCTTTCGGATTCGATTGAGCCGGAGGAATTCGCCGCCGGCGGAACGCTGTAATATGCACAAATACAGCCCTTTATATTCGGTACATATTCTACGAGAAAACTCTCATAAATGACTTGCTATTTCAACGATAGTAGTAAGCGTCAAATGTTAGAACACCTGCCCCTGAAAGCCATTTCCTGATATAATGCGCTTAGGGAGTGATGCAAGTGGCAGTTGAAAACGAAAAGCCAAGTATGCTAAAAGATGCAGAAAGAAAAGCTGTGCCGGAACGCCGTTGCCCGGCATGTGGGAAAACATTTTGTGTAGAAAGCGAAAAGAACCGTCGGAAATATTGCAACGATGAATGTCGAACCAATCAATATAAAGCCAAAAAACGGAAAATAGAATCCGTAGAAAAGCAATGCCCGGTGTGCGGGATAATATTTCAATGTGGGCAAAACGCAGGCGTGCAAAAATATTGCAGCGACACATGCCGCGGGAAGAATTACCGATCCATGCACGCCAAGGAAAAACGAGAAGACTCGCGGGAATGTCCGGTTTGCGGTGTGGATTTTAAGGTTTCCGGGAGGGCTGTTGGCCGCCGTAAATATTGTAGCAACGTATGCCGTGATAAATATTACCGCGATCAAAGCACAAGTGACGTAAATTTGACAGAAGCCCAACTGCGAGGGGAAAAATGTATAAACTGCGATGCTGAAATCAGCCAAGCTTCAGGCGTAAAACAAAAGCTGTACTGTAGTAGAAAATGCGAGAGGCAATTCAGCTACCGCACAAGCCCGGAACAGCGCGCCGCGTTACGGCAACAGTTATATAAAACGAAGGAACCGACGGGCAGGTTGCAATCATGCAGACAAATATATGTCTGCAAATGCTGCGGCAAAGAATTCGAGGGATATAACTATCGGCAGCGCGTCTATTGCTCACGGGAATGCAATAACAAATCCCACAGTTACGCCGGTAGTGAAAAACAAGCCTTGGCGGAAGAAATACGGCTGTCACCAAGCTCGGCGACGCATCGCGCGGCGATGGAAATGTATGCGGGGGGAATATGCGATTCTGAAATATCAAAGGTTCTTGACTGCAGCATAAGCACTGTGCAGGGTTGGCTTCGGACTTATAAAAAAAGACTTGAGGCGCCGCCAAAGCATCGCCCGTTCTCAGAACCATATTATCGGTATATCCACGCAAGGAGCGCCGCCGAATGGATCGCGGTTCTTAATGATGAAATGCGTTGCAATTCGGCATATAATGATACTCAAGTTTCGCAGGAAAAAACGGTAACGCTCATTTGCGGAACGGTTTATACGCGTACAAATCTATACGCACTGGTCGAGATTGTTAGATTTTTGGAGATTGACCCTCTCGACGGCGGGTTATACGCATTCTGCGGGACAAGGCGCGAGCATTTGATATGTCTGCACTGGGACGGCGGCAGTTTTCAATTAACAAAACGGCGGCGAGATTACGGGCGTTATGTTTGGCCAAGTGAGAAGCTGGGCAAAACGATAGAATTAACCGCTTCGGAATTTGAGTTTATACGTTTGGGAAGCATAAAAAATAATCGCGAAAACCCTTGATATTGCTTGACTTTTTGCCGTTTTTGTGGTAAAATTAAGGCATGAAAAACGACATTGAAATTGCCGAATTAAAGGCCGAAAATGAATTCCTAAAACAACAAAACCAGTGGTTGTTGGCGCAGCTTAAACTCTCCAACAAGCGCAATTTCGGTGCGTCCAGTGAGAAGCTTAACGCGGATATCAGCGCTCAACTTAGCCTGTTTAACGAGGCCGAGCAAGAAAACGACGGGGAGAACGAGCCTGACATTAAGGACGTCAAGGCCTACCGCCGCCGAAAGGCGGGTCAGGTCGGCATAGGCAAATTGCCGGAGGATTTGCCCGTTGAGATTATTGAGCATAGCCTTCCGGGTGAAGATCAATTCTGCCCGGACTGCGGTGAAGCCTTGCACGTTATGGGGCGCGAAACAAGGGAAGAACTGAAACTTGTTCCCGCCAAGGCCGTTATTTTGCGGCACGAAACTCTGACATATTCCTGCCGCCACTGTGAAAGACGCTCCGAGTACGTGCCGATGGTTAAAGCAAAAACGCCGGAGCCGGTTATTAAAAAGAGCTTCGCCTCTCCCGAAGCTGTTGCCCATATCGCCTATGAAAAGTTCGTGATGGGCAGCCCGCTGTATCGGCAGCAGCAGGATTGGGAGCGCAAGGGCATCCCCCTAAGCCGCCAAACAATGAGCAACTGGTTAATCAAGGCGTCGGCCGATTGGCTGCAGCCAATATACGACAGGTTGAAGAAGCAACTGATTAGTGCCGAGGTGCTGCACGCCGATGAAACTACAGTGCAGGTGCTTCGCGAGGATGGGCGGCATGCCGAGAACAAAAGCTATATGTGGCTTTATCGTACAGGCGCGGACGCCAACAATCATATTGTATTATATGATTATCAACCCGGGCGAAGCGGCGATTATGCACGGGATTTCCTGAAAGGCTTTAAAGGATATTTGCATACAGACGGACTTAAGGGATACCACTGTAAACTGCCGGAAGATATTATTGTGGTTGGATGCTGGGCGCACGTGCGGCGAAATTTTAATGACGCGCTTATGACGCTGCCCAAAAATGTGCGCAAAAAATCTCAGGCAGCCGAGGCCTTGCTTCGGCTTGGTGAGATTTATAAATTAGAGGAGGAATTTCGCAAATTTCCCGAAGATAACAATTTCAAAGCAAGGTTTGAAGCGCGAAAAGAACACGTCAAGCCTTTGATAGACGCATTTTATGAATGGTGTTCCTTGCAGACGACTATGCCGGGTTCGCCCTTTAAGGAAGCGGTTACTTATTGCCTCAATCAGAAGCCCTGGCTTGACAAGTTTTTGCTTGACGGCCGTTTAGAAATTGACAATAACCGTGCGGAGCGCAGCATTAAACCCTTTGTTATCGGCAGAAAAAACTGGCTGTTCAGCAACACGCCGAACGGCGCGCACAGCAGTGCGATTCTGTACTCCATCATAGAAACCGCCAAAGAAAACAAGGTGAATCCGTTCGACTACCTCACATTCGTTTTCCGCAATGCCCCAAACTGGGATATTCACAACCATCCGGAAGTTATCGATAAGCTTTTGCCATGGAACTTTACACCTAATGCCGCCTACTAAGGGCGGCTCTTTTTGTGCGGGTTTATTTGACGCTTACCAAAGCTAATTGAAAAGCAAGTGCTTTATGCGATGATTTATTTGGATTTAACGCATAATTTTCAAATTTTTCTATAGGTATTACAACTTCTTTATATCGTGGCAAAATTTCCATTTATCCACCGCCCTATTTTATTATACTCCTTGAATATGTTTTTGTCAATCGGCAAAACAAACCCCCGCGGGTAAGCCTCGCGGGGGCTTGCGTTTGTTTTTCTTTATTCCTTCGGTTTGGCCAGTATCGGGCGGGAGAGGATATGATGTCACGATTTGAAAATTTCTTCTTGATTTTCCATACAAGATATGCTACACTTTTGTTGGCGTT
>WQYM01000176.1 GCA_009781235.1 Bacillota bacterium
GCGTGCCTCGCCCAAAAAACCCCCTGGCAATACAAATTTTCCGTAGGGGCGAGGCGTGCCTCGCCCAAAAAAACGCGCTATGCCCCGGCATCAGGGCAAGGCACGCCTTGCCCCTACGGGTTGACCCTGATATTAACACACGCCCCAAAAAACGCGCTATTACTATTTTTTAATGATCGACTTATATTTCTCTTGCATTTGTAAATCATATATGCTATACTCACGATATACTATCTTTTGAGTAGGAGTATAATTTATGTTCTACGGCAGAGAAACGGAGCTTTCAAAGCTTGAAAAATTGTATGCGTCCGACAAATTCCAATGCGCCGTAATCTATGGGCGGAGGCGCGTCGGCAAAACCACGCTGATAGGCAAGTTTTGCGAGGGCAAGAGCGCCTTGTTATTTTCCGCGTTGGAATCCACCGCCGAGGAAAACCTAAAGGAGTTTTCCCAAGCAATCAATAGTTTCCTTTACCCGGGCTCCTCTGTGCATGCGGATTACCGAAGTTTTTCCGATGCTTTTGATAAAATCGCGGAGGAAGCGGCAAAATCGCGTTTTATATTTGTCATAGACGAGTACCCCTATCTTGCAAAAGCGGACAAATCCATCTCAAGCAGGTTGCAGCACCTCATCGACCACAAGCTTTTAAAAACCAATATCTTTTTTATTATTTGCGGCTCGTCTATGTCCTTTATGGAAAATCAGGTGCTTGGGTATCAAAGCCCGATTTACGGGCGCAGAACGGCGCAGTTTAGGTTAGAGCCGCTTTCTTACCGGCTTGCCGCTTGCGCCTATCCTGCCCTCACACCCGAAAAACAGGTGTTGCTTTTCGGTATAGCGGGCGGGATTCCGCACTACCTAAACAATCTTGATATAGGCGCAGACGGGGATATAGAATCGGCAATTATTAGTCGGCTCCTTGAACAATCAAGTTATCTCTTTGAGGAGCCGTCGAATCTGTTAAAACAGGAATTGCGTGAACCGGCTACCTATAATGCAATTATCACCGCCATCGCTTCCGGCGCAAATAAACTGAACGAAATTGCATCCCGCACCCATCTTGAAAGCGGCCTTTGCTCTAAATATATCGGCGCGCTCATCTCACTCGGGCTTATCGGAAGAAAAACGCCCGTTATGGAAACGGTTAAGAACAAATCCATCTATTACTTGAAAGACAACCTTTTCAACTTTTGGTATCGCTTTGTGCCCGGCAATATGTCCATGATTGCCGCCAATAAAAGTGCATCGGTATTTGAGGCGGAAGTCAAGCCCAGACTATCTGAATACCTCGGAAGAATCTTTGAGGATATCTGCATTCAATACCTTACGCTGTTTGCGGACAATTTGCCTTTCACTCCCAAGGAAATCGGCAGCTGGTGGGGCGGCAATCCCGAAACAAAAAAGCAAGAGGAAATAGACATTCTTGCCATCGCCGGGAAAAAAGCAATATTCGGCGAATGCAAATGGCAAAATGAGCTTCTCGACCTTGCCGTACTAAAAAATCTAAAACGCAAAGCAGAAATCTTCCGCGATTTTGAAGAAAAATACTATTATCTGTTTTCAAAATCCGGCTTTTCGTCCGGAGTAATTGAGGCGGCCGAAAAAGACGACTCGATTAACCTTATTTCCCTCTCTGACATATATCTATAACGCTTGGAGAAGAAACCAAATATACCGTAGGGGCGAGGCGTGCCTCGCCCAAAAAAACCCCTGGCAATACAAATTTTCCGTAGGGGCGAGGCGTGCCTCGCCCAAAAAAACGCGCTATGCCCCGGCATCAGGGCAAGGCACGCCTTGCCCCTACGGGTTGTCGGGTTGTCGGGTTGCCCTCCGTTTCGACATTTTTCGTTTCGTTTTCACATAATTATTTGTGCGATACGTCTAAATCCCTTAATCTTGGCTAATTTTTACTTTTTTTTCATATGCATATGCATTAAAAATTTCTTGACGCCGCATAGCTTAATGTAGTATAATACAACACAATACGATACATCGTAGTAAGAGGAAACAAAAGATAGGGAACCGTCAACCCTACAAAAAAGCGGCTGAAAACAAGGTACCCCACCCTTATAACAAGAGCGGGCTGAAAACGAGGAACCCCAACCTCATAACAAAAGCAGGCTGAAAACGAGGAATCTTAACCTCATTCGTGGTCCTGTTTTTTATTTGCCGCGGGGACGGGGGTATATTGACAACCCCGATGCCCGAGGAAAAAACGTGCTGCGAAGATGGGGTTGTCAATATACCCCCGTCCCCGTGACAACCCATCCCTTAATCCCGCCATGGTACAAAAAACGCGCAGAAAATTTAAAATATCGGCTCTATTTACCCTCTTTGCCGCACTCGTGCTTTTTTCGGCGGCCGCGGGCTTTTTGGGTAGCCGCCCAAGCGCGCCGCAATCGGCACGCGCCGCTATGGCGACGGAGCTGGATGTCGGCGATTATATCGAGGGTTTCGGCGACCTTAAGTGGCGTGTCGTCGGCAAGGATGAGAATGGCTTATTGCTGCGTACGGACAGGGCGGCGTTATCGTTGTTTTTCTCTATGGGGAACGCCGGTTTTGTCAACAGCGCGGTTAGCGTTTCCGGGAGCAATCAGCTCGCTCGCGCAAGTTACGGAACCAACTATTGGCAGCAAGCCCAAATCCGCGAATATTTAAATCAGCCGTTTTATACCCGTTTCAGCGACGCGGAAAAGATGATTATTGGGCAGGTTCCGCAAAAGCAAATCCTGTGGTGGGGCGACGCTACGGCGGTTCATCCCGATTACCCCGAAACCTTCTCGATAGCCGGCCATACGCCCGCGCCCGGCCTTTCGGGCAGCGTCGTGTTCGGCGGCTCCGGCGGGCCCCTAGAGACGGCCTTACAGAATTACGACGACGACGTGTTCTCTTATACGATATCCGACCGGATTTTTTTGCCGGACATCAAGCAGATGTACGAGTCGAGCACGGAAAGCGAAAACGGGCGGGATTTGCGGAACGCGAACGGCGATTCTTACCATATCGTGCTCGACGAGGGGGGCAGCGCGGTCAACGCCTGGACGCGCACGCCGTATGCAAGCCACCCGATTGACGGGATTCGGGTGCAGTCGGTTTCTTCCGACGGCTCGATACTGAATGAAGCCGCGTTTTCGTTCAGCGCCGTCACGCCCGCCCTGTACATCATTCCCGGCGCGGCGTTTGCCGTATCCCGCGCCTCCTCCGCCGCGAGCGGCGAGCAAGAGGGCTATCGCGTATATTCGGATATTTCATACCCCGTGGATATTGCTTTCGAGGTGGTGGATGAAACAGGCGGTACGTTGTCGGCGGAGGTAGCGGGCGCGCCTATCGAGAGCGGCTCCACCGTTTATTCGGGCAGCGCCGTCAGTTTTACCGCGGTTCCCGACAAGTTTTACCGCGTAAAACAATGGGCGGTAAACGGCAAGCCCGTGCCGGGCAACCTTTCCAATATTTTTACGCTGCACATCGGCGCCGATTCGGTCGTTACGGTGGAGTTTGAGTACGCCGCGCACGCGGTGGCGTTCGAGGTTGCGGGGGGCAACGGCGAAATTTCGGCGGAGGTTTTGGACGGTGCGGACGCAGGCGGAATCGAAAGCCCGCAAACGGTGGCGATCGGCGACACGGTTGTTTTTACCGCTGTGCCGGACGCGCATTACCGAGTTAAGGAGTGGCGGGTGAACGGGGCGGTTGTCGCGGGGCATACGGCGCCCGAATTTACGATGGTGATTCCGGAAGTCGCCCCCGAGGGCGGCGTGTCGGTCGAGGCGGAGTTTGAGTTAAAAGAGCAGGTGGCAATCCCGGAGAGCGGGGTAGAGATGACATACAACGGCTTAGGCCAACTCCCCGCGTTCCCGCCGAGTGCGCGATATACGGTGGAGGCGGCGATTGAGGCGGCGGTCGGCACGTACCCGGCATTGGCGAAATTAAACGACCCCGAACGGTTCGAGTGGGAGGACGGCGAAACGGCCGACGTGCCCTTGGAGTGGCATATCTTAAAGGCGGTGCGGAATAACACGGTGACGCTTGGCAGCTGGACGTACGGCGCGCACCTTGCGCCCGGGATCGGCTTGGTGCCGGACGCCGCGCCCGTCACATATTACTATTACGAAGCGGACGATACGGAATATGAATTCCCCTCAATGGTTCAGCCGCGCGACGTAGGAACGTACCGGGTGCGCGCGTATATCGCGGAGGCCGACAGCTACCTTGAATTTTGGTCGGACGCGGTGCAGTTTTCGATTGCCAAGGCTGTGCTGACGGTGTTCCCGTTCAACCAAAGCAAGCCGTCGGGCGCTCCGAACCCGGAGCTTACGCTGGGGTTTTCGGGCTTTGCCTATGGCGACGACGAGCTGAGCGCGATTGCCGGAGAGTTTTTGGCCGAGCTGCACACGGGGGATTTCGAGGGGGAGGAGGAAGAACTTCCCGCCGGGATTTACTTAATTACCGTCGCGGCGGGCTCGGCGGAGGCGCAAAACTACAGCTTTGTGTTTTTGAGCGGGTCGCTGACGGTGGCGCGGGGGTTGATTGCCAAGCCGGAGCTCGTCGACCCGTCGTCCGTAATTTTTACGTACAACCGCGCGCAGCAGGGCTTTACCGGGATGGCTTTTTCGGGGTTCGACCCGAATGTCATGCAGCTTATTAACAGCTTCGCGATCGGCGCGGGGCGCTACGTTGCGACGGTAATTATTTTGGACACCGAAAGCTACGGCTGGGAAGGCGGCGGGACGGTCGAGTTTGCGTGGGAAATCAAAAA
>WQYM01000177.1 GCA_009781235.1 Bacillota bacterium
TGCGGTTCAATCTCAACTTAAACAGCTTGTGCAACCATCGGCGGCTTGGAACCGATGTACTATGGCTATGAACAATTATTCGCTGTATCCCGGCCTTTTTAGCCGCAGAAGCAATTAAACATACATTGGGTGCAAACCGCTCGTGAATGTGCAAAATAATATCGCTATTTTCAGAAAAGAATTTAACGTAATTTCGCTTCCTAAATGCACGACGTTTAAACGGGTTTTTTGATTGCAACTGCGTCATGCGGTGAATTTTACCTCCCAACGCTAAAATCTCCTCGTCGTAATCGCCTGCTCCGTCCAACTCACAAAAGAATTCAAATTGAAAGCGACTACGGTCGATATGACGAAAAATATTCATAATAAAGGTCTCTTGACCGGCACGATTCATAACGCCAGCTGTATGCATGATACGAATCATTTTTTTTTACCTCCACCTAAACATATATTCGTAGGCTGTGCCGAAATAGTAATACAGAAACCACAATGCGTACCACGCAGCACTCATCCCGTAATAAAACCGTCGATTTGCTTTTGTTTTGTACAACTGCTCTATTACCGATGATAAAAAAACGATACCCGGAACCGAATAATACACCGCGGCCCTATCGATTACACCGGAAAATAACGCAGAGATGAGGATAATCGTATGAAAAACCGCAAACGCCGAATACAACTGTTGCTCGCGACTTTTTTCTTTTTTCCTTTGAATTGAAAAAAAGAAATATAACGGAAGTAATAACGGAGTCATGACTGCAAAACGAAAGCCGCCGGAAAGGTCAAACGCCAAATACCCTCGATACCTTTCTAACGCGACGGTTTGCAACAGCAGTTGGAGCGACACTGCCCCCAAAATCACGCACGCAACGCCAAGTGCCATGAACTGTAACGGTTTTTTTTCTATGGGCTTAATCAACAAACTAAAGAAAATGCCGATAACCATGGAGTAATGAAACAAAAAGCCTAAAAGCGCAAATAAAAAATAGCCGACATATTTCTTTTCATACAAATATTTTATTCCCAACAGGAAAAGTCCTGACGCCATGAACAGCCGTATAATGTTAAACGCCATAAAGTAGGGGCCTACAACAAACGCAAAAAGTACAAACGGAAGATTGATTTTATTTTTAAAATATTTTACAACGCTATAAAATGGCGCAAACATGATAAGCCCGCATATCGCCTTATAAATATAAAAATTATCCGTAAAAAGACGAATCGAAGCATTAAAAATAAAAAAGAACGGCTCCATGTCACTCGACATATAGTACGAAAAATGCTCGACACTGGTTAAAAAAAGCATTTTGTATTCTGACGAATCCGCCCCCATCCTTTCCCCGACCGCTACAAACAAAAACCACATGCAAAAGAACGCGAGCTTTAAATATGAGTTGCCCGCCGTCGTATACCGGGAAAAGCTTTTTTCAAGCATCCCGCTTCGTATAGACGCCTTGCGCTTTAAACTTTCCGCCTTTGTCGCAAGACACACAACAAAAAGGATAAACGCGGCAAATAATGGAAATAGTGTAATGCGTTCAATAATATCTGCCACTTATCCGTGCTCCATTTGATAACATTCCAGCATTTCTGCAATAGTTTTTACCGCATCCGCAACATCATAGCCGACATTCTTTAATATGTTATAATTATCGCACTTTTGTATGTCTAAAAAGTTATTCACTGTTTCTGCCCAAACTGAGGCTGGTTCGCTTAAATCAAGCCTAACGCAGTATTTTGTTAAAACCGCTTCCTCCGTAACCGCTGTCGACAAAACCACGGGCAACCCGGCAGCTTGAGCTTCGATACTCACAATCGGCAAACCCTCAAATAAGGATGGCAGAACAAATACGTCAAGTGCATGAATAACGTAGTCTATGTCCTTTCTAAAACCATAAAAAAACACGCGATCTGTTAAGCCCGCTTTTTCGACCGCGCACTTTACTGTTTTCATGGTTTCGCCCGAACCAAAAAAAGCCAACACCGCGTCATGCCTCTCCTCGCATATACTCTGAAACACTTGAACCAAAAAGGCTTGATTCTTACATTCACGAAACGCGCCGATATGACCGATTACCTTTTTTCCTTCTAACCCAAGCGCCTCTTTTGCACGCAGCGTTCTTTCGTCGGACGGCGTAAAAGCTGTCAAATCAATTCCGTTATTAACAATTACCGTTTCTGTTCTCAATTTGCTTTTATAAAACAGCCAGTCTGCCGCTACTAGCGAACATGCAAAGGAAATATCCGTCAAGCGCGAGAGTTTTTTCTTATTGATTCTATGCAAAACTTTTGTATGCAGCTTTTGAACTCCTGAGTTATGGCTATGCACCACAGTGGCGACTTTGCATTTTTTCGCAGCCTTAATGCTTCCGATATAGCTGGCAGAGCAAGTATTATAATACAAAAAATCGTAATGCCCGGAAGATATGACACGCTTTACTTCAAAATAGTTTTTGATAGGATTCTGCCTACGCGTATGCTTTATATAATGGAACTCACATTTTAAAACCTTAAACTCTTCGGTAAAAGCCATATCGTGATGCGTGGTAACAAAATCACATTGAAAAACTGACCTATCTAGATTTTTAATCAGATTGTACGTAAACACCTCGGTTCCGCCAACAAACGGCGTTAAGCCTTGAAAAAGTATTCTAATCACTTTTGTCACGTCCTAATATTTTTCTTCCTAGCCGCGTTAATCCCGGTGGCATCAACTTACCGATTTTTTTCAGAAACTTATGCCTCTTCGAGTACCAGCTCGCAGCGTAGTGGTGGATGCTGAAGGTGTTTTGTGTGATGTACTTTTTGCGCGTTTTTTGGTCAATCGGCTGAAAATAATCCATTGGGAATATGGTGCAGCCGTCAATTACTTGAATTGTGTTTTCATCCGTCAGGCCCTTTGGATATAAAGTAGAGGAAACTATCTGCACCACAGTCGTATAATCCGGGCTGCCGTCGTCTTTTAGAAACGCCCTAGCGCGGTAGCTTTCACAAATATATTGCAACAATTCATGCCCGGCTTCCGTTCCGAACCCAAGGCCGGAGTTGACAAGCCCCGGTCTTTCAAATCCCATGTAAACCTTATGAATCAACAACTCATCCAGCGGTTTTATTAGTTCTACGTCTGTGTCAAGATAAATGCCGCCCTCCCGGTACAAAATATCGAACCTTGCATAATCGCTGACAAATGCGTATTTTTTCGCCTCGTACGCCTGCTTTGTGTATTTGATAGCATTCACATCAAAGTTGGCTTCGTTCCATTCGATAATCTCGTAATCCGGGCAAAACTTTTTCCAACTCGCGACGCACTTTGTTTCAAGCTTCCCGAGCGGCTTGCCGCCGAACCAGCAATAATGGATTTTTTTAGGTATCATGTAAGCATCATACTCTTTTTAAGTACATTTGTCAACGAACTAAGCGAGATGGCGCTCAACTTCTCATAATATCACCTCCAGCGTTTTTTGAACCACCTCTTTTCTGTCAAAATGCGCTTCCATATGCGCTCTCGATGCAAGGGACATCACATTACGTGCTTCCACGTCCAAACTCAAATACTTTTTAATCTTGTCGTATAAGTCATCGGCGTTGCTTTTTTGTGCCAGATACCCCGATTCTCCGTCCAAAACGGCCTCTTGGCATCCGGGGATATCGCTGGTAATCAGCGGCCGCCCCATCGCCGCGCCCTCTAAGAGCGTGTTAGACATGCCCTCGTGATAGCTTGGCAATACTACGCAATCGCATCGCTCAATAAAGGGCTTAACGTCCTTTTGAAAGCCGTAATACCGTACCGTACCGTCGGCGTTCAATGCCTCCAGCCGCTCCTTATAGTTTTCCTCTAAACCGCCCACAATCGAAAACGCCGCATCCAGGGCTTCTTCCTTCGCTTTTTTAGCGCAACATAGAAATTCGTCAATTCCTTTTTCTTTCATCACACGCCCTAAAAACAGAAAATCCGTTTTGAACGCTTCGTCCGGCAACTCTGCACCCGGCAACTCCTTATAAGAAAACTCCTCTAAATTGACGCCGGAGCCGTTGACCGACACCGCTTTATCGGCACCGATGATTTTGTTCTTAATAAAAACGTCACGGTTCGCGTCGTTCTCAAAAAAAACACCGCTTACATTTTTGAGCGCTTTTTTGTACAAAAAAATGACGATGCGCCGCAACAGCTTTTTTTGAAAGCCGGTGCCGACGCCCGTGACATTGGTATAATAGGGAATTTTCTTTTTTCGCGCGGCCATCCCGCCGTAGACGTTGCACTTGACGGTATACGTTATAACCTTATCCGGTTGCTCTTGGGCCATCATTTTTTTATACTGTCTATATAGCTTGGCATCTTTTAAAGGGTTCAACCCACGCCTGTCTACCGGCGTATCAATAATTCTGCACGGCAAAGCCGCCAGCTCCGCGTGCATGCTTCCCGTCGGCGTGGACACGACTATCTCGTGCCCGCTTTCTGCAAGGGCGCAAATCAATTCTTTTTTAAAGCCGTACAAAAAATGTTCGCTGCCGGCTATTATCAATATCTTCATTTCGATTCAATCCCGGAATCCGCAAAATAAGTTTTCCCCATGGCATGGCTTTTTAACATGATGAAACGCGCGCAAACCGCGCTCAAAAACGTCCCCGCGCACAGGTTGTCTTTTTCAATTACTTCGCAGCCAAGGATTTGGTTAACCCGGCGAA
>WQYM01000178.1 GCA_009781235.1 Bacillota bacterium
TGCCCGCCGCATCCTTATTTGCGCCGACAAAGGGTAGGATTAAAGTTTCGGGAGCGCAATTTTCAAATGCTGCGTCGGCTACGCAAACGGTGTTAGCCGCGACGGTAACGGTTTGGTTTTGCGGCATCGTGCCTTTATACTTGACCAATACTTTTCCCGAATAAACTAAACCGTTGGCTTGATTCGCATACCAAGGCGTAGTCGTCAATGCGTTTTTCGCAACTTCCAATACGCTGTCCGGCAACGTAAGGTCAGTTAAAAACGGCATAGATGCGAAATCTGCGACTTGAACAAGGGAATATATACTGCCTTGCTCAAAAGTGATTTTTGTTATTTTAGGCAGATTGTTGGTGCCGAAAGGAACAAAAAGCGTGTTGGGGAACGTAGCTATATTTTTCCCAAAAGTTATTTCAATGCCCGCGCCGCTTATTCCGCCATTATAAAAGATGTAATTATTCGCGGGGACAGTCAAATACACTCTAAAATCTATATAGATTTCTTTTAAATTCGTACAATCATAGAATGCGGCGTTTTGAATCGAAGTTAAGTCGTCGCCCAATATCGTGATTTTTTCTAAACCCGTGCAATCGCTCAAGGCCGATTCGCCGATGTTTGTGATTTTCGCTGGGATAGTGATATTTTTTAGCGCAGAACAGCCCGCAAGCAGAGAGTTAGAAATTATAGTGAGGTTTTCGGAAAGCTTTATGCTTTGGAGCGTCGTACAATACCTAAATCCCATTGCGCCGACTGCGGTAACGGTATCCGGCAAAACCATATCTTGAAGCGACGAACAGTTGTAAAAAACCCGCGCACCTAATGTGCGTACTTCGTTAGTAAGCGTGACGGTTTTTAGATTAGTACATTCTTCAAATACGCTGATACCTATGCTTGCGGTTGCTATTTGCGCCGAATCAAGCGAAGTGCAACCGAAAAACGCTTTATCGGATATCGTTGTAACATTATTCGGAATGTTAATCATTTTTAAAGACGCACAGCCCTCGAATGCGGAAGCGCCTATTGTATGTATGGAATCGGGAATTTCAACCTGCTCAAGCGCGGTATTGTCTTTGAAAGCGTCGGCGCGAATAACCCTGACATATAGATTGTCGTACATTCTCGGAATTATCGTCTGTTTTACGTTTCCGTTATATGAAACAAGCTCATAGGAAGCAAAATTAGCAGCCAGCTCAAAGGTATATTCGTCAATCGGAACAAACGAAGCGTTGTCTATCCACTTAGCGTAAACCGTAGTGTTAGATGTTATTGCTTGCGCAGAAAAATTATAGAGGGTCGCTTTATTCGCGTCACTATACCAGTTATCAAAAGTAAAACCGTTTTTTGTCGGATTATCAGCAGGACGCGTCGCAAAGCCACCGCTTGCTATTGTTTGGTTTGAAACTGTGCTGCCGCCGTCTGTATTGAATTGCACGGTGAAATTGGTTCCGGGAATTGCATTCCATTTTGCATAGATTACCGTCGAGGATGTTATGGGTTGCGTCGCAAAATTAAAAAGAGTTGTCTTGTTGGCATCGCTGTACCAGTTATCAAAGGTAAAGCCTGTTTTGGCGGGATTATTAGCGGGCCGGGTTGTAAAACCTCCGTTTTCAATCGTCTGATTCGGGATGGAGCTGCCGCCGTCGGTATCAAATTGCACGGTATGGTTTGTTATGGTGGAAGAAGAAGCCCATTTTGCATAAATAGTCGTGTTGGAAGTTATGGCCTGCGCCGAAAAATTAAAAAGAATGGTTTTGGTCGCGTCTGCATACCAGTTATCAAAGGTGAAGCCGCTTTTGGTAGGATTGTTGGCAGGGCGGGTCACAAATCCGCCGCTGGCTACCGTTTGGTTTGGAATCGAACTACCGCCGTCGGTATCGAATTGTACGGTATAGTTGGTTATATCCCCGCCGCCTCCAACCGTATGGCTGATGGATGACCAAATGGAATCCGAATAATTTGTTCCGTCGCCGATAGCCTTAACCCTAATCGTGTATGTCCCTTGGGAAAGCGATTGCAGGGAATAAGCTGTCGATTGCCCGTTTCCAATCGCGGCACCTTCATTGATTTGCACGGAATAGCCGCTTGCGTTATTAACGGCGCTCCACATCAAGACCGTCCCGGTAATTTGCAGGCCAGTCGGCGCGGAAAGTTGAGTCGGCGTAGTCGTAGTACCGCCATTATCATTTGAGCAAGCAATTAGCGATAACGCACCTATCAGCGTAATCACTAATAATATTGCCAATTTATTAAATCGCTTCATAAAGAAAGTAATCTCCGAAATTTTGATAGCTTTGTTGAAAGTTGAACATTAATAAGCAAAAACCAAGACGTAATGCTTATCGATAATTTTATCATACTGTATGCCATACGTCAACGTATTGGACAAAGTTTCTCGCGTTTCCTTTTTATGGGAATTGATGAATTCTCGATTTGTTTTGTCCGATTTGCAAAATTCCAATGGGTGGGTGGGCTTCGGGGAAAACAAAGCGACTCCAACTGGAAAGACAAAGTTTCTTACAAACCAACCCCCAACGCAAAAAGAAAATGAGCAAGGTTTTACCCTGCCCATTCTCTTTTTGCGATTAAACCAAATACGCGCTCCTTAAAGATGTACTTTACGGGGTTCTTATTTGATTCGTATTGGCGGAAGGTTAGGGATTCGAACCCCAGTTAGCATTCCTGCTAAGCCGCTTTTCAAGAGCGGTGCCATCAACCTCTCGGCCAACCTTCCGTGTCTTTCGTATTATAGGCGTGCCGCGACAAAAAGTCAAACGTTTCATAAAAATTATTTCTTGCGGGTGTTGACTTTTTGCGGCGTATGTGGCATAATACCTAATATTATGAGAACAAAACGCTTTTGTAAACTTGGGTGCGTACTCGCGCTTATGGCTTGCCTGCTTTTGGCGGCGTTCGGTTCCGCCTGCGCGGCGGAATCGACTTACGATTTGGCGGTGCGCGAGGGCTATACGGGCACGCTTTCGGAGTGGCTCGAAACGCAACGGGGAAAATCGGCGTATGAGCTGGCAAAGCTGGCCGACCCCACCATCGGCTCGGAGTCCCAATGGCTGGCGTCCCTGCGCGTGGACGACCTGTCGCTGGAAGATTTGTACGAGTTCTATAAAAAAGAGCACCCGGACAAAACGATGGACGACTTTATGGCCGGGTTTTTCCAAGACGATCGCGACCCGCTGCAAGACGCGGCCCAAAAGGCGCTGCGCTCGGCCGTCAGTATCCGCGCGCGGTTCGGCACGTTCAGCATCACCAACACGCTGGCGGGCTCAGGGGTAATACTAAGCTTAAACCGCGAAACGGGCGCGGCCGTCATCATCACCAACTACCACGTGCTGTACGATTCGCGCATTTCGGACAACATCCGCATTTGCCCGTACGGCAAAGAATATTTCGGCGGCTCCCGCGGCGAGTTGGATTTGTCGGTTAAGGCGGATTTTATCGGCGGCTCGATTGCCAAAGACATCGCCGTTTTAAGGGTCGGCGCAAACGGCGTTTTTAAGGTGCCCGAATACCGCGCCGCCGACGTTGCGGATTCGGAGCGCATCGTGGTGGGCGAGGCCGCCATCGCGGTGGGCAACCCCGAGGGCGTGGGCATTTCCGTCACGCGCGGCATCGTGAACGTCGATTCCGAGACCATCTCTATGCGCCGCATCGACTCGGTTGCCGGCAACGTTTCGCACCGCGTGATTCGCATCGACGCGGCGATCAACAGCGGCAACTCCGGCGGCGGGCTGTATAATAAGAGCGGCGAGTTGATTGGCATCGTGAACGCAAAGGCCGTAGACGAACAGATTGACAACATCGGCTACGCCATCCCCTCCAACGTGGCGATCGGCATCGCCAATTGCGTGGTGGACAACGTAAAAGAGGACGGCAAGTTCGTCAAGTACCTTTTGGGCATCACGACCGAGGTAGTGGGCAGCCGCGCCGTATTGGACGGCGGGGTGGTGCGCATCCGCGAGGAGCTGGAAGTGACGCGGGTCGATCCCGACCGCCCGGCAACGGCGGTGGTAAAGTTGCAAGACGTTTTGCTTTCGGTAAAAATCGGCGACGCGGACGAGATGGAGATTACGCGGCTGTTTACCCTGTCGGACTACCTGTACAAGGCGCGCGTCGGCGACACGGTGATTCTAAAGGTGCTGCGCAACGGCGCGGAGCTCACCCTAAGCCCGATGACGATTTCCAACAAGTCCTGGACCGAGATTTAGGGAGCCGCTCCCCCGCCATCCCGTAGGGGTCGCATTTCAAGGCGACCCGCCGACGAGAATGATTCTGCGGGCTGCCCAAAAGGCCAGCCCCTACGGATAGGCATGTTTGCCGCCCCCCCGTTGGGGCCGCACTGTTGTGCGGCCCGCTCCCCCGCGCCCTACGCAAACCAACCCAAAAAGCAACGGCGGCGCGATGTAAAAAACATCGCGCCGCCGCTTTGGGTTGTTCTAACTATGGGACTTCCGCTAAGGAAGTTCTGAGCAAGTGAGGAACTCCCTTTAAGGTGGGAACGTGCCAAAAAAGCCCAACAAAAATTTTAATCGGGCTTTTTTTTGAGCTTCCTTTCAGGCGCAAGAAGCGGATTCGGGAGCGCCGGGCATAAGCCAGCCCTGCTCCCAAATCCCCGTGCCTTTTTCAAGGTTAGCTAA
>WQYM01000179.1 GCA_009781235.1 Bacillota bacterium
ATATTATGAGAAGTCGAGCGCCGCGCGAAAATTTATTTTCGCATGGCCGAGACGCCTTTCGAGCCGACAGCCGCATTTTGCGGCTGCTAGCTTTGCGACAGCAAAGCTCAGAGAGGCGAGAATTAATGCAATGTATGTGCACAAAACCGCAGGTTTTGTCATCCGACGCAAGTCGGATATATTTGTTGACAAACGAATAGCACATAGATTATACTACACTCATGAGCGGCTCAATTTATGCTTCCGGAAGCCCGGAGGCCTTTAAAACGGTTCAAAAAACGGTGCTGGTTACGATCGCCGTAAATTTGGTTTTTGTGGCGGTAAAATTAGTTTTTGGCATCATTATCGGTCAAATGGCGGCCATCGCCGACGCCGTGTATACGTTTTGCGTCGCGCTGGCGGCCGGGTACGGCCTTTTGGCGCAAAGTATCGTAAGGCGCAGGGGCGAGGGGAATAAAGGAATCCTTGCCTCCGATGGGACGGCGATTGCGCTCTCGGCTCTTATTTTCTGTGCGGGCGTGTTGTTTATCGTTTTGGGCGCCATCGCGTTTTTAGAGCCGAAAGCGCCGCTCAAGGGCGGGAGCGCGGGCGCTTTAATCGCCGTATTTGCCGCAAGCATTGTGTTTAAAGAGGGGATGTACCACTTTACGGTATTCGGCGCAAAAAAAGCCGGATCGCCGATGTTAAAATCCGAGGCGATGCGCCACCGCATAGACGCGCTGCCCTCAGTCGCCGTGTTGGGTGGCTTAATTTGCGGGTTGTTTTTTGCAGACGATGCGGTTATGAGCGCGGCGGTCATGGCGGTCGGCGCGTTTATGTGCGGGGCAGCCTTGGTTGCCATCCGAACCGCCGCGCGAAAGCTCTTAAAAAAATCCGCCGGCGGCAAGCAGAACTCCGCGCTTTTCGGGTTCATTTCTGCAATAGAGGGCGTGCGCTCCATCCTCAAAATTGAAACGCGCCCCTTCGGCAATTCCCTGCATGCCGACGTTACAATTCGGGTGGAGGACGGCCTCAACGGCATCGAAATCAAAGAAATAACCGACGCCGTCGCCGATGCCTTAGAGAGTCAGGAGCTTTATGATATCAAACGGTGCCATGTGAATACGGTGAAATAGAAGTTAGAAGTAAAAAGTAAAAAGTGAAGTAGAAGTAAAAAGTAAGAAGCAAAAAGTTCGGATGATGGTTTTCGCAAAAACATCCGAACTTTTTCCTTTTTCCTTCCTTTTTCCTTTTTCCTTCTTACTTTTTACTTCTAACGTTTATTTGCCGGCTTCCGTAACTTCTTTCCCGTAGAAGAACACGCCGATCATACCGGGTCCGGAGGAGGCACCGACGGTGGGGTTAACCCAGCCGATATATACGTCCTTACATTTAACTTCCTCTAAAAGGCCGCGTTTTAAGAGGTCCGCTTCCTCCGCGCAGTCGGCGTGCGAAACGAAAACCGTTTGTTCTTCCGGGTTGATAATGTTTTCTTTGGCGAGCTTTATGAGCCTTTGTATCGAGGTTTGCCGTCCGAGCACCTTCATCACCGATTCGTTCTCGCCCTTGGTGTTAGAAATAATGATGGGCTTGATGTTGAATATTTTGCTCATCAGTTGCACCATGCCAGTTACGCGGCCGCAGCGCTTGAGATAAACCAAATCGTCTACGGTGCCGAACTGATGAATCTTCATTTTATTCTCTTCAATCCATTTTGCGGTTTCCTCGATGGATTTCCCTTCTTTTCGTAAATTGGCGGCGTTAAGCACGATAACTCCCAAAGCACCGGTCGAACGCAGGGTGTCTACGGCGATAATTTTGCGGCCGGGGTACTTGGCTTTTAGACTTTCGGTCGCGAGGCGCGCGGCGTTATAAGAACCCGAAAGGCCGGACGAGCAGCAAAGCGATAAGACGTCCTTACCTTCGGCCAAATACTTTTCAAAGACGCTTTCGTATGTAACCTGTTGAATCATGGTCGTCTTAAAGACGTCGCCCTTTCGCATACGGTTGTAAAATTCCTTTTGCGAAAATTTCTCGTCCCAATCTAAGGAACAAGCAAATTCTTCCTCGCCCAGCGTGACGGCAAATTTGATGTACTCCACGCCCATTTTTTCCCGCATCTCTTTATCGAGGTCGGAGGTGGAATCGGTGATAATTACGAACATGGTAAAATTCTCCTTTTGAATGATAAATGATGAATGATAAATGATAAATGAGGGATAATTTTTACGCAGTATATCATATATATACTCGGCTTGTCAAATATAAAAAGCAATTAAACAAGATAAATTTTACTTTTATTTTGTTTTATGCTTCATGTTTCCTCCGGTCCAACCGATACACGGCGAGGGCGCATAAAAAGTACACAAAGGTAATCCCGGCCAAAAAGACGGCGGCGAGCCATCCCAGCATATAAAAATCCATAAAGTAGTACGGGAAGTGGCGGCCTACGCCGTTATCGACGTAATAAACCATGCCGCACAGTCCCAAAACGGAGGCAAGCGTCAAATTCGCTACGGGCAACATCAGGCACAAAAAAACGTCGCGCTTTTTTAATTTTCCGCGCTTACAAAACAAAACGTAGTCCACAATGGCTACAAGCGGTGTAAAGACGTGCACGGCCAAATTCCCGTACGTCCAAAGCCGCAGCCCGTGGGAACCCGCAAACGGCGCAATCAAGCACCAAAACACCAGCAGGGTAAAGGTTATCATCAGCGTCGCCGCCATCTGAAAGCGCGGGCAGTAGCACGGGCAGGGGCGGGGAGAATTAGGAATTAGGAATGAGGAGTTAGGAATGGCGGCCGGATGGGGAGGGGAATTAGGAATTAGGAGTGAGGAATTAGGAATGTCGGATGGATTGGTTAAGTTGTTTCCCGTAGGGGTCGATGCCCTCGCTGGCCCGCCGAAGGTTGTGCGGGCGGCCATTGCCGTGCCGGGGGGAGGTGTCGGGGGGACGGGGACGTCGATTTCGGAAAGCAAGTTTCCGAAACCCCTTTGGGGCACTTCGCGCTGTGCGCTCGTGTCGCCGTAAACCCGTCCCCGGGCAGAGCCGTAACCGCCGGTTACCGCATCCCCCGTCAGTGTCGCACTCCCGTGCGACCCGCAGGTATCGATTTTTTCGGGATTCGGGGTTTTGGGGCAGTCGGGATTGCGATCTCCGTCATCCGTCATTGTGCATTGTGCATTGTGCGCCTGCCGTTGTTTTCCGTCCGCATTTGTAATTTGTAATTTGTAATTTGTAATTTTCTTTAAGTCCATCCCCGTGCGCACCGCCAAATACAAAAACAGCCCGGCAATCAAAATATTGCTCTGCTGGGTATAAAAAAACCATTTTCCGACGCCCGTTCCAAACCCCGACCCTAAAATAAGCCCGCTGACGGCCAGCAAAAAGGCGAAAATCCGATAGATAAATGCCGCGGTCAAGTTTTTTACCATTTAGGTAGTATGGGTAGGATAATGATAAATGTATTCGAAGAATCACGCAGTATAAATGATAAGTGATAAATTATGGATAAATTTTTGACTTTTTTTGCGCATACCTATATACTATGGGTGTGAAGAAGGAACCGGAAACAGAAAATAAAACAAAAGCTAAGTCCAAAAAACCGAAAAGGCGCCGGGTAATCCTGATCGCGTTGTCGGCAATCATTGCTTCTGCGCTTATATTGGGCGTAATTTTCATCGACGATACGACCATCGAATACGAATATTTTCAGTTGGACGCCGGGGGCTTGCGCGGCGCGAACGGTGCGGACGGCGCAAGCGTGCCCCGCATTAAAATCGCACACCTCTCGGATCTTCATTTTCCGAAAATAAAAGTCGATACGGCAAAATTATTCGAAAAGCTCTCCGTCGAAAAACCCGACATTATTGCGGTTACGGGCGATTTAGTCGATAATAAAAACTACAAAGCGGACGAGGTTTCGGAGTTCATAAAAAGGCTTGCCCCCATTGCCCCCGTCTTTTACGTTAACGGCAACCACGAGACAAAGATTGGGGAAGCGGCATTGCCCCTATACGAAATGTTGCGTATCCACGGTGTAACCGTCTTATTCAATCAAAGCGCCCGCATTACGGTAAACGGCCTAAAAATCACCGTAACGGGCCTTATTAACGACGCCGATTACGCCCTGCAATATTTTAACGGGGAGTTTTTCGCCGAGCCCGACTACAAAATTCTCTTGGCGCACCGCCCGGAAAAATGGCCCGCCTATAGCGCCGCGCCCGAGGCCATCCGGCCAAACCTCGTCCTTAGTGGCCATGTGCACGGCGGCCAGTTCCGCGTGTTCGGCCAAGGCGTCGCCGCGCCAGGCCAAGGGCTTTTCCCCAAATACGACGGAGGGCTTTATAAAACCCCCGACGGCGGCACGTCCATGATAATTTCGCGCGGCATCGGCGCCAGCCTTTTCCCGTTCCGCTTTAACAACCCCCCGCACGTGCCGATGGTAGAGGTTAGGGGTTAAATTTTCCCTTGACTTTTTTTGTTTGTTCAATTATAATTGGTACCTTTTAACAACTGCGTACCTGTACCAATTTCACCCGATACAGCCTAAAATAGAGGGTTTAGCGGCTATTTTAGGGGTGATTTTGGCGCAGTCTAAAAAGCGTAATGATTGTATAATCGGCGTTTGTGTGAA
>WQYM01000180.1 GCA_009781235.1 Bacillota bacterium
ATGATAGCTACCGTGCTTTTGCCCTTGGAAACATCAATTCCTACTGCGTTCATAATGAACCTCCAAAAGTATGTTGCAATCGGAAAGACCATCCTTTTTCTCACTGCCGATTCAATATGCTTGGTTACAAGAACGCATGGCTCAACCTGCTAAAACCGAACGCTACAATAAGAGGATGGCTGACTGTATTTTATTCGGACGCGGAAGTCCAAGAAAGGAGTCGTCAGACCAATTGCCCCTCTTATTGTAGCTTAGGCAACAAGACGGTATCAATCGCGGCTGGCAGCCGCGACGGACACCACCAAAATAGTAGCATAAGCAACAATCACTACTGCACTATCGCACTACTGAACTATTGCACTGAAACGGAGGTTTTCATGCCACAAATCAAACTCCCGTCCGGCATATACGTCGGACATGCCGAAGTCGGCGATAAGTCCGGCGTTACCGTTATCCTCGCGCCCGAAGGGGCGGTAGGCGGCGTGGACGTGCGCGGCTGTGCGCCCGGCACGCGCGAAACGGATTTATTGCGCGCAGAAAAAACCATCAATGTGTGCCATGCGGTCGTCTTTACGGGCGGCTCGGCGTTTGGGCTTTCCGCGCTTGACGGCGTGATGCGTTATTGCCGCGAGAAAAACATCGGCCACCAAGTCGGCGCGGTAAAAATCCCGCTGGTCGCGGGCGCGGTGATTTTCGATATCGGCGAGGGCTTATCCGATGTCCCCGACGCGCAAACCGGCTATTGCGCTGCGCTCGCCGCCAAAAGCCTGCAATACGATTGGGGACAAGCCGGCGCCGGCACGGGCGCGACGGTCGGAAAGATTTTAGGATCCGCGCATTGCCAGAGGGGCGGAATCGGCGCGGCTACGGTCGAACTTGGCGGCGCGTTTGTCACCGCCATTACCGTGGTCAACGCCATGGGCGACGTTATCGACCATAAAACGGGCAAGCTTTTGCGCGGCGTGCACGACGGTGCGGGGAATTTGCTCGGGACGGATCAATTGATTTTGTCGGGCAGGCTTGCGGATATGCTTAGGGGTCAGGGGTCAGGGATCAGGGAACAGGGCTCAGGGGATGTAGGGCGCGATTGTTCTCCTATCGCGCCGCAATCCGTAGGGGCGGATGGCAATCCGCCCGCACCCTGCGAAACAATCGCGAATCCCGAATCCCGAACCCCGAACCCCGACTCTCCCCGCAAAGGCGGAAACACGACGCTCTCGTGCGTAATCACCAACGTAAAACTCACAAAGCTTGAAGTCAACAAACTAGCTTCTATCGCGCACGACGGGCTCGCAAAATCCATTTCCCCGGTGCATACCGATTACGACGGCGACACGGTATTTGCGTTGTCAAAAGGCGACATGCCATTCGACTTCACGGCATTAAGCGTGATGGCGGTGGAAGCGGTGGCGCAATCAGTGATTAGTGCAGTAATGCAGTAGTGCAGTAGTGATGGATAAAATCGCATCATGCTTATCAAAGAAACATCAACGACACAGTTCAAGAAACAATATTAACTACTGCACTACTGCGCTACTGCACTCAAAACCATCCATCACTACTGCGCTACTGCACTACTGCATTACTGCACTACTGCACTAAAAGAGAGGTAACTCACTCATGAAACCCATCCTATCCGTACGTCAAGTAAGGCTTTCAGAGTCCGCCGCCATCGAAAACGGCCTCGGCGAGGACATCCTGATTGAGAACTCGGCCGCCACCATCTTCGCGGCGGCCGCACGCGTCGCACCGCCAACCGTGGAAATCGCCGCAAAAACGCGCAAAACCCGTGTTTTAGTGCTGGTTTGCGGCGGCAACAACGGTGCCGACGGCTTTTCCGCCGCGCGTCTGTTGCACCTTGCCGGCTACGATGTTCAGATTCTCTCCATGAAAGAGAATTTTAACACCTACGCTAAAGACCGGCGCGCGGCCGCGTATTACTTAAATATGAGCCTACGCTCCTATAGCGGAAGTTTGCCGGATTGCGATATTTTAATAGACGCGATGATCGGTATCGGACTTGGGAAATCGCTTGACGAAACTTATCGTAAGCTCGTCGAACAAATAAACGCGCACCCGTGCTATAAAATTGCCGTGGACATCCCGACCGGCATCAACGCCGATACGGGATGCGTGATGGGAGCCGCCGTTAAGGCCGACGAAACCGTCACGTTTTCGTTCGGCAAGTACGGCCATTTTTCGCCGGAAGCGTCCGAGTATACCGGGAAGCTGACGATTGCCGAAATCGGGCTCCGTGCTCCGCAAGATGCAAAGGCTTTTTTGCTGGAAGAGGGCGACCATACGCCGGAGCCGAGACGCCGTGCCTCGCACAAATACGACCATGGCTTTGTTAAAATCATCGCGGGCAGCGGCGAGATGCCGGGCGCGGCGGCTTTGGCGCTCACGGCTGCGTCGGCAGCGTTAAAATCGGGCGCAGGACTTTGTTCGCTTTGCGTCCCGGATTCGCTGAAAGATGCCTATCGGTTGCACCAGAACGAGACAATGTACCAATTCTTGTCCGACAGGCACGGCAAAATCCTGTACGACGAGCCCGAGCTCGATGCCGTAATACAAAAGGCCGACGCGATACTCTTGGGACCGGGTCTGGGGAAAAACCCGGATATCGCCAAAATTATCCGCTACATCTGCCAAAATTTTGATGGGACGCTTGTTTTGGATGCCGACGGGCTGAACGCGCTCGCCGAACACCCCGAGTGCGTTAAGGACAGGCGCTGCTCCTTAATTTTGACGCCGCACGCAGGCGAGTTTAACCGGCTCACTCAAAATTTTTCCTTTCGCTCGCCCAAGCTCATGAACCGTGTTATCGAGTACGCCGACGCTATGGGCGCCTGCGTCCTCTATAAATCACACGTGCACATCATTGCACATCTGGGCAAAGCGTACGTAAACTCCGCATTAACTCCCGCGCTGGCAAAGGGCGGCTCAGGCGACGTTTTGGCCGGGCTTGTGGCGGCAATGGCGGCCAAGCAATGCGCGGCGCGCAACAAATCGGATGCCGAGGCAGCCTCGCATGACGGGTACGGGCCTATCCACGGTTCTTCCGCCTATGCCGCCGCTTCCGCTTCGCTCTCTTATGCCACCGCCGCTATCAAAGCAGCAGCCGAAACCGGCGTCGAGGCCTTGCTGCCGTCGGACATGATTAGATTTATTTGATTCCGGTCGTTTGATGATGCTTAATAATTCTATTAAAAAAGCGCCCTTTGTCGGCGCTTTTTTTGTATATTTTTACGCCACATTCGCGATACTACCCATACAGACCGGATTCGTAATTTGTACATTGTAATTTGTAATTTGTACTTTAATGGTTTAAAAACCAAAAAACGGGGGATAACTTGTTGTGAAAATTTATAAGATTGAGGTTACAGACGAATTGAGCGAACTCATTTTTAGAGCAGCCTTTGCCGCGGGCAAGTCGGAGGAGAAATTTATCGCCGACATTTTGAGCCGATTTGTCTTTGAACCGCATATCATGGAAAGTAAGGACGTCGCGGAAGGCTACGCAGCGTGCGGCGCGCTGAACCTAGAAATAGCTAATCTTTAGGGGTTAGGGGTTAGGGGCTAGGGGTTAGCGATTAAGGATAATATTTAATCCTATAAAACTAACCTCTAGGCTCTAACCCCTACTCCCTAACCCCTAAACAAAATGGATATTAAACGCGGAGAAATTTATTATGCGGACCTCAGCCCCGTGGTGGGGTCGGAACAGGGCGGCGTACGCCCCGTTTTGATTATCCAAAACAACACGGGCAACCTCTATTCGCCCACCGTCATCGCCTCCGCCATCACCAGCCAGCTCACCAAAGCCCGCCTCCCGACGCACATTGAGCTAAGAGAAGGCCAATATGGGCTCCCCAAAGACTCGGTCATATTATTAGAGCAAATCCGCACCTTAGACAAGCGCCGGCTAAAAGAAAAGTTGGGCGTTCTTAATCCCTTTGAGATGCGCAAAGTCGATAAAGCGATACTGATATCGCTGGGGTTTTCACAAGCATAAAAGGATAAAAGAGGGCATGTTTTTCTTCCCCTCACCTCTCCCCCATTCAGCGCGGCTTCGCCCTGCGCTCGCGCCGTATCCCCAACCGCCACTGAGAGATGCGCTGCCGGATTTCCGGGAGCGCTTTTTCGGCAGCAGCGACGCCCGCCTCGACCGATGAGGCATTGTCCGAAAACTTGTACAACGAACGGCTACCCTGATCCGGCGTAATTAATAAATCGGGCTCGGACAAAATGCGGGACTTGTTTGCAGCCCAATCCATCACCAAATACGTTTGCTCAATCATGTCTAAAACCCCGCGGATTTTAAGGTCTTTGCGCGGGGGTCCAAGCGCGTCGACCGCAATCACAAAATCGGCGCCCAAGGCACGCGCGGTGGAGACGGGAATGCGCTCCGCCACGCCCCCGTCGATTAAGCGCTCGCCGTTTTGCGCTTCGAAATACTGAAATATCGCGGGCATGGCCATGCTTGCCTGCAAGGCGTCGGCGAGGCTCCCCGACCGGATGACGCGCAACTCGGCCTTTTGGATTTCGGTCGCCGTCGCCGCGAACGGGA
>WQYM01000181.1 GCA_009781235.1 Bacillota bacterium
AGCCGTCCGCATAGGTCACGCGCAGCACCATGCCCGCCGTATCAAACGTCTCGCCCACCGTATATTGCGTTTTGATGGGCTTGGCGAATATCTCAATATCCCACACCGATTGGTTGGAGGGCATTACCGTAATGCTCTGAGGAACGGTTTTTCCCCCGAAGGTAATTACAACGTAGAAGTCGTCCGGGGCGAGAGGGTCGGAAGGGGATTTGTCGAGCGCCCAGCCCGACGTGATTGTGACAACCGAGCCGTCCGTATACAAAACGACCAGCGTCAGCCCCGCGTCGTTGAACGTTTCTCCCGCGTTGTAAGTCGTCTTAGAGGGCGGGGTGGCGACGGCGATTTCCAACACCGCTTTTTCGACTCCCCCGCTGCCCGTCCATTTGGCGTACAACGCTACATTTTGCGTCAGCGTAAACGGAAAGTTTACGCTGCGGGTATACTGCGCGGACGTGTACCAGCCATCGAACGCATAGCCCGCACGCGCCGGGTCGGCAGGCTTGTTTATGATGGTCCCGGAGTCGGCGGTAATCGACGCGATGGCGGAACCCCCGCCCGTATTAAACGTTACGGTGTATTTTTTTGCGTCGGGATTATTTCCGTCCCGATCCCGGTTGCGGTTGCCGGACGATATACACCCGGCGAACATGGCCGCGCACAACGCCGCGGCAAGTAAGACGGCGGTGAATAAAGCCATTCTCTTTTTCATAAAAATCTCCATAGGGCATAAAAAGATACCGGCAAATCGTATACTTAATCAACTCAAAAATAGAAGCTATACCTAAACCGATGCACTACATCATATCACACTATGCACGGATTTGACAAATGTTTTTTAATAGATGTCAAGGATAATTACCAAGAAAATTATTAAAAATTATTAAAAATTATTCTTACAAATTGTACTCGGCCATTAACCGTTTTAAATACTCTAAAATGGGTGATGTCCTGTCGTGGCGGAGCAGCTTTGCGTATGTGTCCATCGTCATGAGCACGGAGCTGTGTCCGGCCAGCCGTTGAATTTGTTTGGGGTTCATGCCGATGTGATTGCAGCAGCTTATGAACGTAACTCGGAATGAGTGAAAAGAGGCTTTGATTCTGATTCTTTTAAAAAGCTTGCTAAAGTGTTGTTGCACTCCGTGGGATGTTAGTTTTAAGAATTCGTCCCGGTCGGCCTCATTCATGAGCTCGGATAGAAAGGGGATTTGTCGACGGTGTTTTTTAGTGCTGGTGTCTTCATCGACGACTTCAAAGATGTGGTTTTGAAAATCAATGTTCGGCAGCCCGTTAAAAAACTCGCTTAACCTGGTGCCAAGGCAACAGTATGCCATGAAGATCTTTTTATGTATCTCCGAATCTTCGCGTTCGAATATGCTGCGTTGCTGTGCCAGTTGAATGACCGGATGGCCTTTGCCTTTGTGCTTAACAAGTTCAAGATCGGAACAAGGGTCTACCTTTATTATTCTCGGCGTGCTCTTTTTAAAAATCGCTTTGACCAAACACATCACCACATCGCGCTTGCGCGGCGTCGGGCTTAGTGAATTCGCGTAGTCCTGCAGCTCGTCCGTAGTTATTCTGCGGATGTCTTTAGCTCCGAAGGTTTCGCATATCTCATGTAGCAGCTTTTGTGTTTCTTCTTGCTGGCGTGGACTTTGCTTTTGCTTCCGATAGCGGTTGTACCAGCTCCAGGCGACGGATTCAAAGTTCTGTGCCGGCACGGATTTTTGTTTTTTGCCGGTGATGATTTTTATATATTCATCCCAGCAATCTTTTTTGGAACGAGCATAGATGGAATATCGCTTGCCTTCATACGTAAAACGGTATTCCAGCAGCCCCTTTTTTCCGCGCGGCCGGACGGTAATGCTTTCATAAATGGGCGGCATGGTTTCCTCCTGTGCCGCCTCGAAGTTTGCATTCTTATCAACGATTAACTTGTCAATGTGCGGGGGAGGGACCGGAGCTTGTCGATTGGCGCGGCAGCGTCCCAGCGCAATGTCGTATTTTTCCGATTCGGATTGGAATGGGTAATAAATCTTGCCGCCGGTGTTGCCGATGCCGCCGATGTGGGACGGGGGAGCTTGCGGCGGGGGTTGTCTTTCGATCTCGGCTTCCATAAGGTAGGCCTCAAGTGCTTTTCCTATCCATAGTTGTCCGTTTTCGATTACAGTGTGAGCTTGTTCAAAATAATTTGCCGCTTGATTAATGGCGTGTTCAAAACGTTCGTTTTTCATGAGTACCGTGCTCCTCTTGTAAGTTTTTTTTGGGAACATCAATATATCATGATTTTAGGCGGTTTTTAACAAAAATTTTTACAGGTAAAAATTCGTGTGCGGATATATGGGTGTGTGCGCGTGTGCTTGCGTGTGCGGAATTATTTAGGGGGTGACTTGTCGGTATCGTTTGCCATCGGTGCAAGCTCTTTTAAATTCTTTGCGTTCAATTTGCTGACTACGCGTTTGCCGGTGCTTTTTTCTAGCTGCATTCGGGCTGCCTTTGCCGTCATAGCGCCTTCCTTGGCAACGATGCGGCTTTCCTCAAATCCTTGCGGCTGCCGGACTACGGAAATATCCGTTGCCGCGACTTCGGCCAGCATGTTGAGCACCAGCTCCGTGTTGGTCATATGGTCGCGCAAATTCTCTTTTGTCAGCCCCTTGTATTGCTTGTATTGCCCGGTGGTCATTCCGCTCCACGTCTTGCTCATAAGATCGGTCAGCTTTGCGTACTCCGCGCCCCGCTCCACGCCGCTCTTGTCCCACTCGTCGGTAAGGGCTTTTCGCACTTCGATGGATTTGATGCGCTGGTTTATCCAGTTTTCGCTGTACCCAAGCCGTCTATAGTCTTGAACGGCGCGGTCGATAGTAAGCTCCGGGTTGACCGACTCGTCAATCCGTTCGCTGCCGACCTTAGCCAGCCATAGCTTAAACGGCTCGGCCTTTTTGCTGGGAATCGATTGAATGAGCCGGAATATTTGCTCGGTGTCGGCGACATCGGTCAGGCGCATTTTATTGTCCGGCGCAAGCAGCTTCAACTGGTTAGTATTACTAACCACTTCACTGCCCTCGGCTTTCAGCTTATTCTTTAGCCACTTCCAATAGTTCTTGGCTTTTTCATAATCCGGTTGCTCGGTAAGAACGCTGATGACATCGACGACCGAGAACCACCATTTTTCGGCCTTCGCATCCCATATTCCCCGGATTTGCTTTTCGTCAAATACCCGGATGGCGGGCTTTGTTTCATTTTGCATTTGCGATGTCCCTCTAACTGAAAAGTACGGTTCCTTTTGTGATGTAATAACTACAGCCGGTTATGTTCAATAATTGTGTTAGTGAAAATTCTGATAATGTAAATTTTATTGTATGGTCGGTATTTTTTTTCACGTTACCTAATGCTGTTGTTTTTGAGGTGAGTAGGGTACTGTTTTTGTCGTAAAAATCAAAGCGCATTTCTAAGTTGTCAATATTTACTTTTGGAGTAACTATGATGTCTATGCTTAATGAAAAATCATAGTTGATGTTAAATGTGATATCGTCTAATGTAGCGTTCCTAATTACAGGATTAGTAATTATGGGTGGCGTGTATGTGTTGTCCTCGTTTTCTCTTTGACAATAAGCAATTAATGAAGCTGTTATAATTATGCCGATTATTAAAAAAATTACAGTTGTTATAATGCATCCATATTTTTTCTTTAGTGAGCTTGACTTTTCATTTTGATTAAAGAGTGGTGTATGGTAGTTTTTATTGTTGTCTGAAATGTCAGACGGGTTTTTTGGTAATTTGTAGGTTGAATGATTTTCAAAATCGTATTCGTATATGTCATTAGTGCTATTTGTTTGATTGTCTGTCCTTTTTGGTTCATGTTCAGTTTGATTTGACGTTTGGCTAATGTTACTATCATTGATTGTGTTTTGATTTTCTGCTTGTGCTGAAAAATTAAATTTCTCGGTTTGGGTGTCATCCTTAATATTGTCATAGTTTATTGCTGCAGTGCAAAAAGGACAGCGAAGTTTTTTCGTGTCTAAATTTTGTGTGGTATTGCAGTATGGGCACTTGTATGTACGCATGTTTGTTTTTTGATGTTAATTAATCAATTTTTTGTTTTGTTGGTCTTGGTTTTGTTGTTCTTCGAGTAGAGCTTCGGCGCGGCCGATGAGCTTGCCACGGTTGAGGGGGGACAGTTGGTCATAGATTTCTTGGATTTCGGAGGGCTCTGTGATGGTGGGGATTTTTGTTTTTTTGAGTGGTGGATGGTATGGCGTTTCGGGGTTGTTTTCGAGGCCGAGCAGATAATCGACAGTTACATCAAAGAATTTGGCTAGTGCGATTAGCGCTTCGGCGGTAGGTTTTTTCTTTCCGTTTTCCCAAAAACCTATGATTGAACGGCTGTAGCCTATTTTTTTAGCAAGGGATTCGTGGGATAATCCGCTTTCTTTTCGCATTGCCGGATTACGCAATCAATATAAAGGTAGCCAATTTCGGAAATTGTCTAAAGAAGCGGAGGCCGCAGCGTTCGAGAAGCTGTCGGAAAAAGCAAAAAGCGGCCAGTTTGTACGGGTAT
>WQYM01000182.1 GCA_009781235.1 Bacillota bacterium
GTTTTGGGCTTGCGGTTCGGCTCCGCGCCCTCCGAGCCGCTATCTTTCCCCTCTCCGCCTTCTCCCTCCTTGTATTTAAGCTCGACGCACGGCATAAAATGCGCGCGCGATTCCGCACAATTGCCGCTTAAAAACGTGAGCAGCGTCAGGTGCGGCATCGCGAGCGAGTTTTCAAAGCGGATAAAGAGCTTGCCGATGTTTTCGCCGGTCTCCTCTCCCAAATCCAGCGCGGTTTTTAAGAATTCATGTGCGGGGATTCCGGAGGAGAGAATCATCAACGTTCCGGGGCTTACGATTTTTGCCGAAAGCAGCGTTTGCGTTTCTTTTAGAAGCCCGCGCCGCGCCAAGGGCTCCCCGACGACGATGACGGCGCACTTAGAGAATTCTACCTTGCGGCCCTGCATCACACCGAATTTTGAAATCGCGTCAATAATATCCTTACCTTCCGCTTGCTCGGTATCCTGATTAAATTTGTTCTCACCCCCGGTTACGGGAACCAAAATGTGCGCCGTCACCTTGACGCCGCCGTTTTGCCCTGCGTCGATGCCCATCATCGTGACAATGTTGCGCTCATCTACGTCCGGCATATTAGAAAACGCCGCCAAATAGTACATAATCACGGCGGCCGCAACCAGGGCGATAAGCTTATAGACGCGAATTTTATTGGCTTTTTTCATTTTTCCTCTTTTTTATGGATAAAATCAGCAGCAGCAACGGGAATCCGAGCGCAAATACGGGAACAAAATAAATCCCGAATGCGCCTAAAAAACCGCACAGGCGCTGCATGGGAACGAAAACGGCGGCAAAATAAACGCCGATAGCCAAGGCGATGGAAATCACAAGTTGGGACGAAGCTTTGGAATTGCGAGTTGCAAATGGTGAATGAGGAAGTTTAGATTGGGTTATGATACCGGCTTCCGTAGGGGTCGATTTACAAATCGACCCGCCGGCCGGAAAGTCCTTTACACACTGCGGGTCGATTTGTAAATCGACCCCTACGGAGCTGTCAACTTCACTGTCCACGGGCAACTGTCCGCGGTCAACTACAAACCGCAAGGTTTGTACGGCAGCCAAAAACCAAACTGCCATTAGTAAAAGCGTGGTTGCGGACAAGGCGGCGTAGGCAATTTTGTCAAAGCGTCCGAACGAGAAGCGCGCTATCCCGGTGTGCGTGGCCGACAACGTGTTTTGCGATGCGTCCATAAGGCGTGTGACGTCGGTAAAGGTGGCAAAAATCAAGAGCCCAAGCAGCATCGCTACGGCAGACGCGCCAACCGCCGAGAGAAACGGCGCCAACTTTACACAAGGGGGCGGGGAACTTTGTGTAATCTTGCTTGGCTCAACTGTAGCAGGCGTAACACAAAGTTCCCCGCCCCTTTGTGTAATTTTCTTCAGTCCCTGAGCAATAAATAGCGCGGTGAAATCGCCCGCGTGCAGCGGGTACAGCATAAACATCCGGCTGAACCCGTCCCCTGCCTCCCCGCCCCATAACGGAAGCAAGCGCGTAAAGTCCGCGCCGACAAAGAGCAAACAAAGTATCAGGATGAGCGCGGCGACGACGGCGTAAACAAAAATCTCCGCCGTTCGACCCACTGCGCGAAGCGAACGCGCGCCGAATGCCGCCAGCATGAGCGCCAGCGGGATGAGCAGGATGCTTTTGGGCATCCCGTCGAATAGTTCGTATCCGATAAAGCCTGAAAAATCCAGCACATAATATAGGATTTTCACGCCTAAAAACACAAAAAGCGCCGCGGCAAGGATTTTAGAGGCCACTTTGCCAAGCTTTTCCTCTATTAATTCAAACGCCGTCTTGTCGGGACGGCGCGCAAAAAAAATCAAAAAAATTGCAAGCGCCAAAAGGTCGGCAAGCAAAAAGAGTGCCAGCGCCGCCCACGCATTCCGCCCTCCCGCCTCTAAAAGCATCAGCGGCAGCGAAAAGCATTTGCCGGCAATCACGATGAATATTACGAGCAAAGAGAATTGCGTGGTTGAAATTGTACGGGGTCGTTGTAACATGCAAATATAACTCAAAAAACACATTAACAACACAAAAAATATAAAATATAAAATATAAAATATAAATTTCGGTTTAAATTTTGTAAGCAGATTAAGATTCACGCTTAAAACCAATAATTTATATTTTATATTTTGTATTTTATATTTTGAGTATTATATTTAATGTTATTAGTTCTGCCTCGTCGGATTAATATTCTTTATCGATTTCGGCCGCTTTTTCATCTCGATGATCGGGCGCTTTATAAACGAGTCGCCGTAATCGGCGTACACCAGCGGCGCGAGCGGCGCAAGGTACGGCGTTCCGTAGCTGTCTAAATCCGAAAGGTAATGGAATAAAGACACCGCGCCCAGCACAAGGCCGTACAACCCCAAAAGCCCGCCTAAAACCGTAAAGATGATCCTTAGCAGCGTCATGGGGCCGATGTGGTTCGGTGCGGTAAACATGGCGATTGACGAGAGTGCGATAATCAAAATCGACGGCGAGCTTATAATCCCGGCGCGCACCACCGTTTCACCCAGCACAATCGCCGCCACGATGCCCATCGCGACGCTTACAAGCCGCGGCATCCGGGTGCACGCCTCCCGCACGACCTCAAACAGCCCGATGACCAGCAGCATCTCCGCCAGCGGCGGCAGGGGTGTGCCTTTCATGGCGTTCATAATGGTCACCAAAAATTTTAGCGGCACCAAATCGAAATTGAAGCGTAGGATGCACACGTACAGCCCCGGCAGCATGACCGCCATCAGGAGCGCAAAGAGCCGCAGAAACCGCAAAAATGTCGTGTACGAGAAGCGCTGATAATAATCCTCGGGGCTTCTAAAGTCCTCAATCAGTAAAAACGGCAGGGTGAGCACGATCGGCGAGCCGTCCACCACGACGGCCGCCCTGCCCTCGCAAATTTTGCTGGCGGCGATGTCCGGGCGCTCGGTGTAACCGACCTGCTTAAACATGGAATACGGACGGTATTCTAAAAACGGTTCTAAGTTGTAGCTGTCAAAAATGGCGTCGATGTCGATTGCCTTTAGCCGCCGCTTGATTTCCTCCACCACTTTCGGGTTTATGACGTTGTCTAAATACACAAGTCCGACGTTAACGCCCGCGTTGCGCCCTATTTTGAGCCGCTGTAGGGCCAGCTGCGGCGTCTTTAATTTTCGCTCGATTAAGGACAGGTTTGTTTTTAGATCCTCGGTAAAGCCCTCGCGCGGGCCGCGCACGACCGCCTCCGTGGTCGGCTCGGAAACGCCGCGCTTGTCCCACTGCCGCGTGTCCGCCATCACCATCTCGGCCAGGCCTTCGATGATTACGGCGCACTCCCCGTCTAAGATGCGTGTAACAACGGCGTCGACATCCGTCTCGGCTGCAGCGGAGGAAACGTAAATAATGCGCCTTATCAGCGCGTCCGCGTCGGGGATTTTATCTTCCTCCCGCTCAAGCGCATGAATCATGTTGCCGATGGCCGCACCGTTGGACAAATCGGACGAAAACAGCAGACAGCCCTTTTGTCCGCCCGAAACAAACTCCCTGCGCGTCAAAATATCGGGGGTCGCGAATTTAGATAAAATTTGTTCGGCGCGGTACATGCGATACGTAGGATGTGCAGACGGAATTCAAAATATAAAATATAAAATATTAAATCTTTTTCAAAAAATCCCCTCTTGACAAAGTCCGCCGCATATGGTATAATAAAAATGGAGGTGGAAGCGATTGTATACTGCCGACATTTGGTGGATATGGTTAAATATCGGCATCATCGCCGCCGCGTATGCGTCGGCGGGTATTGCAATGCTTTTCATAAAACCCGATTCGCCCGCCACCCTAAAAGAAAAACCGAAAGCCAGGCCGGAACCAAAACCCAAATCGAAACCTTTGCGCGGGCAAAAACCGGTTCGCGGGATAAAACGTAACATGCAGCGCCCGGAGCCCATAACTTTAGTCAAGCCGGCTAAAAAGAAAAGCCGCAAGCGTTTCTTTATCGTGTGCGCGATTGCGGCGGCAGCTTTGATTGTGCTGCTTGTAACCCTAAACTCAATAAAGACGAACCAAGAGATAGCGGAATGGTTTACGCGGAATGTTTCCAGGTGGTTTGTGGAGTTCGGCGGGCGCGTCGCCTCCGTGTTCCCATGGGTTTCGCTGTTTGAGGTGTTGATACTGGCCGGGATTTTAGTGGGCATCGCGCTCGTCGTCCGGCTCATTCTCTCCTTAAAAAAGCGCAGGTACTTATTGGTACTTAAAGCGCTTGCGGTAGCGGCGGTAATCGTTTTGGCGGCGGTCAACTACTATACGGTATGCGCGGGGTTTTCGTATTACCGGGCGGATTTGGCACTACCCATGGCGGACAGAACGGCCGCCGCCGCAACGTATCGGGGCGAAAAGGTTTTGGAGGCGGCGGATTGGTTTTACGAGGATTTTATCGCAGTTTCAAAGGAAATGGACAA
>WQYM01000183.1 GCA_009781235.1 Bacillota bacterium
ACGGAAAAAGCCTACGCCGGCATTCCGATTAAAAAATACGGGTTCTACGTGGACGTACGGGCGACCAAAACCGAGATAAAGGCGGCCGTCGAGGAACTGTTCAACGTTAAAGTGGCTTCCGTCAACACCGTCAACGTGCGCGGCAAGTACAAACGCCAAGGCAAAAGCGAGGGCTACACCGCCCGCACCAAAAAAGCGTACGTCCAACTAAAAGATAAAGAAAAAGCGATTCCCTTCTTTGAAGGCTTAGTATAAGGAGCATCATGGCAGTTAAACGATTTAAGCCCAAAACCCCCGGTACGCGGTTCAAGACCGTCTCGGACTTTTCGGAAATCTCAAAGGTTGAGCCGGAAAAGTCGCTGACGGTATCTAAAAACCGCCAAGGCGGGCGCAATAACACGGGTCGCATTACCGTGCGCCACATCGGCGGCGGAAACCGCATCAAATACCGCATTATCGATTTTAAGCGCGACAAGGACAACATCCCCGCGCGCGTCGCTTCCTTAGAGTACGACCCCAACCGCTCCGCATACATTGCCCTCTTAAATTATGCCGACGGAGAAAAGCGCTACATTTTGGCACCGGTCGGGCTCAATGTGGGCGACACGGTGCTAAGCGGCGAGAACATCGACATCAAAGCGGGCAACGCATTGCCTCTTTCCGCGATTCCGGTCGGCACCAATGTGCACAACATCGAGCTTCGTCCCGGGCGGGGCGGACAGATGGCAAAGTCCGCGGGCATGACGGCGCAGCTAATGGCCAGAGAGGGCAAGTACGCGACGCTGCGGCTCCCCTCGGGCGAGATGCGCATGGTTCCCATCCAATGCAGGGCAACGGTAGGCCAGGTCGGCAACCTCGAGCACGAGCTTATATCCTTAGGCAAAGCCGGGCGTAAGCGCCACATGGGCATAAAGCCCACCGTTCGCGGCGTGGTCATGAACCCCTGCGACCACCCGCATGGCGGCGGCGAGGGTAAGTCGCCCGTCGGCAAGGCAGGACCTGTTTCGCCCTGGGGGCAACCGGCGCTCGGGTACAAGACGCGTAAGAAGCGCAAGACCAGCAGTAAGTTTATCGTCAAACGAATTAACTAGCAGGAAGATAAAAGATAACAGATAAAAGATAACAGAATGCGGACGAGAGTAGAAATTTGTTTCGATACGCATTGCTCACTAAAAACTAAAAATCCATTTTCTTTTATCTCTTATCTGTTATCTTTTATTTCTACAAACAAAATCGTATTGTGCGTTGAACACTGCACAGTCAGGAGAACCCCCCCAATGAGCAGAAGTATCAAAAAAGGCCCATTTTGCGAGCAAAGGCTCTTAAAAAGAGTCGAGGCAATGAGTAAAGTCCAAGATAAAAGAGTGATTAAAACGTGGTCGCGCGCGTCCACGATTTTTCCTCAATTTGTCGGCTGTACCATCGCGGTGCACGACGGCAAAAAGCACATCCCGGTGTATTGCTCCGAGGAAATGGTCGGGCACAAATTGGGAGAATTCGCCCCCACCCGCACCTTTAAGGGCCACGCGGGCGAGAAAACAACGAAAGGCAAGCGTTAGCTTGCAAGCAACTAACGCTTGCAGTGAAAAATGGAAACTTAAAACTTAAAAATGTCGGATAGTTTTTTATCACTCACCCAAATATCATCCAACATTTTTCAATTTTCGTTTTTAAGTTTTCACTATTCCGGAGGAATCAATGGCAACAAGAATGAGAGAAAAGGCCGCGGCGCGCGCCGAAAATAAAGATAAGCGGCCGTGCGCACACGCAAGGCACATCCGTATGTCGCCCTTCAAAGTCAGGGTGGTATTGGATTTGTTGCGCGGCAAGAGCGTCAACGACGCACTCGCAATTTTAGAAAACACCCCAAAGATTGCCGCAGAGCCCGTTGAAAAGGTGTTAAAATCCGCCGTGGCCAACGCCGAGCACAACAACGATTTAGCGCGCGCGGATTTGTTTGTTGCCGAAATTTACGCCGGAGCGGGGCCGATTTTAAAGCGGATGCAGCCCGTTTCCAAGGGCAGGGGTCACCGCATCAACAAGCGCACGAGCCACATTACGGTAATTTTAGACACCGTCAAGGAGGAAGTATAAGGCTATGGGTCAGAAGGTTCATCCCCACGGATTTCGGGTCGGCGTTATCGACGGCTGGAACGCGAATTGGTACGCGGGCAAGAAGGATTTCGGCAAGTTTTTGGCTGAGGATCACAAAATTCGCACCTTTATTAAAAAGAAATACTTTACCTACGGGATCTCTAAGGTAACGATTGAGCGGCCGCAAGGAAAGGTTTTGGTTAACATCTTTACGTTTAAGCCCGGCATGATTATCGGCCAAAAGGGCGCAGGCGTCGAGCAATTAAAGAAGGAATTACAAAAACTAGCCCCGGCCGCGCAGTTGCATCTTAATATTATGGAAGTCAAGCGCCCCGATTTAGACGCGGTGCTGGTGGCGGAATCCATCGCGGCGCAGCTTGAAAAACGCGCAAGCTTTCGCCGGGCGATGAAGCAAGCATTGGGCAGAGTCATGCGTTCGGGCGCCAAGGGCGTAAAAATCATGGTCGGCGGGCGACTTGACGGTGCGGAAATTGCGCGAAGCGAGCACTACCACGAGGGCTCGATACCGCTGCAAACGCTTCGCGCCGATATCGACTACGGCCTCGCCACCGCCCATACTACCTTCGGCGCCATCGGCGTTAAGGTGTGGATTTATAAGGGCGAGGTATTGCCAAAGCCGAAGGTAGAGCCGAAGAAAGCTAATGAATAGCTTAGTGATAAGTGATAAGTGATGAGTGATAAGTTTCGGATGGACTATTGCTATTTCACCAAACATATTGCTCGTCAAAGTTTTTTTGGTTAGTTCAAACTGAAAAAAGCAATAACTTATCACTCATCACTTATACTTCGTGATTCTTCGAATACATTTATCACTATTATCAGTGAGTCCTATAAGGAGACACAACCCCCATGTTAATCCCCAAACGAGTAAAACGCCGCAAGGTTCAGCGCGGCAGAATGACCGGGAAGGCCACCAAGGGCAACGTCGTCGCGTACGGCGATTACGGCCTCGTGAGCTTAGAGCCCGGATGGATCACATCGAATCAAATCGAGGCCGCCCGTATTGCGATGACGCGCTATATTAAGCGCGGCGGACAGGTCTGGATTGATATATTCCCGCACAAGCCGGTCACCAAAAAGCCCGCAGAAACACGCATGGGCTCCGGAAAAGGCAGCCCCGAATACTGGGTTGCCGTCGTAAAGCCGGGGCGCGTCATGTTCGAGATGGCGGGCGTTTCCGAGGAAGTCGCGCGCGAGGCTCTGCGCCTTGCAATGCACAAGCTCCCGGTTCAGTGCAAATTCGTTAAAAAAGGCGAGGCCGTTTCGCCGGACGCACCTCAACAACGCGAGGCGAACCCTGCGGCGGAAGTAACGCAAGCGGCGCCGGCCGTAGAAACGGAACAAGTAACGCAAGCGACGCCGGAAGCGGCAGCGCCGACAGAAACAGCGGAGGAGGTCACTAGTCTATGAAAGCGGACAAATTCCACGAGATGAAAACGGAAGAATTGACGGCGGAACTCAAGGAGCTAAGAGACAGGCTGTTTAAACTGCGGTTCTCTCACGCGACCGGCCAGCTTGGCAACCCCAAAGAGCTTACGCTGTGCAAAAAAGACATCGCGCGGGTCAAGACCATTCTAAAAGAGCGCGAGCTGAAAATCGTGCGCAGCAAGGGCGCAACGGCCGAGGCCCCGAAGGCGACGGCTGTACCGGCCAAAGCGGCAAAATAATTTACAACTTACAATTTACAATTTACAAATTGAGGATGACAGAAAGCGGCGTACTTTTGATGTGCTCCAAGCCGCAGAAGCTATCGCAGCAAAAGCACAGTGTTTTTAACTGATAACCTTTCATCAATAATTTGTAAATTGTACTTCGTGATTCTACGAATACAGTTGTAAATTGTAAATAAATTAAGGAGTATTTATGGAAGAGACACCCATTCAAGAAGAACCCCCCGTCCAAGCATCAGCCGTCCAAGAGTCGGTCTTTCAGCGCAATGCGCGTAAGGTGCGCGAGGGTCTGGTCGTTTCGAATAAAATGGACAAAACCGTCGTTGTCGAAATTAAAGACAAGGCGAAGCACCCTTTGTATAAAAAAACCATCAATAAATCTAAACGCATCAAAGCGCACGACGAGCAAAACGAATGCGGTGTAGGCGACCGCGTCGAGATTGCCGAAACGCGCCCGTTATCGAAGGATAAGTGCTGGCGGCTTGTGCGAATCGTCGAAAAAGCGAAATAGCTTTCAAGTTGACGGTTGACGGTTGTTAGGTTATATGGATTTCTGTTTGTGTTTTCAGACTGGCGGCCCGTCACACAATGGAAAATTGACAACCGGCAATAGAGCGGCAGCGAGCGTGAGATTTCG
>WQYM01000184.1 GCA_009781235.1 Bacillota bacterium
ATCTCCCCGAGGCAGAGACCTCGGGGTATCCCCCTTAGCTCACTGCGTTCGCAATAAGCAGACCGACGCAAGACGTCGGGGAATATAACCCGGAGAGATTCAACACCACCCATCGACTAAAATATTTACGATTTACAACTTACAATTTACAAATTAGGGATACGTGCGTCTAGGTTCAAGTAATTTGCTTTTTTGTTCCGTGCGATTTGTTCGTTGTAGCTCAATAATTCCATCCGAAATTTGTAAATTGTAAATCGTAAATCGTAAATTGGCCGCATCAAGCACTTTGGTGGTGGCGAATTACATTACGCTCTAACCCCTAATCCCTAGCCCCTGATACACCTGCTTTGCCTGCAGCACTTTTTCCACATACGCCCGGGTTTCGGGGAACGGGATTTTCTTTACGCCGGCCGCAAGCCACGTTGCCACGTTTCCCTCACCCGCATTGTAGGCGGCTACGGCGTCGCGCTCGGAGAACCGCTTTAATAAATACGATAAGTAGTAAACGCCCAATTCGATATTATAAGCGGGGTCGGTAAGCTTTGGATCGCTATAGTCCGTGTCGCCTTTTTTTTGCGCGCACCACGCGGCGGTTGAGGGCATCAGTTGCATAAGGCCTGTCGCGCCTTTTTTGCTCTTCGCATTTGGGTCAAACCCACTTTCGGCATAAATCACAGCATATACGAGCGCAGGCGGAACGTCATAGCGGGCGCACGCGTCCCCAATTTCCGTACCAAACTTACGCGGATACCGCCATAGCGGCAAACACAGCAAAATCAACACCGCGCACACCAAGCACAGCGCACGGAAGCCCCATGAGAATTCCTTTTTTTTGACGGGAGACACCCTATAGTATATGACATGGGGAGAGGAAATATTTTGAGCGCTTAGCCCAAAAAGTTATAGCTGGTAAAGCAAAGAGAGAGCGCGAGTATAAACCAATAAAGCGAAACGAATATGAGCTGCCGCATCAATAATTTCCTGTCTCTGTTAAAACCGTAGATGATATTGAACGAAAATACGGCAATAAGGCATATAATAAGCGCCACCAAAAGCAAAATCGACAAAACACCGTTAAAGTAAAACAGCCCACCCATATTGATAACGCCCATATACATGAGCCGCAAAAGAATCGCCGCAACAAGGGGTATTACGCTTAGACTGGCCGCCAATTTTTTGTTTTTCCCAAAAAGCCGCCAAATCGTATATATGCTTACGGCGGCAAAAAACGCCTCCACCAAAACAGGAATGAACGGCGGCGCGCCAAATACGATGCGGTAGCTAAACACAAATAGAAAGAACCCGCCCCCACTCAATATCATAGCGGCAACCGCAATCGCCATATCCCCGCGCCTGTTTGCAACGGGCATTGACGTGTCGGCTGTCGGCGTCTCAACACCTACAGAAATATCATTAATATCACTACTCATACAGTCTCGACAGCGGCAAATCCGCAAAAATGCTTTCAATCGCGGCGGCGAAAATCGGGGCTACGGAGATTTCGACGATTTTATCGAGCGCGCTGTTTAACGGCTGCTCAATCGTGTTTAATACAAATATTTTTTCCATCACGGAGGCACGTAACCGCTCGATGGCCTCCCCGCTTAAAACCGGGTGCGTGCAGCAGCCGTACACCGCCGTTGCGCCGCCGACCTCTATTAAGGCCTTTGCCGCCTTAACAATCGTGCCGGCGGTATCGATCATGTCGTCCACCAGCAAGCAGCGCTTGCCCTTGACGTCGCCGACGATATTCATAACCTCCGACTCGTTGGCCTTTTGGCGGCGCTTGTCCACGATGGCGAGCGACACGTTGAGCCTTTTGGCCATTTCGCGGGCGCGCGCCACCGAACCGACGTCCGGCGAAACCACCGCAAGCTCCGCCGGGTTGTTTTTGATAAAGGGGTCCTTTTGCAACGCCTTTACCAGCACCGGGATCCCGAAAAGGTGGTCTACCGGGATATCGAAAAAACCTTGGAGCTGCGGCGCGTGCAAATCCATCGTCAGCACCCGATCCGCACCGGCGGAGGTTAATAAATCCGCCACCAATTTGGCGGTAATCGGGTCACGGGCTTGGGCCTTGCGGTCTTGGCGGGCATAGCCAAAATACGGCATCACCGCCGTAATCCTACCCGCCGACGCCCTTCGGAACGCGTCAATCATTATCAGCAGCTCCATCAGGTGGTCGTTTACCGGTTGCGATGTGGACTGAATCACGAACACGTCGCAGCCGCGCACGGTTTCTAAGATGTTGACGTTGATTTCCCCGTCCGAAAACTTTGAAACAAGGCAATCCGATAAGTCCGTCTTAAGCTTTATCGCGATGGCTTTCGCTAAGCTCGGGCAGCTGTTGCCCGCGAATAATTTGATGGTGTTAGCGTGTAATGTCATTGAAAAATCTCCGATTTTTTATGGTGATTGGTGGATGATGATTAGGGGCACGACCTAGTTTTTTGGTGAGGTTGTAAACGTAGTTCACTCTTTTACGCGCCGTATATGTAGTTCACTCTTTTATGCGCCGTATATGTCGTTTTTTATAGACTGGACTTTATCGCTTAGATGGCCTGCTTTAATGAACATCGGGGTCGCGAATGCAATGGCAACGCAACCGGCTAAGACAAGAATAATTCCGAAAATACATAAAATTTGAAAAAGCAACCCGCTCTTCCACAGAACCCCGCCGATTCCGATAGCCAACGGGCCAAAAAGAGCGACGCAAATTATAAAAACCGCTATGAGCTTGTATGACTTACTTGTTAGCTTCTCAATTAAGGCCTCTTGCTCCGCTATAATCTTTTTTTTCTCTGCCAATTCTTCCGGACTAATTTCCTTTTGTTTTCTGGACTCGGTCTTATAAATATTGATAACGTTGCCACCGGTAGTAATATTAAGGTTATTCGAGATGTTATAGTTGTTGATGACCTTTTGCGTAACATACGCCGTGCCGCAATGGCGGCAAATGCCCGCTTCTAAGGCGTTGTCAACTTCGAGAGCGGCTCCGCATTGGGTGCATTTTGCGGCGACAAGAGCCATGGGAAACCTCCGAAAATTTCGTAGGGGACGCCGCCCTCGGCGTCCCGCACATATAATGCGTTTTTTCAGTAACGCGGGACGCCGAGGGCGGCGTCCCCTACGATTGGAAACAAAACCCAAATAATTCGCCCGCTCAGACTACTCGTCGGATTGGGTGAATTTGTTCCCCGTCCAAGCAAGTTTATTTTCCTGCCGCGCCCGAGCCACCGCCAACGCGCCGGCGGGGACGCTTTTGTCCACGGTCGAGCCGGCCGCAATAAAGGCGCCGTCCTCAATCACAATCGGCGCGATTACATTGACATTGCTGCCGATAAAGACGCGGTTGCCGACCTTGGCCTTGTGCTTATCCTTCCCGTCGTAGTTGACAAACACCACGCCGCAGCCGATGTTGCAACCCTCGCCCATCTCGCAGTCGCCGATGTATGAAAGGTGGCTGATTTTGCAGCCGCTGCCGATGATACTCGCCTTAATCTCGACAAAATCACCGATGCGGCAGTTCTCGCCGATGATGGTTTGCGGACGGATATAGGCGTAGGGGCCTACCTTTGTACCCTTGCCGATAAAGCTCTTAAAAACCCGGCTCGCATCCACCGTGGCGCCTTCGGAGACAATCCCGTCCACAATGAGATTGCCCGCCGTTAAGGTCGCGCCCGCCTTAATCACCGACGCGCCTTTTATCACGTTAAAGGGGCCGATGCGCGCGCCCGCGTCGATAATGACGTCCGGGCCGACAAACGTCGAGGCGGCGTCCTCGATTTGGACGCCGCGCTCCATATGGTAATTTAAAATGCGTCCGCGCAAAATGTCGCCGATCATCGAGACCTGCTTAAAATTGAACGCTGTGATAAAATCTTCCTCGTTAAAATAGTGCGTGTCCGGCGTATAAATGCGCTCCGCCGCCGCCAAATACGCGGTTTTAAAGATGTAACCGCGCGTCATTTTGAGTACGTTCAGCCCGTCGTTTTGCAAAGCGCAAACGGCGTCGAGCACCGTTCTTTTGGTCATCAGCGGCGTATCCGAATACAGGACCACGGTGTAGAGGCTGCTTTTATCCACATAAGGCCGCAACAAAAGCGGCAGCTCGACCGACCCGTCGAACGGAACCGCCCGAAACTCGGCTGACGCGGGCAGGGACAGGGCGACCCACTGCAGCATGGTTTTGCCCAATATCTCAATTTCGGCCGTATCGCCCATTTTCTCGTAAGAGACCTTTAAAACAAGTGCGCTTATCTTATCCATCGGATTTAAGTATACCTTTAATGCGGCTGCCTTGTCAAGAATTTTGCAAACGAAAAACGAAAAACGAAAAACGAAAAACGTCGGATGGGA
>WQYM01000185.1 GCA_009781235.1 Bacillota bacterium
AGCTATACAAACACATTTCTTTTGTTCCATTGGATCTCATTTTTGAATTCCTTTATAAATCATCCGAAACTTTTCACTCTTCATTTTTCACTTTTCACTATTCTACCCGGGGTGATGATGTAGTCCATCGGCACATCGTAAGCTTTGGGGGTAAACGAACAGGCTTGCTCGTCGTAGGCAAGGCCGATTTTTACGGTATCGGGCGGGGCGCCCAATGGGTCGCCCCCTACGGTAAAATAACGGTCATAATGGCCTTTACCGTAACCGATGCGGTGTAGGTTTTCGTTGAAGCCAAGCAAGGGAACGATTGTGATTGGGGGATGGGGGATGGGGGATGGGGGTTTATTTCTCGTGGCTCGTGGCTCGTGAGTAGTTTTTAATTTATCTTCTCCCCTGTCCACCGTCCACTGTCCACTGTCCACTACATTCCCTTGCCGGTCAACTTCTAAACCGGTGCGCCGCTGCGCCAATACCGGGCGCATGACTCCATCGCAAGTATAGGGAAAATAGAGTGTATAACCGTCGGCGGAGGCGATAAACGCACGGGTGTCGACCTCGGAGCCCATGGATACGTAGGTAAAGACTGTTTTGAGAGTCGGGAATTCGGAATGCAAAAAAGAAATAAGCTTATCTTGGATAAGCTTGTCCTTGTGCGCTCTGTCGACGATAGTCGTGCGCAGTGCGGATAATGTAGTTCGCAAGAGTTGTTTGTCTGTCATAGTACTCGTTTTTGAATCAAAATGCGCGGTTTCCCATCCGAACTTTTGCTTTTTACCTGTTGCTTTTTACTTCACCAAACATAGTTTCGCGTCACACGACCCTTAAAACCGGTCAGGATTTCGTACATATTGGTGTTACATGCCGCCGCAAGCGCCTCGCCGGACGCACCCTTGCCGATGAGATAGGCGTAATCGCCGCGTTTTGCGGGTATTCCGGAAACGTCAACCATTGTTAAATCCATACAAGTCTGGCCGACCGTCGGGCACAGCACATTGTGTACGGAAACAAGGCGGTCTTCAAGATTTGGATTGGTTTTTCGCCGCAGTCCGTCTGCATACCCCGTGCCCAGCACGGCGACCGTCATGTCGCGGGGGGCTGTGTAATCCCCGTAAGAGACGTGCTCCCCTTTTTGCACGCGGAAAATCTTTAGGATAGTGGCGCGGACTTTCATGACCGGTTCGGTACCGTAATTCCCGTAGCCGTAGAGCGCAAGGCCGGGACGCACCATATCGAAACAAAAACATCCAGGTAACGCCATGGCGCTGCTTGCGGCCAAATGGCGGGTGACATGCGGGGACAAAAACGCGGCGCTCTCCTTAAAGAGATCTAATTGAATTTTTGCTTCTTTTTCATCCGTAGCATTGTAAAGGTGTGAGAACACGCTTTTGAGCGTAAACCCGGCGCTTTTGATGCGGCGCACGGCCTCTTTAACTTCACCCGGCCGTACACCGAGGCGGTTCATCCCGGTATTGCTTTTTAAGTTGACGGTATTAGGGATTATGGGATAGGGGGTAGAGGTTAGGGATTGAAGGGTTTTGATGTCGGCTATGTCGCAGACGGTGGGGATGATAATGCTTCGGGGTTCGGGGTTCGGGGTTCGGGGTTCGTAAACGGATATTATTTCATCCTCTCTAAACAGACCTCCGGCCATTGGCCACCGGCTACTGCTTCCGTCCACCGTGCTCCCTAAAACGTTAATCGGCAGCCTGACACCGGCCTCAACCAGCTCTCCCGCCTCGCGCATGTCGGCGACGGCGAGCTCGTCCGCAAATTTTTCCGCGGACTTTGCCATGGCGATTGCGCCGTGTCCGTAAGCGTCCGCTTTGACAACCGCGCAAATTCTAACCTTAGTTTTTGCCCGCACCGCATGGCCGTTACGGACAAATTGGAGTAAGTTAATATCCGCGGTGAGCGACTTAAATACCTCCGATTTTCTGCGAAAAAGTAATAAGTGATAAGTGATAAGTGATAAGTGATAAGTGATAAGTTACGGATAATTATTGGTTGGAAAACTTTGTTTGCTCGAAAAATAAAACCATCCGAAACTTATCACTTATCACTCATCACTTATCACTCATCACTTATCACTAAACATTCTCCTGATCCAGCACCCCTATCCCCTGCTTTGCAAGCGCGGCAATCGCCGTTTTCGGGTCGGAAACCTTTAAAAAAATCACGGCGTGCTCGCTTTGCCGCTGAACGTACGAATACACGTATTCCACGTTTTCACCGGCAGCGTTTAAAATCGACAAAACCTCAAAAAGCCCGCCCGGACGGTCTGCCACGCGGACGCCGAGGAGTTCGCTCATTTTGGCGGCAAAACCGGCGATTTTTAACGCGTCGGTCGCTTTTTCAATGTCGCGCACAATGAGCCGCACGATGCCAAAATCCTTGGTGTCGGCGACGTTTAAGGATAGGATGTCGACGCCGGCGTCCTTTAAACTTTCGGTGAGACTTAGGATGCGGCCGCTTTCGTTTTCTAAAAATACGGATAACTGGGTAATCATGGGGTGTGTGGCTCCTTAAATATATGATATCTTTGAATGATAAGTGATAAATGATAAATGATAAATTAGGGATGAATGAGGGTGATGGCATGGCCATAGCTCTTTTGGCTAAAAAATGCGCCTCTATTTTTATTATCAACTATCCATAATTTATCATTTATCATTTATCATTAGATTTTCCTCGTGTCCGTAACCCGCGCCGCCTTGCCCTCGCTGCGCGGCAGGCTGCCCGGATTAAAAAACCGCACGAGGACGTTTAAACCCGTCACGGAGAAAATCTTTTTGATGATATCCGCGCGTAGCTTTTCAAGCTTTTTCACCTCGTCCGAGAACATCCCGTCCGAGAGCTCGACCTGTACTTCTAAAACGTCGGTGTTATCAACGCGGGAAACAAGCAAATGGTAATTCGGGCTGACATACCCCTGCGCCAACAGGGCGGCTTCGATTTGCGAGGGGAATAGGTTGACACCGCGGATAATCAGCATGTCGTCGGTACGCCCGAGGAGTTTGCCCATACGCGCGTGCGTTCGGCCGCATTTGCACGCACTTGTGTCCAAGGTGCATAAATCGCGCGTACGGTAGCGAATCAGCGGGATTGCCTCTTTTGCCAGCGTCGTAAACACCAGTTCCCCTTGCGTTCCGCCCGGAACGGGGTTTAATTCGGCGTCTAGGATTTCCGGGTAAAACAGATCCTCCCACACGTGCAAACCGTTTTGAAATTCGCACTCCATCGAAACGCCGGGGCCGGTAATTTCGCTGAGCCCGTAAATATCAAAGGCGCGCAGGTTTAAACTTTTTTGGATGTGGCCGCGCATTGCTTCTGTCCATGGTTCGGCGCCGAACACGCCGGACTTTAGCTTAAAATCTTTAATGTCATATCCGTTTGATTTTAACGATTCCGCCAAATATGCCGCATATGAGGGCGTACAGCACAGCGTAGTCGCCTCGAAATCTTTTAGGAGCTGTAATTGGCGCGCCGTATTGCCGCTTGAAGCCGGAACAACGCGGGCGCCGATTTTCTCCGCGCCGTAGTGCACTCCTAATCCGCCCGTAAACATGCCGTAGCCGTACGCAATGTGCACGGTGGATTCTGCCGTGACGCCCGCCATGGTTAAGCTGCGCGCCGCTGCCTCCGCCCACATGTCAATATCGCTTTTAGTATATCCGACCACCGTCAGCTTGCCCGTTGTGCCGGAAGAGGCGTGCACGCGCACCACCTCATTTTGAGACACGGCGAACATCCCAAATGGGTAATTATCTCTTAAATCCGTCTTTTCGGTAAACGGCAACTTTACAATGTCGCGAATAGATTTTATGTCGGCCGGCTTTACCTTTGTTGCATCCATTTTGGCGCGATAAAACGGCACGCGTTCGTACACGTACGCGACCATTTTTTTGAGCAGCTCACCTTGCAAGTTTTCAAGCTGACTGCGGGACAGTGTTTCGATGCCTTCGTTGTAATATTTCATGTGTACCTCAATTCTCAATGCACTGCTACAGCCGCACAATGATGGACAATAGCAATCTGAAAATCCGACATTGAGCGTTGAGCATTAAACATTGAGCGTTGTAAGACGATTATAACAAAAAACGGCCCGCAGTGCAAGCCATTTTGTATGATTTCGCTAATTCTTATCACAATAGAAATTTCCATTTTAACAAATCGCCCCCGTCAGACTGGGGAAAAACTCTTACGTTTAAACGCTTGCAAAATCCGTCATATTTTGGTATAATGTTGTTATGTTGAGTGGGTGGTTTTAAGTAATGGAACATATAGTCGGCGATAGCCGTAACCA
>WQYM01000186.1 GCA_009781235.1 Bacillota bacterium
GCGCAAATCGAAAATTACGTGAGAAACCAAGGAAGAAAGTACACAAAATTGCACCAAGGTCAACTATCTATGTTTGACTAGGGGCAAACCGATACCCCGACGTCTTGCGTCGGGGAGGTTCATCGTCGTCCGCATATATGACGGCGATAAAGCGAAATCGGCAAGCAAAGAAACGGAAAAAAGAAAGGAACTGCACCGTATGTTTGCCGACGCCGAAACAAGGACTTTCCAATACATCATTGTCTATAAGTTGGACAGGTTTGCCCGAAGCCGGAACGAGAGCCGGATTTTTAAATCGGAATTAGAAAAATTCGGCGTAAGGGTTTTGTCCGCCACCGAGAACATCACCGACGACGAGGGCGGCGAGCTCTACGAGATGATTTTGGAATGGAACGACGAAAAGTACAGCCAGCGCCTTTCCAAGCGCGTTCATGATGGGATAGACACGAGCGTGGCTAACGGCACCTATTGCGGCGGTGTGCTGATTTATGGCTATAAAATACGCAAAGAGCAAATCGGCAACAAAGACCGGTATATTAAATACGTCGAGATTGACGAGGAGCAGGCCGCCGTTGTGCGGTACGTTTTTAAGCGGTACGCGATAGGCATATCTAAAAAGGGCATCGCCGAGGAATTAAACGCGCAAGGACACCGCTTGAACGGCAAATCCTTTGTAGCGCGATCTTTTGATACGTGGCTGACCAACGCAAAATATACGGGCGATTTCTCTTTCGGAACACGCAAGTGCAATAATATGTACCCCGCCATCATTGACCGCGCCACTTTTGACAAGGCGCAAAAATTGTTGCAAAAAAACCAATACTTTAAGAAGTCCAATGCCGTCCGGGAGCCGTTTTTGCTGAATAGCAAACTTTACTGTGGCTATTGTGGGGCACATATGGTTGCCGATGGCGGCGTCGGCAGATTGGGTCAAACATACAAATATTACACCTGCAAGCATATAAAGCAACATTCTTGCGCTAAAAACCGAGAGCCGAAAGACGCTTTGGAAAAATGGGTTACGGAGGAAACGATACGTTTTTTCCGAAATCCCAAATTCTTAAACAAGCTTATTGAGGATTTAATCGCTTACCATGACCGAAAAACGGGTGTTAGCGAGATAAAGGCGGTTGAAACAAGAATAGTCGGCGTCAAAAAACAAATCGACGATACGCTCAATTCTATGATTGCCGCAGAGAGCGTAGCGACGAAAAAACTGCTCGATAAAAAGATAGAGGAACTCAGCAAGCTTGTAGAGGATTTAGAAATGCAAAAAATAGCTTTGGAACTTGAAAGGGGATTGCCGATCACCAAGCGGGCCATTATGGAGTTTATCTCAGAATTTTTGGACGGCAATCCGACCGACAAGGCGTTTCAAAAAGTCATCATTGATAACTTGGTTGTCACCGTATATGCCTACGACGACCACAACGTCATTTATTTCAGTGTCGGCAATCGTAAGGATTCGCCCTTCATTACTAAAAGGGAAACGGACGAAATCATAGAAAAAAGAGCAGAACTCGTGGGTTCTACTCTTGACGATACTGGCAGGGGAGACAGGATTCGAACCTGCAATCAACGGTTTTGGAGACCGCTACCCTACCGTTGGGCCACTCCCCTGCACTTGATACATTATATTAGAAATTTTTTGTTTCGTCAATGGAATCGCAGGCATGTTGAAAAACATTCCGTATAAAATTTGCGATAAAATTTGACTTTATCTTAAAAGTCGGCTATAATTATCCTATGGAACTCACTGTACTGCATCCCTCGAGCCGCAAGCTTCCGCTTCTTTTATCGGTTACCGTCTTGGTACTCGCAGTTTTTTTTCTTGTTTCTCCATGGTTGGATGATGCTGACAGAGACGCGTTCGACCGTAGGGAATTTTGGGAAATCAACGGTATAGTCACATCCGTATTTCAAGAGGGGGAAGAATGGCTGATTACTTTTCGGGATGGGAGTTCCTATGCGATGCTTGGCCTCGCTAAAGATATTTTGCCTTTCTCAGAATTGGAAGCCGCTTTGCCTATAGATACCGAGGTGACGCTTGCACTCAGCAATACGACGGAGCTTGAGAACCGCGTAATCGGAATCCGATGCGGCGAAACGGTTGTTTTGGATACCGCAGTTGTTTTTTTAATCGCCGGAAACAGCCGGGTTATTTTATACACGCTTTTTTACACGTTGGCGGCCGTCGCATTTTCGCTTGCGGCCATGCTTTTTGCTGTATTTATGCGAACGCCTAAAGTCTCGAAAGTACTGAATTGGGGCGAGGCAACCGCGAGATGTCCGGGCGACGAGGACATCCAAAAGTACTACAAGCCGTTTCTGCGGCGGGCAAAAGTTAAACTATTTTTTACGCTGTACGTCCCGATGTTAATGATAGCCCTATCCGTCGTATTTTTGATGTTTCTTTCCTTTTTGCCGGCCGCCGCGCTCGTCCCAATCGTTGTCTTTTGGACGCTTTTAGCCGCCGCAATGATACTGCTCCTTGTGATATGGAATTATTCGAGCCGCGCGAAAAAGGAAATCGCGTATTTTGCCAAGTACTACAGCTATAGCGCGGGTGGGACGAGCGGAACGGAGGACCCGAAAAATAATCTGTTTAAGAACCACTATTACTTTTGTAACTACCGATTTATGCCGGAAGGGCTATCGGTAGTGCCGGACGACGACGAAGATCCGCCCGAACCCGAATTTCTAAGAGCCGTTCCGTATAGTGACTTAAAACTTAAAACCCGCGTTTATTTTAGCACCGCCGAATATAAAATTGTTGTTCTGCTGACAACCGATTGTCCCGAAGAAGCGTTTGACTCGGGCAAGGAGTTTATTTTCTTTTTAACAAGGGACTTGTTTAGGTGGATTAAAAAATACCAAGTGCAGGTTGAGGGATTGGATGAGGCGCTCGCAAACATTTTTGATTTGGCGATCAAACACATTACCGTGAGATTGCAACTAAAAACATTTTTTGGGTTTTTGGCCTGACGCTTTACGAAGCTTTGAACAAATCCGATTACATGCCTCTGTGTAAAATTTTTTCTTTAAACACACCGACTTCATAAAATTTGGATTAAATCCGTAAATTTTAATTGTGATGGCGTGAATTTTTGTTGACAGGCGGCGCTCTATATTGTATAGTATACAAGTCGGATTTTGCGGCAGACATTTTTTTGAGCTCTACGGCTTTGGATTTTGCAGCCCCGCAAGGTTTTGGGCCTTTAGCTCAGTTGGTTAGAGCGGCCGGCTCATAACCGGTTGGTCCGGGGTTCAAGTCCCTGAAGGCCCACCAGTCCCGCTCTGCGGGAAGTGAAAAGTGTAAAGCTAAAAGTGAAAAGTGTCGGGTGGGATGCCGACTCGTAAATCACAAGTGCCTTAGGAACAACAGGACAGGGTTTTTCATCTTTCAAACACTTATCCATAATTTTTCAATCTTCACTTTTCACCTTTTACTTCAAATTTTCATCTTCTTTTCCTAACCCCTAGCCCCTAGTCCCTATCCCCTAAATCTGGTCCGGTAGTTCAGTTGGTTAGAACGCTAGCCTGTCACGCTAGAGGTCGAGGGTTCGAGTCCCTTCCGGATCGCCATTCCCCATCACAGGCGAACCCTAATACCGTTTGTGATGAAAATTTGCCTCGGTAGCTCAGTCGGTAGAGCAGAGGACTGAAAATCCTCGTGTCGGTGGTTCGATTCCGCCCCGAGGCACCATGCGAAACGCAAATTACAATTTACAAATTACAAGTTACAAATTACAATTTACAAATTACAATTTACAAATTGCAAATTACAAATGTCGGATGTTAAATCGGAATTAGAAACCGTACGAAATTCATAAATTGTAAATTGTAAATGGTAAATCGGCTCAAATTTCGACATGAGTGCACTAACCCCCAATCCAAGCCCTAAACTCCCTCGGCATGCCGGAATAACTCAGCTGGTAGAGTAGCTGATTTGTAATCAGCCTGTCGCAGGTTCGAATCCTGTTTCCGGCTCCAAATGCGGGCTTTTTTTATGTCCTAGGAATTATACTTCGTGATTCTGCGAATACGCCAAAAATAGCTTGCTGATTTTTGCGAAAATTCCGACGGAAACAAAAAAAGCGGCGCACAAAGTGCGCACCGCGACGCGAGTGAGCGCGAGCGAATACGCTTTTTTTATGCCCGTTGTTATTCATTAACTAACCCCCTAAACC
>WQYM01000187.1 GCA_009781235.1 Bacillota bacterium
CCGCCAACACGCTATGGGGCATAAGGACAGCCGAATGACAAGCGACCGTTACACCACCTACGACCCGAACATCACCAAACAGGACATCATAAATATCTATGGCGACCTGTACCCGAACTTTACAGCACCCGCGACTATGGCAGGATAAAACTTTTGATAGGCAAGACCTAAAAAAGACCTAAATCCGACCTAAAAAACTTTCCGAAATGGCGCGGGAAACAGCACAATAGACCGCATTTTAACCCACAAAACCCCTATATTAAGCATTTAACGGCTTTAACGGCATTTTAAAAATAGTTGACAAATAGAAAAAAAGGGGGTATGATTGTACTATACTTAAAAGCCGATATACCGCAGTTTGAGTACAATTTTGACGGAGAGGCGCGTGATGAAAATAAAACTCCCATTTTTAAAAAACGGAATCATGATATCGACCAAAATCACCGTCATAGTGTTGCTCATTATTTTTGTAAATACCGTGACCATCGGCATTTTTAGTTTTATCATCCATCGCAATGATTCTATACAGGCCAGTCAAGACAGGGTTATGGCGATTGCCTCATCCGCCGCGATGTCTATCGTGCCGGCCGAATTTTTCGAGGGTCTTGGCGCAGAAGATAAAGAAGCATATAAACAAAAAGAATACTACGCGCACCTGCAAGAGCAATTCAAGCGGGTAAGGGACGCGGAAAACATCGTGCATTTTTACGCGGGCTCGTTCGACATCGACGCGTTTGAAGCGGAGAATCTCGCAAAAGTGGGCGCAGACGGAAAACCGGACGTCGATATGGAAAAGGCGATGGTGATGTACATATACGCCGGGCTCGGCGCATCGTTCAGCAATTTGCATGACAAGGTTATGCCGACGGTTTTTATCCCCCCCACCGTAAAGCCTGCCGCAAAGCCTGCGTTTGAGACTAAAACCACGCGGGTAACCGCTCCGTATAAGTTTAACGTGCCGGGGGAAGGCGGCAAGACCGTAATCACCGAAGGCATCGCCGCCTACGCGCCTATTTTTGACGGGGACGGAAACGCGATAGGCTTGGTTGGCGTGCTGATATCGATTGAGGACGTTTTAGCCAAAAGCAACAGCTTTGCCTTGGTATTGACGCTGATATCGCTGGCCGTCTTTTTAATTATTTCCTGGGTTCCCATACTCTACATCCGAAAGTCCGTCGCAAAGCCCCTCAAATCGTTGCAAGCGGCGACCAACCAAATCGCGCAGGGGAATATGAACATCGATATGCCGGTGCGAAAAACAAGCGACGAGGTCGGAATGCTGTCGCAGGATTTTTCCGCCATGCGGGAAAATCTGGTGGAAAAAGAAAAGGCGGAAAAAGAGTTAATCCGTGCCGAGCAGGAAGCCAACCGTGCCAAAAGCGATTTTCTTTCCAGGATGAGCCACGAAATGCGCACGCCGATGAACGCGATTATCGGCATGACAAAAATCGCTGCGGGTACGGACGATGTCGCAAAGCTGAGGTACTGCCTCTCGACCATCGGCTCGTCCGGCGCGCACCTTTTGGGAATCATCAACGACGTTTTGGACATGTCCAAAATCGAGGCCGGCAAATTAGAGCTTGAGTTTGTTTCGATGAATCTCGAGAAAATGCTGATGCGGGTTTGTAATATCGTTGTCGGCAATATGGAGAAAAAGAAGCAAAAATTCAATGTATTACTCAGCAAAGATTTGGCACTCAATTATATTGCAGACGATTTGAGGCTTTCGCAGGTCATAACGAACTTACTTTCAAACGCTGTAAAATTTACCCCGGAAGGCGGGGAAATCACGTTGGCGGTGGAGCAATCGGGTCAACGGGAGGACAAGCGCGTGCTGCAGTTTTCGGTTTCCGACACGGGCATCGGGCTTACCGACGAGCAAACGGGGCGCCTTTTTAACGCGTTTGAGCAGGCGGACGGCAACGTTTCCCGCAAGTACGGCGGCACGGGGCTGGGGCTTGTCATCAGTAAAAACATCGTGGAAAAAATGGGCGGCCGCATCTGGGTCGAGTCGGAAGCGGGGAGCGGTTCGACATTCTTCTTTGAGGTGGTGCTCAAGCGTGCCCCGCATCAGGATACCGTAATCTTTGACGGCATCCGCCCCGAGGACATTAAGCTTTTGATTGTCGAGGGCGACCCTGACGCAAGGAAACGATTCTTCGACATTACCGAAAGCTTTGGAATATCGGCGGATTCGGCTAAAAATGTCGACGAAGTGTTTGCGCTGGTCGAAGCGGCGGGCCGTGCGAACCGCGCGTACGACATTATTTTCCTCGATTACGACATGCCGGGCATGAATGGGATTGAAGTGATTAACAGCCTGAAAAGCAGGCTTGACCGCAATACGGTCGTCATCATAACGTCGCATTTGACGTGGCATCGGATCGAAAAGCTTGCGCTAGAAAGCCACCTTACCCGCTATATCGCAAAGCCGGTGTTCCCCTCGTCCGTGTTGGACGCGATTAACGAGGTCGTGGGTACGGCGGTAAAGGCGCTCGACATCACCAAAACGGGCGCGGCAAAGCCGGTGACGGATTTATCCGGTGTGCATGTTTTGCTGGCGGAAGACGTTGAGGTGAACCGCGAAATTTTCATCGCGCTGTTAGAGCCCACGCACCTCACGGTTGACTGTGCTGAAAACGGCCTGAAGGCGGTGGAAAAATTCAAAGAGCATCCGGAAAAATATGACCTTATCGTGATGGATATCCAAATGCCGGAAATGGACGGTTATCAGGCGACGCAGGCCATTCGTGCGCTGGAGCATCCAAGAGCAGCCTCGATTCCGATAATCGCCATGACCGCCAACGCCTTTAGGGAAGACGTCGAAAAGTGTCTCGAGTCCGGCATGAACGACCATATAGCCAAGCCGATTGACGAAAAAATCGTAATTGAAAAAATCGCGCACTACACGAAAAAATAACAAATAGCAAATAAAAAACTAAGGAGCATATATCATCATGAGACTATTAACGCGTTCGGACTTTGACGGCCTTGCCTGCGGGGTGTTGCTGAAACACCTGGGCGTCATCGACAGCTGGAAGTTTATCCATCCGAAAGACATGCAGGACGGGCTGGTCGAGGTGACCGAAAACGATGTTTTGGCGAACGTTCCGTATGTAGATGGCTGCGGCATGTGGTTTGACCACCACGCGAGCGAAATTTCGCGTGTCCCCATCGAGGTGCAGTTTAAAGGCAGCTTCCGTGTCGCGCCTTCCGCCGCCCGGGTCATCTATGATTACTACGGCGGCGAAAAAGCCATGCCGCAGTTTGCCGAGCTGATTGTCGGCGTCGACAAGGTGGATTCCGGCCAGCTTGGGACTGCGGAGATTCTTAAGCCCAAGGGCTGGGTGCTGCTCGGTTTCATTATGGATCCCCGTACGGGGCTGGGGCGCTTTCGCGACTTCACCATCCCCAACTATAAGCTGATGGAAAATCTCATCGACGCCTGCGCTACGATGGGCATCGACGAGATTTTGGCGCTCTCCGACGTAGCGGAACGCGTCAAGATGTACCAAGAGCAGGTAGAGCTGTTTGCGCAAATGGTTTTAAAACATACGCGCATCGTCGGGAACGTCATTTGTACGGATTTGCGCGGCGTTTCGCCGATTTATACCGGCAACCGCTTTATGGTGTACGCGATGTTCCCGGAGCAAAATGTTTCGCTGTGGGTGGTCGACGGTAAATTGGGGCAAAATGTCTCGATTGCCACCGGCTACAGCATCGTCAAACGCACCTGCATCGCCGACATCGGCAAATTGATGCTCTCTTTCGGCGGCGGCGGCCACAAAATGGTAGGCACTTGTCAGGTGCCGACCGAAAGCGCCGACGGAGCCATCGAAAAAATCATCGAAGCGTTGCGCGGGAAGTAGACGGCGCACTTAACAAATGGGGACGGGGGCACTTTGTTATTTTGCATGGATGGGCGCATTTCAAAATAACAAAGTGACCCGTCCCCATTTGTTACATTTGTTATTTTCTCCGGCTTTCCTGCGATATCCCCAGATTTTGGTAAAATAAATTTATATAAAACTTCTTGACATTGGTCCTTTGCCTATGATATTATACATAGGCTGTCTGCCCGGGATGCCGGGTATTTTTTGGCGGCATCGCACATTGAAAA
>WQYM01000188.1 GCA_009781235.1 Bacillota bacterium
CCGAACCCCGAACCCCGAATCCTCCACCGGATACTTTAGGTACCACAAACTCGAGGCGCTCTCCTTATGCTCCACTTCTGCATCGGACAAAGCGGTTTTGCACTCCGGGCACCAGTTAATCATGCGGTCGCCACGGTATATGAGGCCCTTCTCATACAAGCGCACAAAAACCTCGCGCACCGCCTTAGAGCATTGCGTGTCCATCGTAAAGGCTTTGCGGTTCCAATCGCACGAGCACCCGAGCTGCTTTAGCTGCTCGACAATGCGCCCGCCGTATTTATCGTTCCATTCGTACGCGGCCTTTAGAAAGCCCTCGCGCCCGACCTCTCTTTTATTCTTTCCTTCCGCCGCCAGCTTTTCAACGATTTTTACCTCGGTGGCGATGGACGCATGGTCGGTGCCGGGCAGCCAAAGCGCCTCAAAGCCCTGCATACGCTTATAACGCGTCAAAGCGTCTTGGAGGGTGTTGTTCAGCGCGTGCCCCATATGGAGCTGCCCCGTAATGTTGGGCGGCGGCATCACGATGGAGAAAGGCTTTTTAGCGGGGTTTGGCTTGGCGGCAAAATAGTTCTTGTCGAGCCATTCGGCATAAATCTCTTTTTCGAAGGATTTTGGGTCGTACGATTTATTCATAGTAACAGTATAATCTATGTGCTATTCGTTTGTCAACGAATATATCCGACTTGCGTCGGATGACAAAACCTGGGGTTTTGTCACGTAGATTGCATGAAACGGATTATACGCTGTCAAGCGTTTTAATCGGGTTATAACCGGATTAAAATAATTTTTGTGACTTACAATCGGATTATAAAAAGTATTGACATTCGACTCGTTTTTTTATATACTCTACCCATATGAAATATCTCGACCGGTTTGACCTTGTGGACGAAGAGGGCGCGCCCGACTTTGTCAAAAAAATCAAGTACTCGTACAGCGAGGACGAGTGGTTCCCGCTCGGGTTTTTTTCGGATAAAAAGCTCTCCCGGGTGGATTTTGAGACCGTCACCGTATTTTACGGCGGCAACGGCTCGGGCAAGTCTACGCTGCTCAACCTGATTGCCGAAAAGCTGGCGCTAAGGCGTACCGCGGACGTATCGGTCACCAAAGCGTTCGGGGATTTTGCGGACTATTGCAAAGCGTACAAAACCAAAATCCCGGTAGGCTCTAAGATGCTGACCAGCGAGGACGTGTTTCAAAACATTTTCTCGACGCGCTCTAAAAACATCGCCATCGACGAACAAAAGGCAGAGGAAGAGGACTTTTTTGACGAACTCTCCTTTGGCGGCACCTTTGACGAGTTTGCCGATACCTCCCTAATCTCCAAAAGGCTTGTCAAAAAGCAGCACCTGTCCAAAAAAACTAAGGCAAAGGAGCGGCAATTCTCCAACGGCGAAAACGCGCTCAAGTTTTTTAAAGGCGAGATTCAAAAGAAAAAGCTGTACCTGCTTGACGAGCCGGAAAACAGCATGTCGCCGGCGTATCAATTGGAATTAAAAACACTTTTAGAAGAAAGCGCGAAGTTCGACGGCTGCCAATTCATCATCGCCACGCACTCCCCCTTTATTTTATCCATCGAGGGCGCGCAAATCTACAACTTAGACGCGACGCCCGTATCGGTGGAAAAATGGTACAACCTAAAGAACATGCGCGTTTACTACGACTTTTTTGCCAAACACAAGGACTTATTTGAGATGTTTAGAGACGCCGTGCCGAAGAAGAAAGCGGCAAAGAAATAGTGATGAGTGACAAGTGATAAGTTAGGGATAATCGTGATGAGGAACAAAAAATATTTTTCTTTTCCTAAGGAACAAAAGATATTTGCTCGTATTTACACACGCACTTATTCTAAACTCATCACTCATCACTTATCGCTTATCACTTTTGAAAGGAGAAGCTCCCATGTCCAACCTACACAACGCTTTCCCAAAAGATTTCATCGACAACAACCTAATGGGGCCGAACGTCATCAAGCTTGCCGAGGAAGTCGCTCGGCAGCTCTCCCTTACCCCGGGCATGAAGGTGCTGGATTTAGGCTGCGGCAAGGCGCTTTCCTCTATCTATCTTGCCAAAGAGTTCGGCGCTACGGTGTTTGCGACGGATTTATGGATTCCAGCAACCGAGAACTTTGAACGCATAAAGGAGATGGGCGTAGAAAATCTCGTCTACCCTATCCACGCGGAAGCCCACGCGCTGCCGTACGCGGACGGATTTTTTGACGCGATAGTTTGCTTTGACGCCTACCACTATTTCGGCACGGACGAACGGTACTTAAACGACTGCCTAGTCAAGCTCCTTAAAAAAGGCGGGCAAATCGGCATGGCAATCCCCGGCTTTTCCCGCGAATTATCCTCCGAAGAATTGCACGGGTACGGAAAATACTGCGAAAGTTCCGCGTGCGGAGAATACGGCACCGAGGGCGGCGCCGATGCGCTGCTAGGCTTTCACACAAAAAACTGGTGGCAAGCTTTTTGGAGCCGCATCAATGCCGTAAAAGACGTGCGCACATGGGAGCTTACCTGCAACCGCGCCGCATGGGAGGACTGGGTCAATTGCCTTTCCCCCATCGGCCAAGACGACAAAGCGTTTTTTGAAAACGTAAACGAAATCGTCACGGTGGGGCTGATTGCCAAACGGAGTTAACGATTGCCAAAATCAAAGAAAACAGCGATGTTTGTGCCGACGATCTATCCGCAAAACCCCCGTAGGGGTCGCGCTCCCGTGCGACCCGCCGGGATGCCGAAAGAGAATGGACAGGATAAGCCTCGTCCATTTTCTTTTTGTGTCGGGAATATTTTTTTGCTCGTTTGTTTGACAATGTCCGGTAAAAGGTGATACAATAATTTTGCCAAGCAAATTTTTCAAAAACCGAGGTGAATTCTGCCCATCGGGCGATTCTCCCCTCAGTTTTTGAGTTTGTTTGGCGACAATAAGGAGATAGCCTCTTGGGGTGCGTCTCCGAGTGGGGCGCACTTTTTTTTGGCAAATGAAATTTTTGCTCCCTCAATTTTATATGTAAAGGAGAAGCAGTTTTGGAGATCAACAAATTATACCGTAAAGAAGAGAGAGCTTTTGACCTTTTATACGATAAATTAAACGATGCGTTTTTTGGGAGTGCACTCCCAAAACCGGTCATCACGTTGCAGCATAACCGGAAAAAGGCTTTTAGTTGGCTTAAATTAGAAGCATGGAAAGCGGGAGAGGCGACGTCTCCGGAGCTCAATATCAGCGCAAATTTTTTAGATCGCGAGCCGATGGAAAAAGCTGCGGCCATGTTAAAAGAGATGTGCTGCTTATACGCCTGTTTGAACGATATAAAAATCCTTGCAAGCAGGGGCGCGTATCATAACGAACGCTTTAAAGAAATTGCCGAAGCGCACGGATTAACGGTTGAAAAATCCGAAAAGCACGGCTACTCGGAAACAACGTTATCCCCAAAAGCCCGCGCAGCCATCAAGCCCATGCTCGGCGGCTTGCAAAAGCTAAAGCGCGTCGAGGGCGAAAAAAAGAAAGGTAAGCAAAGCGGCCGCAAGTATGTCTGCCCCAACGCCTGTCCCGCCGGCCGCTCCCAATCGTTCCGCGCAAGCAGTGAGGTTAATTTCTTGTGCGGGTATTGCCGGTGCCAAGTGGTAGAGGTAAAAAAGTCCCCGTAGGGGTCGCACTCCCGTGCGACCCGCCGGAACAACGTAACCTTTAAAGCCCGTAGAGGACGATGCCCTCTACGACCCGCCGTAAACAGAACAACTTTCTAAGGAGGCCAAAGCCATGGACAAAATTTATTTCAGCGGTTTTACATAAGTTCGCAAAATAGTTGCGTTTTTTTCGCATATCATGGTATAGTGTCGTAGGGTGCGGCGCCTTTTTCACGCCGCAAAAAAATCTTGGAGGATTTTAGCCCATGTTAAAAAAACTTATCGCCTTAGGAGTGCTATTTGCCATGACGCTGTCGTGTTTTTCCGCCTGCGACCCAAAAGTTATCGAGAGCAAAGGCGCTTTTTACACCCTGCAAGAAGCCTACGACAACGGCTGGCTGACACAAGAGGATTTGCGGAGTATCGCGTATTA
>WQYM01000189.1 GCA_009781235.1 Bacillota bacterium
GAGCGCCTCCTCGGTTTTAGCGGCGGCAGACGCGGCTGCGGCGTTTGTGATGCGTATTGCATCTTCTTTCGCGCCTGCCTTAATCGCGTCGATGCCGCGTCGATTTTCCTCCGCTTCGCTCACAAGCTGTCGGTTCTCATCGTGGATGTCGGCAAGGCGTTGATTGTGCTTTTTAATCATCTTTGACAGAGGCTTATGCAAAAGCAACCACGCGGCGAATACGATAATCGCGAGGCTGAGCATGTGGAATAAAAAACTTTGCAGGTTTATTCCCAGTTTTTCAAAGATTTCCATAGACGTAAGTCCTTATGCATAAAAAAAGCGTGTTCGCTACGCTCACCCGCGTTGCGGCGGCGCACTTCGTGCGCCGCTTTTTTTGTTTCCGGCGGAATTTTCGCAAAAATCAGCAAGCTATTTTTGGCGAAAATTCCTAGGGCATAAAAAGCATCAAAGAATGATGATCAGGATTCCCGCAACGAACCCGAGCAATCCGGAAAGCTCGGCAAAGGCGAGCCCCATAATCAGGTTGGCACGTATGACGCCCGTTGCTTCTGGCTGGCGTGCAATCGCCTCGGCGGAACGCCCTACCATCATACCGATGCCGATGGCCGCGCCGACGCCGGTCAGGGTGGCAATTCCGGCGCCGATTGCGGTCGGCCCTTCGACCGCCGCTAAAAGCATGACAACCGATTGTAAAATTTCGAACATATTAAAACCTCCGTTTAATTTTAGTGCAATAATGCAGTAATGATTGAAAGGTTAATTGCGTAGCGGCGTACTATGTGTTTCCGTATGAACTGCTTCTTCGATAAAAGACATAGATAAGTACATAAAAATGAACGCTTGCATCCCCGCATGAAGCAATGTGAGCATAACAGAGGCGACGACCGGCGTGATGACGGAAAGAAAAATATTGGAATACAGCAACTCCATAATGATAAAGCCGGAAAAAACGCTTGCAAATAACCGGACCCCGAACGCAAACGGAACCACCGTGTCTGTGACGATGTTGAGCGGGTTTAGGTAGTGCAGCAGACGCCGCCGCCTCTGCTTTGCAAGGCCGAGCGTGAAAATCATGACAAATGTTATGATGCCGAGCGTAAACGTTAAGTTAAGGTCCGTAGTCGCCGGACGCAAACCGAAAAGTTCAAGCAGCGTAGCGACGCAGATGTATGACGAAAGCCCCAAATACAGTACGCTGACAAACCCCGCGAACCGGCCTGTTTTCTCTTTGGCGGTGCTGTCGAACATGGTAACCAGCTTTTCTAAAAACAGCCGAAAGCCCGATTTTTTAAAAACCTCTTTTCCCCACCGGGGGATAAAAAATATGCGCACGACCAAAAAAAAACCGACCAACAGTACGACGGTTAAAAATCCGCTGAACATGGTCTCGGACACGGAGAGCCCGCCGATATTAAAAACCTCCCTTTTGGGGGCAATAGAAAAAGGGCTGTGTTCTCCCTCTTCCGCGGCTAATGCAAGTGTCGTGTTTCGGTACATCGCGTACTATTCTACACCCGCGATATTAAGAAAGCAAGCGTTTTAACGCCGTTTAGTACTGATCCGTGAAAATATTTTTCTGTTTTTGAATCAGTTTGCCGTCGCCGAGTAGCAGTAATTCGGTAAGTTCGGCAATGGTGAGCGTTAATGCCGGCGACATGCCCGTCTCTTGCACAGAGACGCCGCCATCCTCTTGTGTAATGGCAAACGTCCGATTGTTTTGCGCTATTAACGGGTCGGTGACGCGTAAAACGATTGCGGGGCGCCCGATGGGTCGCCCCCTACGCATAATTGCGGTTTCGATAGATTCCCGCATATACGGCGCGGCGCGGAGCGCGGCTTCGGCGTTGACGATGCGGGCTTGAATGTAGGGTTTCGAGCTTGCGCGGAAGTCTAAATACGCAAAGCCTTTTAATGCTTCGCACGCCGCAAACTTTTTCATATTAGAGGCCGCGTAATAAAAAATCCGGCAATCTTTTTTAAAGCAATACGCAAAGGGCTTCCCTTTGTCCGAATAAACGGCCAGCGGAATCCCGTCGGCGGCATAATCCCCGATTTTCTCAGTGATCTCTTTTTCTTTAAAAATAAGGCGGTTATCGAACGGGCGCGTAAAGGCGGAATATATGCGGGCAAGTGTTTTAAATAATGAAGAATTAAGAATGAGGAGTGAGGAATGATGGACTTTTGATTGAGTACATTGTCCCATGTCCTTTTCGTCATCAACATCCCTCATTCCTAATTCCTCATTCCTCATTCCTAATTCATTTATACACTGGCCACTGGCCACCGGCCACTCGTTTTCCTCAAATGCCTTCCCTCCCTTAACCACCTTTTCGGCGTGAAACGAAACATTGCAAAAGCCGTGCCGCTTATAATACTCATGGTCAAACGGATACAGCACGCACACCGGCGCGCCGCGCTTATAAAGCCGCGATAAGAGCCCGGAAATCACCTCTCCGATTTTCCCTTTGCCCCGGAATTCGGTTTTAGTCGAAAGCGCGGATAAATACGGGAGAATAACACGCTTTCCCCAAAGCATCGCCGGTTTTTCCTCGATGTACCCGGCGGATACGATGGGACGAGCTGTCACTGGGTCAGGCTTATTGACAGCATTTACACAAGGGGGCGGGAAACTTTGTGTAACACAAAGTTTCCCGCCCCCTTGTGTAACGCCCCCGACATACACGGCGTTTTCCTCTTTAACACGCGAAAAAAACCGCTCGATATCCGAGGCGGAATCTTTTGGAAAGCCGTCGCGGTACAGGTTTTTTAATTGATTTAAAATTTCGGGTTGCATTGACTAATTCCTAAACAAATACGGCGCTTTACATAGTAATAGCATAATCTAAAGAAACAATATTGTCAAGCAAACGAAAAAAAGTATTAAACCGCAGGGTAAACCCTGCACCCGCCGCCTTGCGGCGGCTTCCGCGCTGAAGCGCGGGGTTTGATACCATTGCTGCGGGCGCATTTGCGCAAACTGAAAGTAAACTTCCGTTTGCCTCAAATGCTGCTTGATCAAGGCGTGTGCAATAGGCGCGCACGCATAAATATTTGCATAAACTTGTGCCGTGATTAAGTTGACAACCGACGGCCGTCAATGGTAAAGTAAAGTAAGTAAGGAGAGCTTCCCATTTATATCTTAGGGACATTAATTAACGTTGCGGCGATTTTGGCGGGCGGGTCAATCGGCCTGCTGGCAAAGGGAAAAATCCCGGAGGATTTCTCAAAGGGCATTTTCCGCGCGATGGGCTTATGCGTCATCGTCATCGGCGTCGCGGGCGCGCTGACAATCGTTGCCGGCGAGGTAACGGGCAACCTAATATTGATTATGGCGGCGGTGACTTTGGGCGCGCTGGCCGGAACTTTGGCGCGCTTTGACGCCGGCATCAACCGGTTCGGCGCGTTTTTGCAAAAAAAGCTGACCAAAAACGAGGAGAACAACGGGTTTGCCGAGGGGTTTGTGACGGCGTCGCTGCTGTTTTGCGTGGGCGCGATGTCGATTATCGGGCCGATTGAGAGCGGCATGAGCGGCGAGCTCCCAAAACTTTTAATCATCAAGTCCATTTTAGACGGCGTTACCGCGCTGTTTTTTGCCTCGCGGTTCGGCATCGGCGTACTGTTTGCCGCCGCGCCCGTCCTTATTTACCAAGGCGCAATCGAGCTGACCGCAAGCCTAATACCGGTGAGTGTGGACGTTACGACGGACGTAATCGCGCAGGTTTCGGCGGTGGGCAGCGTTTTGATACTGGCAATCGGCTTAAACATGACGCTAGACGCCAAAATAAAGACGGCGAACCTGCTGCCCGCGCTGCTGTTCGCCGTCGGATTTTATTATTTATTCAGCCTTTTCGGGATGGTTTAAGTAAAAGAAAAAAACCGCCCCACAGGATAGTACGTGAGACGGCTTCGCCTTTTAGATTGACTCGGCCTTTGTTCTTTTGGCGGCATGACAGGTCTTTACGTCTTGCTTATACCTTAACAATCTTTAGCGTCGTTGAAAAAGCGGGTGCATTCTTATACGCATAAAAAACCAATAAATATTCCTC
>WQYM01000190.1 GCA_009781235.1 Bacillota bacterium
CAAAGGCGCTGAGCCTCGATTGTATGCTGTCCGATTTATCCGACGCCTACCGCGAGCTTGGCAGCGTGACGGGCGTCACCGCGACCGACGCGATTGTGAACGAGATCTTTGCCAGATTCTGCGTGGGGAAATGATTTTCCCATAAATTACAAAAAAGATTTTTAAAAAACGTGTAAGATTTTTGCTCTTTCAATCGATTTACATATGTAAGAGTCGATGCCCACATCGATTCGAAGGAGATAGCCATGGCAAATAAGCTAAAGGCAGTTGCCGCAATAACGATGATAATGGCACTTGTGTGCGCCGCCGTATCGTCCGGTTTGTTTGTCGGCCGAACCGGCTCGGTTTTTGCGGACAGCTATGCGCCGATGACGCCGTACTCGGTTGAGTTTGAGGACGGCGACAAGGTTTTTTACATGTACGGCGAGAGCCAAAGCGCGCAATCCGGCTTGTATTACAGCACGGGTGAAAACATCTATTTAATCAACACGGCCGAGCCGGACGGGAGTTTTTTTTACTACATGTATGAAAGCGACCTCACTTTTTCGTCCGACGGCATGAGCTTTACGCATACGCCATGGACATCGCTTAGTTCCGGTTGGTTTGGGGGCGGGCTGGCCATACAATTTTACAACAGCGGAAAAATCATCAAGGAATACTATGTATACAACTTGGTGCAGAAGTGGTATACGCTATCCTATTCGGTATCGCACCTTATGTGGGAGGATTGGGAAGTAAGGAGTTTTGACGAGGCAACGGGCATACTCTCGATGACGACACTGGACGGCAGGACGTATCTACTTGATATAACAACAGGATTAACGGTAGAGGGCTCCGCCGAAATCCTAAAGCCCGAGGGTTGTCCCGAATGCAACAGCCCGTTCTGCGCCGAGCACAAGCTTTGCGGTATATGCGGGCGGCTTGATTGTGGTTTTTCGCATGGGAATTATATCTATACGGAATATACCGTGTCCGTGACGGGCGGCACCGCGGACGCAGAATTCGTCATTACGGGCGAAAAAATTACCCTGACACCCATGGAGCCGCCCGAGGGCAAACGGTTTAAGGAGTGGCGCGTCGTCTCGGGGGGCGTCACGATAGAGGGCAACGTCTTTATCGTCGGCGAGGAAGATATCGAAATTGTGGCGGTGTGGGAGGATGAGCCACCGGTCATTCAGGGTTGCTCCTTTTGCGGGAGCTTGGAATGCGGCGGCCATGAATTTTGCCCCGAATGCAACAGTATGGATTTTGCGTGCGGACATGGCGCATGTCCGCATTGCGGGCTTTACGGGGAGCACGACTGCGATGGGGATAGCGGCGGCAACGGCGAAAACGACGGCAAAAACGACGACAGAAAGCCCGGTTGCACCTCATTCGGCTGTGCGTCGCTTGCGGACGGCGGCGGCACGTTTGGCATAATCGGCTTATTATTGGTGGGCGTAGCCATACAGATCGGCATAAGAAAAAAGTTACCTACCCCCCCCTGCCCCCATAATAGCGCGGTTAAACGTTTTACAAAAAATTTTTTAGTGATATCATTACGCGTGGAAAAACAGGAGGAAGGTTAACAAGTGTCCGGTATCCGGGTAGCCATGCATAAAGCGTACGGCGAAAAACAAAAGATTATCTCAATGCCGCCGCCCAAAAGGGTATATATACCCCTTTCTCAGCATACGGGAAAGCCGGCAATCGCGATTGTCTCGGCGGGGGACACGGTACAAAAGGGCCAATTGATTGGAGAGGCGGGTTAATCGCAAAGCGGTTCTTTTGCGCCGTTTACTCAATGTAGCGTCATTTAAAATCGAGGTCAAATTCATCACTTTTGAATAAGGGGTCGCTAAAGAATTCTTCTGGGGACACCTCAAGCGTCCGCAATATAATAAGCAAAGTTCTCAAATAGATATCTTTATTTTTGTTGGTTCTGATACTTCGGTAAGTTTCATAAGAAATTACAGCCTTTTTACATAACGAATAGACGCCGAGCCGTTTTTCTTTGCGTAGTTTTTCTAATTTTTCAGAAATAACTTGATTGAGTACCATGCAATAAATGTTAGCAAAAATCACTACCAAAATATCTGTGCCACGGCGGTGATTTTACTTGACAAGTTAACAAATATTGAATATAATGAGGTAAAACTTTATGGAAAAGAAGACAGCAAAAAAGAGCAAGGCAAAAAAGGCAATGATTGCGTTGGTAATTGTGGCTTTGGCGGTTGTCTTGGCCTTTGTTTTTGCGTATGCGTTTGGCGCGTGCGGTTGGAAATATAATGCCAAGTTGTATGATTATGAACAAATCTGGGTTAGCGAAGAGTTTTTGGAGAATAATACGACGCCACAGATAATAAACGACCAACGGAGATATGGAGAAGTTTTCAAAGATTTTTCAATCAAAATAGATTTTGAGAAGGAGATGCTTTTGGTTAATATTGTTACCACAATATATTTTGATAGAGACTACAACATTTCGAGAATTCAAAAGAAAGGCACATCATTGAAAATTAGTTATCGAATGGAGTCCAAAATGGCATGTGATGCGTCAATGCCGGGAAAAAGATGTTTAGTAGTTAAAATGAAAAAGCTCGAGATAATATCGGTAGAGTTCATAGAACAAAAAATGTGGTTTTAAAAAGCAGCGGGTTTTTCCGTGTGTCATTGCGCTATTATACATTTAACGAATGTAATTTTTAGGAGCAAAAAAATGAAAAAACTAAGGTTAATCGGACGAAAAATAGTGCTTTGTGCAGTATTGTCAGTCGTATTGCTGTTATCGGGCGCGGCCATGCTTGTGGACAAGCCTGTACGTGACGACGACATTTCTTTAGATGTCGAAGCCGTATCTTACCGGATATTCGGGGATAAGCAAATCAAATCCAGCGAATACCTCTATAGTCCGGACGATTCTGCGGATTTTGTTTATGTGGACTTTGAGGATTACGGATATGCCGTGTTTTTTGCCGAAACCATGGAAATGTTAGAGTACGCGCCGCAAGGTTGTTTGCCGTATGCCGACACGGACGAAAGGAGATACTACGGCGGCCCGACGAATTACCTTGCTAAAGAGGACGGGCAATTTATCAATATTGTCACGCGCGAAGCCGAATCGGTGGCCGATGTGCTCGCGAGGGGTAGCTTTCAAACGATGCGGGAGAACTTTTCAAGCAAAAGTAGAGATGCCGACGGGACAACTGAGTTGCCGAGGCCGGAACTTGAACCAAATAATCAAGAGCCAAGTGTTAATGTGCCCGCCAGCATGGCTGCGTCGTTAGCCGCTACTCCGAAGGGCGCAACAAAAAGCACAATGGCGGCAAGTATGGCTGCACCGTTGGCTTCTTCCCCGAAGGACGCAAGTAAAAGTATGGCGACGGCTATGTCGGAGCCGTTTATCGTGACTTCTATAGACGAAGGTAAAAGCAAAATCGTGCCTTTGAACGGACCGTCGATAAATCCGAATAACGATAATAAATACCTCATCCCTGCTAATCCGCCGGGAGCTGCCGGGACGACCTACATACCGAACGCCCAATATTTCTTGTCAAGGCCGATACACGGATTGAATGAAGATCCGATACATGGGAACGGAGGTATTAAAAATACTTGCAGCGCAGTAGCTACTCAATTGCTACTCAGTTATCATAATTACTATAACGATAGGCGAATCATTTCGTCACAGCATTTGCTCGGCGGCTGGAATCCTATTGTTAACACAGATATTTTTAACCCGGCTAATTATGCTCATCCCGAATTAAACCCCAATGCTTGCCAAGACCCTACACTGATGACGCCCGAGACATTGGGTAGCACCAGTGGAGGAGCGGGTTCAGGCAGCTATTTTGCGTATGTGGTGAGTAAAGTTTCTTCGGGATCATTGCCGTACGACACAAAAGAAGGAATCACTAATATTTTGAATCTCTCCGGGTTTTATTCCCCGACGTCTTGCGTCGGACTGCTTATTGTGATATAATAAAACCGACATGAGCGAATATATACACAAATCCCATAATGTGTCGGTTTTATTATATCAC
>WQYM01000191.1 GCA_009781235.1 Bacillota bacterium
GTTCAATGAACTGGAAGCAAACAGCGAGCTTGGTACGAATATTGTTGGTAACATTGAGAGTGTCGTAAAAAACAATATCGCTAAAGTCATTAAAGAATCCAATGATCCCAAATTATTTAAAGCCATCGTTTCCGGAATACGCGCGCAGCTGGCTTCGGAATTAGCGATAAGGTATGGCTCTGAAGCACTAAAAACACCGATTCCGCCGAAAAAAGACGATTTGTTCTCGTTGGTACAGGCCCTGGCGGTAGACATTATCCTGCCGTCCGCAATCGATGCCAGAAAAGATGATGACGACAAAATAACGGCCGATCGAATAGGGAACGGCGGGGTGTTGAGGAATATGTCTCGAGCTGATTTTGCTTCTTATGCCGGCAATCTTCTGGTTGGGGATGACAAAATGGTGGAAGAGCTACTCGCCAAAATGTTTAATAGTTTTTCATGGCAGAAGATAGCCCAAAAATAATGGTCGAAATATTTTTTAGGAGAAAACACATATGTTAAAAATGTTAAAAGTTTCATTCTATTCGTACAAAGGCGGCTCGGGCCGTTCCACCACCGCGTGGAATACGATTTACTGGTTGGCACAAAAAATGGAGCCTACGGCTACGGAGCCGTTCGTGATTGTAGATACCGATACGGAATCTGCAGGCTCTACTTTTTTGTACCATGCGGAGACCGAATTTTTCAAAGACCAGGACTATCAGCCTCTGCGTTCCGTGCAAAAGCGTATGACGACTGATGATGAAGAGAAAAAGAATTACGACGGCGCGTCGCCCAGAGAAAAAGCGGACTTTTTTAACAGTATGCTTCCAATCGGTGGCTTTTTTAGACAGCCGCCGGAGGCGGTGCGCTTGATAGGCGTCAATCTGGACAAACGCACCACCGTAAAGGCCGACGCAAACACCGTGGCCCAGTTGAACAATTTTTCGTATAACATCAAAACGGCATGTAAGAGTTGCGGCGCCAAGGCGTTGTTTTTTGATACGCCGTCGGGTACGCAGCCCTTGGCTCAAAGGTCCGTGTTGGATTCCGACATAATTGTTTGCTGTATGCGCCCGACCTCTCAATTTCGTGCGGGCACCAAAGGCCAGCTGGTTGATTTTGTTAAATGCTACGGCAATGCCAAAACGTTTATCCTAACGCCTACGGCGGTTTGTATGCGTAAGGAATATCTTTTTGGGGACCCGGAGAAGTACCCCGGGCAAGCCAAGGAGGATATCTGGCGGCAATTTTCCGAGGACGTGGACAGCGAGTTGTTCAGAGCGTGCGTAAAGCTAGATATGCTTCCGAAAAACAGCGATGAATTCGGGATTCCGGAGGTCGATCGGTTTAAATGGCGCGAAAGCTGCTTGGGACGTCTCGATGAGAAAGAATTAACGCTCAACGACAGAGAGGCCATTGCGCGCTACGATTTTTTGGCAGACAAGATATTAGAATATTGGAATCGATAGGTCCGGAGGTTATATGAGCGAACAGTTCATGCGTAAGCAACCCAAAAAGGAAGAGTTGCGTAAAAAATTATGCGGCTTGATATCTCACGATCCGATAATGCAACGATGCGTTTTAAACGAGCATGTCGGGGATTTAAAGGACGAGGACGAGTTTTCCGGCAAGTTTTTTACGCCGTATGTGCCGCTTGGCTGGATTGGCAATTTGGCCGCGCTTGCCGCCGCTTTCCTTTTTTGTAAGTTTAACAAATGGCGCAAAGAAGTCGGCTCCAATACGTCTGGCCCCGCCATCCCGAACGCGCTGTACCTAAAACGGCTTCTGGCCGGATTGTCGGACGCCGACGATTGCTTTGATAAGCCCTCCGCCGCGCTTAGGGTGCTAAGGATGCTGGACGGGCTTTATGGCAACTTTGGGATGGACTTTTATGCGATAAGCCATTTGATTGTCAAGTCTCAGATAGAAGCTGGCTATAATTTAAGGGTCGGAGGCCTGACGAAACTCATCGGGTTCCCGCATGAAGAATCCTTTTTGTTGTCTTGCAGCCCAGAAAAATCGTTCACCTTTCCGGAAAAATCGCGTAACCTTGCCGCGGCGTTTAATCTAGTTTCCAGGTGCCGCGGCGATAAAAACTTGGTGCGATCCATGCAGGTGTCGTACAACTCGGAAACGGTTGCGCTGGCGTTTGAGGATGTGCTCGACGCGCTAAGTTTTTTAAGCCGCATAAAGCTAGACGTAGACGGGCAAGGCGTGGTAAGCTTTTTTGAAGGCACCGCCGACTTTTTAGACAACCCGGATCAGCAGGTCGAATCGATTCCGTCGCACGGCGTTGTCCGGATTTTTGAAGCCGTAAAATGCGCACAGCCCGTGCAAAACAACGACAAGGCAGGTGATAGCTACGGCGCGATCGATAAAATTGACGCAAACGAAAAAAGCAAAGAGCAGAAAGAAGATCGCAAAAAAACCTATAAAGTGTACGCGTCCGGGAATCAGCTGCCCAGAGAGTTTTGCATTGAGTTCTTTTTATTGGAGCGCGTCGATTTTGTTAGGGAAAGCGATAAGGAGAGATTTGGGCGCGAAGCAAATGAAGATTCGCTTAATTCTGCGGTGGAATTTACCTATCGCACCTTCAACGAGGCGGAAACCGTGTCGGCTTACTTTGTCGAGAAGGGATCGTTTAAAATCAAGAATTGTTTGGAAATACCGCCCGAGCGATCCGCGGCGGAACATTACAAAAAAATTTGCGGCTATTTGCCCGGAACGCGTACGTCGTCAACGCTTTTCCAAACGACGCAATACCGTTACTATAACCCGTTGGCGGCGTCGATTGCGGATGCAATCGACGATTACGACGACGAATGCAGAGCGAAGTGCCGCGTTCTGGATACCTACGTAAAAGAGAACGGCGATGCGGCTTATAAGGAGTTGTTAGATCCCGCCATCAAAACGCTCGATAACGCGTTGTGTTGGAACCTAGGGAACGAGTGGGGACAAAGAGTCGAAAAACTGCGCGATTATCTTGCTGAAACCGACAACTATGGCAAGAGGGTCATCGATTGGGATACGCTGCTGACGCTCGTTTTGATTGACCGGGGGCCGACCGAAGTCATCCGGGCTTTGCTGTCGCACGAGAGCCACGGGGTCCCGGATATTGAGAAAATTTGCGCAAGCATTATCGCGGGGCTTGCGATGCGGTACGTGGATAAGGAGATAGAGAGTCCCGCTCCACAAGCGGACAATGAAGTCGAGAGCCCCGCCCTTGTAAAAGAGAATTTCATTTTTGACCCGCGCAAGGTTGCCCAAGACCAAGACGCAATATACAAGAAAAATTTTAAGGAGAAGGTTGATGGCTTTAAAAAAATCTTTCCGGGGTCTCCTTCCAAAAAAATCGAATGTAAGGCGCTCACCCAATCTTACATCGACGCCATGTTTAAGTCGCTTGTAAGAATCGAAAAGAGCGCCGCAGAAAAAAAGAGCGACGCGGAGAGCAAGAAGTTTGCCAAGTACGGCATTTATCACTCGATCGCCGTATTGGCGATGGCGCAGGAAGATACAGAATTGGCATCCATGCGAAGAAATGCCGATAAGGCTTTTATCCATGCGGTTACGGCGTTTCTTTCGTTTTATGCGGGAATGAAAAATAGCTTCTTGGCAAAAATGAGCTATGAGTTTGAAAAGAACGCGAACATTTTATCGGCGGACGAGATAGAAAAGTCGAGGAGAAACATCGAAAAGGAATTTCTTTTAGGCGTTTCTAGAAAAGCCTCGGAACTTAACCGTCTATTCAAAGAGGCGGACGAAATAAAGGCAGATGCCGTTCAAAAAGCGTTTCGCGCGTTGTGGGCGCTTGCAGATTTATCGTACTTGGACGCTAGGTATTGTCACGCCATGCTCGCGCGGCCGCCGATTAACCGTGTGCAGCTCGAAAAGATTTTTTGCGTAGACCAAAAGGATAAGCTTATTTTTGTTTCCGCCGTCGAAGGCCGAGGCAACATAGGTTTTGAAGAGTTGGAAAAAAGCAAGCTGACGGTACATATCATGCTGGAGACGCTGAGGTTTTTGGCCGGA
>WQYM01000192.1 GCA_009781235.1 Bacillota bacterium
CCCGTCTCTCAAGCTGACGAATGGCAGAAATTACGTTCTCTTTGGAGGGCTCTGCCAGCGTTAACGTCAAGATACGTCTGAATTTGTGCACATCCACCATCATGCCCTCTTCGGCTTCCGGATTTGCGGGCAAGTCGGGGTCTTTGGATAACCGTTCCCGAACCCAGTACGCGGTGTGTCGCGTTAAATCGGTCACGCGCACACAGCCGATTTCGCTAAAATCCTCCGGCGTGTACGCCTTAAACTGCCGTGTCGCATCTTTGGTGAGCACAATGGTTACACGGTTGTCCGTAAAGTTACCATTCGGGTCAACCTCGGAGCGGATCTTGACTTCCTCGGGTTCGTCTTCCGGATTTTGCGGCACGCCGGACACAAGAACAGCAGCGGTCGTCGGAAAGCCCGGCGTTGCGGTGGGCGCAAGAAATGTCCCTTGCGCCGCAAAAACCGTGAACGTCAGCACAATTGCCAGCATAATCTTACAGTACTTTTTCATATTGCTTTATCCTCCAAAAAAAAATTAACTGCTCTTATTTCAACTTTGTTTTAACCCACACGGATACACTCCAAGGAGTACTTAGCCCTTGAATAGGCGGCACTTGCCAACCTGGAAAACCATCTGAAGTAATTATACCCTCATTAAGTGCCACAACAACGCTATCTTCGAATGTTCCATAGTAAAAGATCACGTCTCCGAATCCCGGATAAGGGGGTGGATTTCCGGTTTGCGCATTGTACATTGTCCATCTTTCTTGCTTAATCCTCTCCGCAGTTTCTTTGTCCAACGCGCTTGTTGCTTTTGGGTTGGATAGATAATCAAAATCCTCACCTCTATTAGAAATTCTGCCATAGCGATTATAATCGTCAAGTGAGAGAAAGCCGCTGTCATTGAAATACGCAACGGTTTCCATATCATCAAGCGTCAGTAAACCAAGAACAAAACCGTAAGAAATAGAAAAACATGCCATCGTCTCCAGCCAATTTTCAATGTTTGCGTCAACAACATATAAAGCATCAATATTAGTAATATCGGATTTGTTGACTTCGAGTATAAAAATATCATACGAAATATAATTCGTATTCGTTGCTATAATGCCGCCATCCACCGTCAATTCTTTCCCGATCCTGGTGACTTTGTTTACAACTGCTCTGTCGTTGCCATCCAGCGTTCTATAAGAAAAAACACACAGTATCAACGAACGGGTTTCAAAAAACATTGCGTCATATCTTTCCCCCAGCGCGGCAAACTCCTCCAAAGTAGGGGCTCTTTCGTCAAGACGGGGGGGGGTATTAGTCGGAACATATATCTCAGCCAACGTCGTTCGATCAGGATTCGGATTATGTGTCGTGACCCATTCTTCCGGCGAGTTAATAATACGGCCTATTTCTTGATATCTTCTGCCAAAAATAGAATCTATTCCCGTTTGAAACCCCACCGCAAAGTCGATATCTATCATCTCTTCTTCTTGTGTCTCGACGCATTCCGTGCACTCGCAGCCCTCGGCGTGCACATTCTCACCCGGGTTGCACACTTCGCACGTGCAACCTTCGCCGTGAACCCCGTCGCCACTCTGCGGCAAAACGCACGCGGCAAATACAAAAGCAACCGCCAGCGTGGTGATTAAGCAAACGATTTTTTTATAGCTCATAGTCTCCGTCAACTCCTTGCCTTATATTTTTGCGCTGTCTTTTGCCGTCTTTTGCCGTTTTTGCATACCTTTCGGGGCACGCCTTTGTACGATTCCGTGCCTACTAACAATATATGCGCAGTCTAGCACACCCTTGCCCCTCGTGTCAACTATTTTCGCAACGCCTTTTCCAAAAAATCTTGAAAAATCCTAAGGCCGTCACTTTTAAGTCAATGGATTACGTGACAAAAATCGTGCAAAAATTGGCGGTGCAACAGGCGGTGCCGTCCCAGCTTAGCACATAGAATGTGCCCTTGTCTTCCGGCGTAAAGGTAACCGTGACCGTGCCTCCCGCAATCAAGCGCTCGTCGATGCCCAAATATTCCTGAATAATCGAGTCGATGGTGCCTATGTTTTCGTCGCATTCCAAGGTCCACTCGACCGGCAACCCCGCCGCGACCGAGATGTGGTCGGTCCCGTAGGCCGTAGCCCTCGTCGTCACCTTTTGCACCCCATCCGAAAGCTCGGCCCTTACGGAGGCGCATGAAAGGTACCATGTAAACACGCCGAGCAACACCGCAGCCGCGACAAAAATGCTTATGATAATAATCAAATTCCGCGTGCGGCCGTGCGCGGCGCTTTCCGCCGCGGTCGCGTGCCTTTGAGCCAGGGTTTTGGTTTTGGTTTTTTCCGCCGCGGGCGGCGATTCGGTAGGCATGATTTTTTTCTCCTTTTCTTTTTGTCATTTAGCATATGAACACACCCTAATCCTACCCGACGTTATTCACGATTCATTATGCGTTAGTTACACAGTCCGCTTCCTTAGAACAAGGCGCAGCAGCGAAAATACGCCGAATGCCGCCAGGTTGACCGCTACCATGGTGGCGCCCTCGGGCGCCTCTAACCCTATGGCCGTCAATAAGCCTGCGGCCGCGCACACGACCCCGACCGCCGCGCTGCACAAAACGACGGACTTAAAGCTTTTGAACACGCGCATCGCCGACATGGCGGGGAATATGATGAGGGCGGAAATTAGGAGCGAGCCGACCAGCTTCATCGCAATCACAATCACCACGGCAATAATTACGGCGATGACCAAATTGTAAAGGCTTGCCCTGGTTCCGGTCGCCCGCGCAAACGTCTCGTCAAAGGTAACGGAAAAAATCTTATTATAAAAAACGACAAACGACGCGGCAACGACGACCGCCATGATTACGCACAGCAGCATATCGGTCGGCGTAAGCGTGGTGATATTGCCGAACAGCGTACTGCATGTAACGTCTGCCGTACTGGCGGTAGAGGCGGAAAATTTTATCAGCAGGTACCCAAGCCCGAGCGCGCTTACCGAAAACATGGCCAACGAAGCGTCGCCGCTGATTTTCCGGTTTTGCCCCAACGCCAGCAGCAATATGGCGGCGACGGCGGTTATTGGTAAAACGACTACTATGTTATTCGCCACGGTCAGGCCTACCACGGTCGCGACGGCCATCGAGCCGAACGACACGTGGCTTAGTCCGTCGCCGATGAACGAAAACCGCCGCAACACGAGCGTAACGCCCAAAAGCGCCGCGCAGAGCGCCACCAAAACCGCCGCGATCAATGCGTACCATACAAAGTCAAATTGGAAGCCCTGCGCTATTCTTTCAAAAAAAATCATGCGCCGCACTCTCCCCTGCAACCGGCAGCCGAAAAAACGTGCCCCGCCTCGCTGTGCCGATATTCGTCGCGGGTCCCAAAAAACGAGACTTGGCGGTTGCCGATGTGCAGGATATGGCTGGCAAATTCTACTGCGCTTTTTAAATCGTGCGAAATCATGATGACGGTAATGCCCTCCTCGCGGTTCAATTTTTGGATGATATCGTACATATCCAAGGCGGCTTTGGGGTCAAGTCCCGCGGCGGGCTCGTCTAAAATCAGCATTTTTTGCGTGGCGCAAAGCGCGCGCGCCAGCAATACGCGCTGCTGTTGCCCGCCCGAAAGCTCACGGTAGCAGGAATTTTCTAAGTGGGCGATGCCGAGCTTTGCCATGGTTTTTTGGGCAAAAAGTTTTTCCGCCCTTTTATAAAACGGGCGAAAGCCGCTACGGTTTAAAAAGCCGGACAGCACGATTTCCCTCGCCGACGCGGGGAAATCCCTTTGCATGGGCGTCTGCTGCGGCAAATAACCGATTTCGGTCGGCGCCAGCCCATCGCCCGTAAAAAAGTCGCCCGAAAGCGGCGGGATGAGCCGCAGCAGCGTCTTTAACAGCGTGCTTTTACCCGCGCCGTTTTCGCCCACGATGCACAGGTAATCCCCGGCGTTCACAGAAAACGTGATATGCTCGACGACCTTTTTCCCGTCGTAGCCAA
>WQYM01000193.1 GCA_009781235.1 Bacillota bacterium
GACACAATACACAGAAACTGTGGGGAGAATCGCCCAGTGGGCAGAATTCGCCACAATTCCTGAAAGTATAGTGTCGCATACTCAATATATCAAATTTGCGTAAAGATGTCAAGGAAATTTCTGCATTTCAGTTTGGAAACAAGTAATTTTGCAAACCTCGAAATTTTTTTTTGTGTTTTACTGCGTTACCGTGAATTAGTCGGCGAAGCCTCTACGGGCGGCAGCCGTCTGCGGGGAGCGTGGCGTTGCGGCTCCGCCGCAGCAGCCCCCGACAGGCGCCGCCCGACGTCTCGCAGCAGAACAAAAAACGGGGCAAGCCGCACAACGAAAAATGAACGCTGTTTTATGTTGACAGTAAACCGTAATTTGCAGTATAATAACAATAACAAAAAAACAAGTGCCGAGCAATTTAACGCCCAACACTTATTTTAATAACAGCGGTTAAAACTTTTCAAACTCCTTTCTAATTTTTTTCTTTCAACTTTGTGTGAAAGTGTGTGTGATACCGTGAGTGAAACCCCTCAAAACACCTTTTTTACGCGCATATACGCCATTTAGTTGCAGTTGTTAAAAGGTTGTGGTATAATGAGTAAAACGCGCCCTTTCCGGGTGCGTGTTTCGTCATATCGACAATGGATACAAATGAGCCGAAATTAATAGACCAGCCCTCCGGCGAGGGCACGCGCATTGCAAAAATCGCGCTTAAAACCGCCGGGTGGTTTGCGCTTGTCGCTGCGCTTTTTTGCGCGGTGTTTGTTTCGGCGTTTCCTTATACGTCGATGCGGTTGTATTTTAACGCCGGGCTAAAAGCTAAGACGCTCGAGAGCGCCGAGCGGGTAATTAGCAGAGCGCGCTCCGGCGACTTATATTACGGAGGTCAAAAGGTCGCCGGCTACAATTGCAAATTTGCAGACGCTTTGTATATGGCGGTCAATTTGTCGGCGGATGCGATGGACAAAAGCTTTGAAAAATACGGCGAGAGCCACAAAAAAACCACCAGCAGCGCAAAGAAAACTTTAAAATACGCCGATATGTACCTGCCGCCGTTGGAGGCGGACGGCGACTCCGGCGCGGATAAGTTCGCGCTTTTGCGGTCGGGGCGCAACAAGGTGGTAGATAATGCGCTGCGGGCATTTAGGCCAAAGCAGGACCACCCCGCGATTAGTTTTGAAAATACCGTGTGGACGGGTTACATGCGTGCACAGATTTTAGCGGGGGAATCCGGGCGGATGACGGAAACGCTGGAAAATATAGCCGCTAATATAATGGGGCATTGGGAAGAAGATATGAGCACGGATTACGCGTTGTTACTTGTCGTAATAAACGCGGCGATAAGCGCAGAGCTTAGCATAATCGGCTATGATTACCCGTCGGGTAAGCTTCCCGCGGACACAAATTATCTCGACTACATCGGCCGCAAAACATTTGCGCTCGACGGGCGTTTCGTCTCTTTTTTTGCGGGCGGTGAAGTGAAGCCGTCGTTGTCGGTGCCGGTGATGTATGCGTACAAATTTAGGGCTTTTGTGAACGGCTATCCCGCCGGCACCCCCGTGCAAGCTTTGGAACGCGCGCAAATGGCACATAACCTTTTTAGCCTATCGTCCAATATCCTCATCGCGACAGAAATATTATTAAAGTCCGCTCCCCAAAACGACGAGCTTGCGGCGTTAAAGTCAGAGTGGCAGGCGCTGGGGCTTGGCACGTGGTACGGGGAGATATTAGCGGACTATATGAGTGCAGTAGTGAAGTAGTGCAGTAGTGTAGGTTGGATATCTGTCTATAGTAACGATTTGAGCAACTTCTCAATAGCATCGTAATAAAAAAAATCAATCACTATTGCACTACTGCACTACCGCACTACTGCACTATTGCACTTAAAGGAGACAAGCATACCATGGACAAAATTCTAAAAGAAGGCCTCACCTTCGACGATGTGCTGCTGATTCCCGGGCAGTCGCACTGCCTGCCCGCGTCCGTCAGCTTGGCAACCGCGCTTAGCGACACGATTAAGCTCAATATTCCCTTGCTGTCTTCGGCGATGGACACCGTTACCGAGGCAAGGCTGGCGATTGCGATCGCGCGCGAGGGCGGCATCGGCATCATCCATAAAAACATGAGCGTCGACGACCAAGTCGGCCAAATCGACCGCGTCAAAAGAAGCGAGCACGGGGTCATCACCGACCCGTTTTCGCTCTCGCCGGATCATCTGGTGAGCGACGCTTTGGCGCTCATGAGCCGCTACCGCATCAGCGGCGTCCCGATTACAAAGGGCGAAAAGCTGGTCGGAATCCTCACGAACCGCGATTTGCGGTTTGAGACGAATTATGCCCAACCGATTAAAAACGTGATGACCAAGGATAATTTGGTTACCGCGCCCGTAGGCACGACGCTTGCCGAGGCGCAAAAAATCCTCGGGTTTCACCGCATCGAAAAGCTGCCGATTGTCGACGAAAAATTTAACCTCAAAGGCCTTATCACCATCAAAGACATCGAAAAAGCAATCCAGTACCCGCATTCCGCCAAGGATAAAAACGGGCGATTGCTCGTCGGCGCGGCGGTCGGCGCCAATAAGGAAGGCGGCGCGCGCGCGAAAGCTTTAGTGGCGGCAAAGGCGGACATGATTGTCGTCGACACCGCGCACGGCCACCACATCGACGTCATAAAGGCGGTCGAAAAAATTAAAAATCAGGTGCCCGATACCACGGTAGTCGCGGGCAACGTCGCCACTGCCGAGGCGGCCGCCGCGCTATTTGACGCGGGTGCGGACGTCGTTAAAGTCGGCATGGGGCCGGGCTCGATTTGTACGACGCGCATCATCGCCGGCATCGGCGTGCCGCAGGTGACGGCCGTCATGGATTGCGCCGAGGCGGCCGAAAAATGCGGCAAGACGATTATCGCCGACGGCGGCATTAAATACAGCGGTGACATCACAAAAGCGGTCGCGGCGGGCGCGCATGCGGTAATGATCGGAAGCCTTTTTGCCGGCACGGAGGAAAGCCCCGGGGATTTGGAGATTTACCAAGGCCGCAACTTTAAAACCTACCGCGGCATGGGATCTTTGGGCGCGATGGCAAAGGGCGCCGCCGACCGGTACTTCCAAGACGGCGGGGTGGCGGCCAACAAGCTGGTGCCCGAGGGCGTCGAGGGGCGCGTGCCGTATCGGGGGCCCATGAGCGAGATCGTGTACCAGCTGATGGGGGGCTTGCGCTCCGGCATGGGCTACGTGGGCCAGGCGGACATCCCGAGTTTGCGGAAGAATGCAAAGTTTATCAAGATTACGAGTGCGTCCCTTATTGAAAGCCACCCGCACGATATCATCATCACGAAGGAAAGCCCGAATTACTCTCCGAAGTGAAAGTAAAAAATTAAAGGTAAAAAGTGCGGATAAATTTATGAGCAACATCAAACTGACGCATTATCAGGGAATTTGTCGGATACTATTAAGCTAACCCATCCACAACTTTTCACTTCTCACTGTTACACATGCGGAGGTCATCATGAACATTTCGGTATTAGGCTGCGGGCGTTGGGGCTCGTTCCTTGCGTGGTATACGCAAAAATTAGGCAATTCCGTCGTAAGCTACGGCCCCGATGACGAGATTTTTCGTGCGCTGAAAGCTACAAGGGTGAACGAGTACGTAACGTACCCGGACGAAATCAAATTAACGGACGATTTGGAATTTGCCGTAAAGCATGCCGAAATAATCATCATCTCGATTAGCTCGCAGGCGTTGCGCGGCTTTTTGCAAAGGGTGACCGCGTTCAACTTAGCGGGCAAGAAGCTTGTGCTGTGCATGAAAGGCATCGAGGAGGGCATGGGCAAAAGATTGTCCGAGGTCTGCTTAGAATCCGGCATCGCCAAAGAGCAAATCGCGGTGTGGGTGGGCCCGGGGCACATTCAGGATTTTGTTAAGGGAATCCCCAACTGCATGGTGATAGAC
>WQYM01000194.1 GCA_009781235.1 Bacillota bacterium
AACTCCAAGATAGTTTGATAATCAAACTATCTGAGTTTAGCATATTTTTTATCGTATGTAAAGGGAACACGCCCGGTATTTCGTTGGAAATGAAAAATTTTTTGTCGTTTTATCGAAAAAACCGCTTGTATATTGTCATTAATCCGAATTTGTAAAGGGCGGCTTCGGTAAAGGGCTAACCCTTAACTTTCCAACAGCCGTCTTTATTTGCGCCTTTACGTTCAATCAGCCCGTTGTCTTTTAAGACTTTGATTGCCCGCATAATCGTTCTCATGTCTTTTTCCAATCTTGCGCATAGAGCTTCGCGCGTTAAAAATCCATCCGATTTTAGCATTTTAAGGATAGCGGTCTGCGTTTTGGTAAATTTTACAGGGGCGTTTATGGGGGCGTTTACTGAATACGGCGGTGGGTTTTAGACACCTTCGGCGGTTTTTTTAGACAGTTGCGGCGGCGGAAAATTTAGACAGGTTAGGCGGAAAATTTAGACACCTTTTTAACGATTTTTCTGTAAAATTTAGTCACGCCCGAAAGGGTGAAAATTTTACGGGAGGTCGTTTATGACCGATTACAAAGAGATTCTCAGATTGGCGAGTTTGGGAATCAGTAAGAGCAAGATCGCCGAGAGTATGGAGGTAACCCGTCAGACGGTAATTACCGCCTTGCAGCGCGCCGTTATCCAAGGGGTGACATGGGAAACGGCGCAAAGCCTGTCCGACCGCGAGCTGGCGTTGAAACTCAAAACGCCGGCGGCGGGAGAAATTACCGGGCACAAGACACCGGATTACGAATACGTTCACAAGGAACTCGTAAAACCCGGCGTGACGCAACAGCTGCTTTGGGAGGAGTATTGCGTCAAATGTCGGATGGGCGGCGACGTTCCTTACAGCCTGACGCAGTTCAAAGCCCGCTATCGCGAATTCGCGTCCGTCCGCATGGCGACGATGCGCATCGCACGGAAGCCCGGCGAGATTATGGAAGTGGACTGGGCGGGACAGACGGCGGAAATCATCGACTCCGACACGGGCGAGCTTATTCCTGCCTATCTGTTCGTAGCGGCGCTGCCGTACAGCGGCTACGCTTTCTGCGAGGCGTTTACGGACATGAAGGCGCCGTCTTGGATTGCCGGGCACGTTGACGCCTATGCGTTTTTTTGCGGCGTTACTAAAATGCTCGTGCCGGATAACCTGAAAACTGGCGTCCTGAAGCATACGAGCGCGGAGCTCATCCTCAACAGGACGTACCAAGAAATGGCGGAGCACTACGGTACGGCGATTATCCCGACGCGCGTCCGTGCTCCGAAAGACAAGGCGACGGTAGAGGGCGTTGTCGGCATCGTCAGCATCTGTATTTTAGCGGCGGTCAGAAACGAGAAATTCTTTTCCTTGCGGGAACTGAACGCCGCCATCCGCGAGCGGCTGAGCGCCTTTAACGTCAAACCGTTCCAGAAAAAAGACGGGAGCCGGTTCACGCTATTCTCGGAGGAAAGGCAATTTTTACTGCCGCTTCCGTCCGAGGGTTACGAGATTTCCGAATGGCGCACGGCGACGGTTCAGTACAATTACCACGTTTCCCTTGAGCTGATGAACTACTCCGTGCCGTTCGCGTACATCAAAAAGCGCGTGGATATCCGGCTGACCCGCAGCGTCGTCGAGGTGTTTTTTGAGGGCAGCCGCATCTGTTCCCATCAACGCCTTTACGGCAGAACCGGGCAATATTCCACGGTGGACGCGCACATGCCGCCCGACCACCAGGCGTACGTCAAATGGAATGGCGAACGGTTCAAATCCTGGGCAAAAAGCGTCGGAGAGCACACAGAAGCCGTTATTTGCGCCATGCTGACGACCTACCGCGTAGAACAACAGGCATATCGCGGCTGTATGGCGCTGTTAAAGCTCGCCGACGAATACCCCAAAAGCCGCTTGGAGGCCGCTTGCGAACGCGCTCTTTTTTACACGCCGCGCCCCGGCTACAAGCAAATACTTTCCATCCTCAAATCCGGGCAGGACAGCGCCTCGGCCGAGAAATCTAAGCCCCAAGAAAAACGCTCCGAATTCAGTTTCGTGCGCGGCTCGGACTACTACGGGGGAGGTAAAAAGTGATGCTTAACCAAGAAACGATTAGCAAGATGAACGACATGCACCTGACCACGATGTCCAAGGCCTTTAAGGCGCAAACCGAGGATTCCCTTATTGCGTCCCTGAGCTTTGAGGAACGCGTCGGTATGCTGGTGGACGCGGAATGGACCGCCCGCAAGAACAACCGCTTGAAGCGGCTCATCTATGCCGCCGGGTTCCCGGACACGGGCGCGTGCGTTGAGAACGTCGAATATCTGTCGGACAGGGGCTTAGATAAGGCGAAGCTGCTGAAATTCGCCGCCTGCGATTACATAGCGGAAAAGCGCAACATCCTCATCATGGCGGCCACCGGCGGAGGCAAAACATACATCGCCTGCGCGCTGGGGATGGCGGCCTGCCGCAATTATTACACCGTTAAATATATCCGGTTGCCCGAATTGCTGGCGGAGTTGGCGCTCGCCAAAAGCAACGGAACGTACAAGGCGCTCCTGAAAAAACTGAAGCAGGTCCATCTGCTTATTCTTGACGATTGGTTAATCTACCCGCTCAAGGAGGCCGAGGCGCACGACGTTTTAGAGATTGCCGAGGCGCGTTACAAGAAAGGCTCTACCGTCTTTTGTTCGCAAGTGGACGTCGGAGGCTGGTATGACAACCTCGGCGAGTCCATCGTCGCCGACGCGATTTGCGACCGCATCGCCCACGAATCCTACCGCATCGTCATCGGAGGTAACGACTCCATGAGAAAGCGGAAAGGGCTCGTAGAGGAGGGCTGACGCCCTCGTTGCGGAACCCATCTATGAACGCCGTCACCTTGCATGACGCGTCACACAGGAGGGCTGCGCCCTCACTGGGGCTCTGCCCCAGACCCCGGAGTTTACCGCTTTGCGTTTCCGGGAAGAGTACCCGCTTGCGTCCCTGCTCTTGAAAAAAGTACACCTTGCGGCGTACTCTTCCCTTTAAACACCCCGCAACCGCTCGGGTCGCTCTCCAGCGTTGCCCTATCCTGCTACGGGGCTAAAGCACTTTCAGTATACCACGGATTTGGTTTTTTGTACTGTCTAATTTCGCCGCCGAGGCTGTCTAATTTTTCCGCCTTTACCTGTCTAAAATTTCCGCCTAGACTGTCTAATTCCCGCCGCCGAGGCTGTCTAATCACGCCGCCGTATTCAGCTATTCCATCGTAGAGCTCGCCAACCGCCTCTCGCAAGCCTACCTGGCCGTCCTCGCGCACTCGGAATTCGAAATGCCCCCGATGCCCAGCTACGAGGAACAGGTGAACCGCGAAAAGGCGTACCTTAACTCCGACGCATACGAGCGCGACGCGGAATACTGGTCCGCCCAAATCGAAAAATTCGGCGGCGAACGGGCACACTTAAAAAAGAATTCCAACCTCAACATTTCCAACACGGGCGACCGCTGTAGCTTTAAGTTCTCGGAGCCTTTAAACCACGCGATCGCCGCCTTTTGCCGTAGCAACCGGGTGGCGCCGTTTGCCGTGTACTGCATCGCGCTTTGCGTGCACCTTAAACGGGTCAGCGGCTGCGCCAACACCTGCATCGGCGTCCCGATTGTCAACCGCCGTGATTTCGTCGACAAGCAGACGGGCGGCATGTTTGTCAACACCCTGCCGTTTTTCTATACGGTCGATACCGATTTGAACGCGGGGGACTTAATCCGCAGTTTAACCGAGCAGTGGTACGATTTACTGCGCCGCCAACGGTTCCCGTTTGCGGAAATCGCCGCGATAAACAGTCAGAAAAACGAGGCGGCCGATCGGCTGTTCGATATCGCGCTT
>WQYM01000195.1 GCA_009781235.1 Bacillota bacterium
GCAAATCGAAAATTACGTGAGAAACCAAGGAAGAAAGTACACAAAATTGCACCAAGGTCAACTATCTATGTTTGACTAGGGGCAAACCGATACCCCGACGTCTTGCGTCGGGGAGGTTCATTTTGGTTTCTGACAAAAGGCTTAGATAGCGAAAGCTGCTGCTTCCCGCCCTACGGTTGCGGCAATAATGCTATCGCCCGCTTGTACAGCGGGTCAAATTCGCAGCCGCAAGCGCCGCACTCGGCGTCGGCTTGCTGCAAAACCGGGATGAGCTCTTTTGCGCTCAAAGCCCCGTTCAGCCACGCTTTTGACGGCGCGTCAATCAAATCCCATCCGGATTCGGAAAACCGGGTGAGGATGTCGGCGAGTTCTTCGTAGTTGCCGGGCATCTTTTGTCGCTCTCCTTAATCCGGCGAAAACTCGTCTTTGCCGACGCCGCAAACCGGGCAGACAAAGTCGGAGGACACGTCGGCCCATGCGGTTCCGGGCGCGACTCCGCTGTCCGGTTCTCCCGCGGTCTTCGTATATTGATAGCCGCAAACGTTACAGATGTAAATCATGATAGGGTTTCTCCTTCAGAAAAGTAATAAGAACCATAATTTCTCATTCCTAACTCCTAATTCCTCACTTAACCCCGAAGGGGTTCAAAGTCTTCCGCCCCGTGCTTGCACAGGGGGCAAATGTAGTCGGCGGCCAATGTGTCGCCCTCAAAGGTAAAGCCGCAGATTTTGCAGACAAAGCCTTTTTTGCTTTCCTCCGGAGGGGCTTTCGGTTTGGGCTTGATATGGGCAAAGTAGTACTGGTAGGTGGCGCTCGGCTCGCCGGAAAGTACGACGGCATCGGTCACATCCGCGATAAACAGTGTATGCGTTCCGTAATCCAAACTCTCGATTACCGTTGCGGAAAGTACGGCGTTGGCATGCTCCGTCAAATACCGGATACCGTTTACCCTCGCAGGGTCAGGCTTAGTGACAGCGCTATTTGCCGTCACTAAGCCTGACCCTGCGAGGGCAAACTTGTCGGTGTCGCGGCCGCTTTTAAAGCCGAATTGCTCAAAAACGCTGAACGGGGCGCTCTCGGAAAGCACGGAAACGTTGAATTTGCCGGATTTAACAATCATGTCGCGCGTAAAATTGGCTTTGTTGACGGCGACGGAGATGCGGCAGGGGCTATTGGTGATTTGCGTTACGGTGTTGACGATGCAGCCGTTGTCTTTTTGCCCGTCGCGGGCGGTTAAGACGAATAAGCCGTAGGAGAGCTTGTAGAGGGCGGTGGGGTTGATGTTGGGGGATGGGGGTTGGGGAGTGGGGGAGGGGGAAGCGGACGGGGGAGAGGGAATTAGGAGTGAGGAATTAGGAGTGAGGAATGAAGGATGAGAGGGCAGCGTGGCGGCAATTGCGTCCGAAAACTCCTCTAAGTCGGAAAGCTGTTCCGATTTTAGGGCGGACTTGATGCTGACGGTTTTTTCGAGGATAGTAATATTGCGGCACTTAGACAGAATTTCGCGCATTAGATTCCCGCTGGTTGCCGCCCACGAACCGTTTTCAATAAAGCCGACCGTACGGTTTTGGATGTTGTGCGCGGCTAAATCGTGCAAAAGAGCTTCCATCGAAACAAAAATCCCGGCGTTGTAGGTGGTGGAGGCAAATACAAGATGACTCCATTTAAAAGCCGCCGAGATGATTTCCGACGCCGGCGTCACCGAAACGTCAAACAGCTCCGTCTTAATTCCGCGCTCGCACAACTTTGTCGCCAAAATCTCCGCCGCGTTTTCCGTGTTGCCATACACGGACGCATAGGCAATCATCACGCCCTGTTCTTCGGGTTCGTAGGCGCTCCACAGCACGTATTTGGACAGGATATCGCCCAAAGCCTTGCGCCACACAAAGCCGTGCAGCGGGCAAATCATCTCAATCGTAAGCGCGGACGCCTTTTTTAACAGCGCGCTCACCTGCGTTCCGTACTTGCCGACGATGTTGGCGTAATAGCGGCGCGCCTCGTCTAGGAAGTCGCGCTCAAAATTCACCTCGTCGGCAAATACTGCGCCGTTCAGCGCCCCAAAGCTCCCGAACGCGTCGGCGGAAAACAGAATTTTATCGGTTAAATCGTAGGTTACCATCACCTCCGGCCAGTGCACCATCGGCGCCATCACAAAGTTAAGCGTGTGCTTGCCCGTATTTAACGTATCGCCTTCTTTGACCGTATGGACACGCGAATCTACGTCCATATTAAAAAACTGCTTAATGAAAGCTAAGGTTTTTTGGTTGCAGACGATTTTTAGCTCCGGATAGCGTGTGGTTAGAGTGGTGAGCGCGGCGGAATGGTCGGGCTCCATGTGCTGCACGACGATGTAGTCGAGCGCCCGTCCGTCCAGCGCAAAATCTAGGTTCTCAAAAAACCGCGTCTGCACGGCTTTGTCCACCGTGTCGAACAGCACGGTTTTCTCATCGCGCAAAAGGTAGGCGTTATACGAAACGCCCTGTGGCACCGAATAAACGCCCTCGAACATGGCAAGGCGCCTATCGTTTGCCCCGACCCAGGTCAAGTCGGCGGTAATTTTTTTGGTACAGAACATGGACGGAGTTCCTTGCCAGATGAATTTTTGAATTACCCATGAATGTGTGTATCAAGATAACAGATAACAGATAGCAGATAACAGAAATCGGATGGGATTTTAGTTTCAGAACAATCAGTTTTTGATTCAAACAACAAATTCGTCCGCATTCTGTTATCTGTTATCTGTTATCTTGACTGCGACTATGTCCTTATAAGGCTCAATAATTCACTGCTTTCAGCTCAAAGTACCCCTGCGGGTGCGTGCAGACGGGGCAAACGCCGGGGGCAGATTTTTGGTCTACGATGTGCCCGCAATTGCGGCAAATCCAAACGGATTTCTCATTTTTGGCAAAAACCGTGCCTTCTTCCAAATTTTTTAAAAGCGCCAAATAGCGTTCTTCGTGCTCCTTTTCAATCGCGCCCACTTTTTCAAATAAAAACGCGATTTCCGGGAACCCCTCCGCCTTTGCCTCGGCCGCCATCCTTTTATACATGTCGGTCCACTCGCCGTTCTCTCCGGTCGCGGCAGCTTTTAGGTTGTCTGCAGTTGACGGAATGTCGCCGCCGCAAAGCAGCTTAAACCAAAGCTTCGCGTGCTCCTTTTCGTTGCCGGCGGTCTCCTCAAAGAAGGCGGCGATTTGCTCAAAGCCTTCTTTTTTTGCCTTGCCCGCAAAATAGGTGTACTTGTTGCGCGCCTGAGATTCGCCCGCAAAGGCTTCCGCCAAATTTTGCTCGGTTTTTGTTCCTTTGATGTCTTTCATTTTTTGTATTCCTCCAAATTTAAATATGAAATATAAAATATAAAATATAAATTTCGTTTCAGTCTTCATTCCCACTTCATCTCGACGGCCTCAATTCCCTTATCCAAAATCTCCAAGCTCATGCGCATGGACTCGCCGATCGCGGCGTCGAGGTCGTCGTCGGTCACGCCCAAGGGGACGGAACCTAATTCTTTATCGATGAATTGGTTGGTGCACTGCAACCTTGCGAACTTAACCATGTGCGCGCCGCCCTCGTGGCCCGCTTTGATTTGCTTTTTACGCATGCCTTTCAGGCCGAATTTAAACATCCACGTCGGCAGCACGCAAACCTTCTTTTTCGGGCAGCCCATGTGTTTGTGCCACATTTTAATCATCTCGGGCCACTTTAAATTCCACCAGCCGATGGGGTAGCAGTTGCCGCCTTTGTTGCGCTCAATCGCGCCCGCCAACGCTTGTCCCACCTGACGCACGGTGACCATCGTCGTGCCGCCCTTGCAAAAAA
>WQYM01000196.1 GCA_009781235.1 Bacillota bacterium
AAAAGACCGTTCGGGTTCTTTAATTCCTTGCGGCTTGCCATAATTAAATTATTCGACAGCGCGTTTAAGCCGTAATATAAGGCTTCGCCGCGTTGGAACAATTCGCAAGTGGTGAACGGTACGAAAATGGCAACGCTGCTTGTGGTAAGCCCGCGTTTAATTTCGATTTGGTTCAAGCCGAGCGGCAAGCTGCTCATTAACCCTTGTTCTTGTTGGTAATCAAGGCGTTTCAAGGCGCAGTTATATTTTTGCGCTATGCTTGCCGCCGCGAATACGTCATTTTCAAGTTTTTGTTTTGTTTTCGCGGTGTTCAGCACAATAATCGTAACCAAAAACATACGCTCGTTTCGGCTCTGTAAATCCTCTAACAGCGATTTGGCTTCGTTGCCGTAAGTAGCGAGGTCGGTGGGGATAATATCCATATCGTAACCGCTACGCACAGCCTTTTTTTGTTCCTCAATTTTCATTTTATCGAGGTCGGACAGTTTACGTTTTATGGTTTTTATAGCTTCCGATTGGTCAATGGATTTAATGTGAATCGTTACCGTCACCGCCGAATCAAGGTCAAGAAAATCGGCAAGCATCCTGTCCGTAAGTTCCGGCGCGAGGATTTGCAAATGGCTGACCGCGCCGTAATAATCGCCTACCTTGAATGTTCTTCCGTCGCGGAAATCAAAGGACGAAGGCGCGATATAATCTTTTGTGTTCTGACCTGTCCGGGGTACGTCTTTCCAGTTGAATCGGAATTTTTCATTTCCGTTCGGGTGGAACATACCATGCAGGACTTCCAAGCGTTCCATGCCGTTAAGCGGTTTTGACGTTACGCCAAGCGTTTTGAAATTGTTTAATATATCCGCTTCCACACGCTCGGCGCGCAGCTTTGCAGCTTTGAGGTTGTCGGCTTCAATGCCGAACGTAAAATATTTATTCTTAATCAGCCCGTTATTGCCTTTCGCCTGTTGGCTTCTGATAAACTCGGCTAACTCTATACAGAGCGGGTCGCAGTCATCGCCTTTTAACGGAATGTCGATTGACCGCATAAATTCCTCGGCGTTCCCGAATTGGTTTATCGCCGATAGTTGAACGCCGATAGAGCTGTCAAAGTAATTGAGGAAGTCGCAGTAGTTTTCAAAAATTTGCGTTTTATCCTCGTTTTGCGCCAAGTGATAATTTATATCGCCAAATGCGATGGTCTTTGTATAAAGCCTGTCATTGACGCGGCATAAACCGTCGCGGTACATTTCGCGGTACGGTATGGACTGTTGCGCCGTTGACGGTTTATCAGCCCTGCCGAATATCCGCGCCAAAAATGAATTGAAAAAGCCGCCCGATTTTGTGCCGGACGGCTTTTTAGATTGATTGTTTTTATTTTTTTCGTTTTGCGCGGATTTTTTTGCGTCCGTGCGATTTTCCTTTGCCTGCCGGACGTTTTCCGACAGCCGTTTTTGCTGTTGACGTGTTTTCGGTTGCAATAGATTTCCCCTCCATTTCCAGTATTTCGTATAAGTTTTCGGTTTTGTACGGTCGCGTTCCCGCCCAATAAATTTTTGTTCGGATATAATTCCGCAGTATTTTTTCGGCGGGTTGACCGTCTTTTTCATACATAGCCAGTAAAAATAAAGGCAGCATTATCGCCATCATAAGAAGCACCGCAGGGCTGTTACCGATTGCGCCGCGTGTGAAAAAATATGTGGGTATGCCGATACTGACCGCAGTACCGAAACATAAAAGTTGACGTTTAGTGAGATTTAACGCTACTTTCGTTTTGATTCTGCTGAGGTCTTTGGGGATATTTACAAACGCCATGCCGAAAAACCTCCTTTCAATGTTCTGCCGCGTTCTTTTTCTTTTGCGGCGTATCAGACGGTTGCCGCGTTGCGTCTTGTGCCGCCGCTTTCGCTTTGCCCGCTTCAAGACGTTCGGCTAACGTAGACGGTTTTTTTCTTGCAAACGCAGACTGATAATCATTGATGGTATTTTTATAGTTCTGCGCTTTGTATGGGTGTAAGTTTGTTATGTGTTCGTTTTTGAAACCGCATACAGCAAGCGCGCCGTTGCCGTTTATGCCCCTTAAAACGATGGCTCCGTGTTCGCTGTGCATTATTTCCGGCTGACCGCCGATAACATCGCGCAAAGCCGCCATGTTTATGGGAATTTCCGAGTAATACGGCGGCTTTCCCGGTTCGGAAACCACAATATCTATTTTTGGTTCTTGACTGGGTATCGGCTCGTAGGTATTGCCTGCCTGTGTCTGCCGTCGCATAAATTCGTCTACATGGTAGGTTTCGCCGCCCAAAGTAAAGTGATGCTCGTCAAGATAACGGCATTTTTTTATATACTCCTTGCCGTCAAAACCATCGGTGATTTTTATGCTCTCACCGTCTTTAACCCGAAACCTCTCTTTATAATCCGTGCCATAAAAAATGATGTCCAATCGGACATCGGGTATCACGTCTTGTTCGGCTTGCTTGGCGACGGCGGTTTGCCGTGCTTCCCAATATTCGGGAAATTCCCGTATGAGTACGTCGTTTAAATATGTTTCAAACGCTTCCTTGTCGGGTATTCTTCTGTTTGATAGCCAAACAGGGATTTCCCATAATTTTTTGTCAAGCAATTCACGGAGGACAACCGTTTCGCCTTTTTCTTTCGGGAAGCAGATATAATTACCCGCGTTTATTCCGATTTTACGTGCTTCGGGTGATAAAAACTTTGACGCGCGCTTGCGAACCATGACCCCGCCGCCGTTTTCGGCGTTGACCATAAACACGCCGTCGCGCATATATTCCAGTTTTTTAATTACGCCCCACATGGAAGTACGCGGCAGTTTACTCATTCAATCCCACTCGCGCGTGATTTCGCCGCTTCATTTTTAGGTGCGCCAACGTGTTCGGCGGCTTTTTCCGCGCCTTTCTTTAATCCGTCGGCTAACGATTTATCTTTGGATTTATCGCCGTTTTCGTATTTTTCCAATACCGCCCGCGATATTTCTTTGCGTAAATCGCCGTTTGTGGGGAACGCGACATCGTGGTATTCGCCGGTTTTATTATCCTTAGACTGCGGCATTGTAACGAACAAGCCTTTTTCGCCGTCAACAACGCGAACACCGCGAATTTCCGCTAAATCGTCAATGTTGACAACGGCAAACGCTTTTGTATTACTCTGCGAATCTTTGAGCGGGTAAACTTTTATTTCCAGTTTAATTTCCTCGATATTTAACCCGTTCATCTGCCCCGCTTCCGGTTTATCGTAGCCGCGCTGTTCTTCGGGGAGGGCTTCGACGCGCTTGTATTCCTCTTTGACTGCTTTGTTTAATGCCTTGCGTACATCGCTGTCGAGGGGAAACGCTATGTCGTGATATTCCGTTTTGCCGTCTTTTTCACTTTTTGATTGCGGCATGGAAACGAACAAACCTTTATCGCCCTCAATGACACGGATTCCGCGAATGGCAACCATATCGTCGAGTGCGACGCTTGCGAACGCTTTGGTTTTGCCTTGCTGTTCATCTAAGGGATAAACCCTAACGTCCATTTTTATTTCTGCCATTTTTATCACTCTCTTTCTTCCCGTTTTGGGATTTTATTTTTATTGCCTTGTGTGTCCTGTGCTTTTACTTTTTCTTTTGCCGCGTTGAGTTTTTCCTCAAGCGTTTTTGGCTTTGGTTGCGGTTCAATTTTTGCGGCAACATTTTCAGCACGTTCAACCAAAAATGATTCTGTTTTTTCGGAAGAATTGCGTGAGTCTGCAAATTCACCGTTCAGCTTATCCAAATGAGCTTCCGTGCTTTC
>WQYM01000197.1 GCA_009781235.1 Bacillota bacterium
TCTCTCGGCTTGACCAAGTTCAATTGGTTTTTCAATTTTTTTCATTATGATATTCCTCCTAATAGGGAGTATATCATGTTTAAGATAAATAGTCAAGAAAAAGATTTAACTTATCACTAGGGTGGTCGGGCTTTTTTTTTAATCGCGCTCTAAATTTGTCCGATTTTATCTAGGTTCTAAGCTTGCCGTGTATAAAAAAAGAACATTTTACTCTATACTAACCATAAAAAACCGAGGTAAAAAGTAGTATGAAAGATTTAAAATGCGGGTTGCGCGCATGCGTACACAACCGGGCGTATTGCTGCGCCGCCAAAAAGATTTCGGTGGACGACAGTGCCGATTGCAAGACCTACGAGCCGGACGAGACAAAACGCCGGTCTCTCTTTGAGGCCGGCGACGATTTTGTACCGAGGGATTATTCCGTCGATACGTTTGTAAAGTGCGAGGCAAAATGCGTTTTTAACAAGGACAGGCTATGTTATGCCAACGGCATTACCGTGATGAACGACAACAAGGGCGAGGCGATGTGTCTTACGTATATCAGGGATTAGGGATAGTGATCAGTGGTCAGTGGTCAGTGGTCAGTAGTGGATAATTCATGTGATGTTTGGACGTGCCGCGTTGAACAGACGATGGCTGTGATGCCGACTAAAAAAACTATCCGCAAAAAGCTGATCACTGACCACTGATCACTGACCACTGCTCCTTCGGAGCCTCTCCAGCCAGTTCGACCAGAACTTCACTTCCTTTTGCTCGCCCGTTTCCTTATAGTACGCGACAAGCTCCGCGATGCAGCCGGTATTTCCTTCGACGGCGTAATATTTTAGAAGGTTAAGCCCCGTTTTTTCGTCGGAGCGCGTCAAAAGCCGCGCATACTTTGGCAACGCGGCTTCGTCGCCCTTTAAATACGCAAGCGCATAAAGGTCGCGGGCATCGTCAAGCCTCCGCTCGCCCTCATACACGGCTGCCAAGGCCTTATGCGCGTCGCGGTTCCCAAGTACGGAGGCAAACGTAAAAAACTTGCGCGCCTCCGCCGCTTCGCCGCTTGCATTTACCCGGCGGCCTTTTTCGAACAGGGCGGCCGGGTCGTCGGACTGCGCGAGAACGGTTAATTCGTCGTCCGGGAGGGAAGAGAGGTTGTCCATATTGTATCCTTTTCGAATTGCATTATTGCATGGGCTCTTACGCTCCCAAAAACCGTAGCAGCGGCTCGTTCTTATCCGCCTCGGCGTTTTCTAAGACGGTTTTGCCGCGGTAAACGTCTAAAACCGTGTAGCCGTGCTTTAGCAGGTATTCAAGGCTTTTGGTGCCTCTACTGTACGCGGCGCGGCACGCCTTTTCTAAAAACAAGCTTTTTCGCTCAAAGTCGTAGCCGTTGTGCGTTAAAATATCCAGTACCTCAAAGTACCCGTCGTAAACCGCTTTGGCAACCGCCGTATCGGAGGGCTTTTGGTAGCCGTCCTTGTTTAACATATATTCCAGCACAATCCATTCGCCCCCCGCCACCGCGCCGTCGAACGCCTCGGGCGTAATCCATTTCCGGTGCCGTTCGATAAATGCCAGCGTTTCATCGTGATTTAATTGCACCAGCTCAAAAATAACGCGGTTCTCTACCGCGGCGCAAACCTCCGATTCGGTTAAGCCGTACCGCTCCATAAGGTTATAAAGGCGGCTCAACCGCCCGGCAAGCGCCATATGATTGATATACGGGGCGAACAACGCGATGTCGCCGCCCGCTTTTACCTTGGCAATATCCAAAATTTCAAAAAACTGCGGCTCGGATTCGTCTGAGAATTTATGGTCGCACATTTTGGCGATATAGGTCAGCGAAATCTCGGCGGCCAGCGCGCCGTTTTCGATTAAAAATTTGACGAGCGGAAAATTGCCGAGCTTTGCCGCCCAGCGCAAGGGTTCTGCGAACTTATAGCAAATATCCGCGCCGCCCGCTAACAAATTCCGGATGCTTTCAAAATTCGTCTGCGCCCCTTTACATTCGGCCACGAGCAAATCGTTGAGCGCTTTTTGCCGCTCTTTTTCCATTTGTCGCTGTTTGTAGTCCATCATAGGGCAATTATACCACATATGCGAGCCCATTACAAGCGTTGTAACTAAAAAACATGACGAAATTTAGGGATTATGGGCCAGGCGATAGGGGATAGGGATAGTAGACAGGGGATAGAGGATAGAAGAGACAACAGATAACAGGTAAAAGATGAAAGATAAAAGATAAAAGAATGCGGATGGGATGCAATATCGCAATCGCAGAGCGGGGGCTTGTCCCCGCCGAACCGTAGGGGGCGATGACGCCTCATGCGCCCGCGCCTAAAAAACACGCGCAATAGGTTGCAAAATAGCTTTGACATTTTAAAAAAAATGATGTACACTATACCTATTCCCCAATATGCACTCGTAGCTCAGTGGATAGAGCACTGCCCTCCGGAGGCAGGTGTCGGACGTTCGAGTCGTCTCGAGTGCGCCATAAAGAAGATGCGATATCTATGAATTTAGATATCGCATCTTTTTCAATTTATGCGCAAAATAGGTCATTATTCGACGATTTCGGCGTGTTTTGAGGGTGGGGAAGGTGATTTTGAAGCCTCGGGCGGCTTTGTACATTTTCCAACTTGACAAGGTTATAATTGACAGGATTTGAATGTGGGGAAAATAGGGTTCAAAATACCTACTTGACAAACCAGCAGATTACAGGGATATGAACCAAAGTGAGCAGAAAAAAACTCGCTGCATTCGAATATTGGAAGTGAAAAAAACACCATTTTTTGTAGACAAGACATGACAAAAATGATACAATGAAAAAAAATTAAAATTGATCGAACTAAATGCAAAGGAGAGCAAGAAGTATGGAAAGCCAAGACAAGTTGATATTCATCAGCCACAGCAGCAGAGACGAAGCGATTGTTAAGTGCTTTGTTAATTTTTTAGTTGCCAATGCGATTCCAGATAAAACGATCTTTTGTTCCTCACACCCCGGATACGGGGTAGAAACCAAGATCGCCCCGGAAGTATTTAGGGCTTTAAAGAACAGTAAAATCGACATCGTAATCCTTTCCCGGGATTATTATGAAAGCGCGTATTGTCGAGACGAGTTAGGTGCGATTTGGCTTAAAGAGAAATCCAATAACGTCACCATTGCATTACCCGAAATTACGGAAAAAAATATGCGCGGGTTTTACGATTCGCAGAATAAAATTCATCGACTCGAAGAAAAGCATAGTTTAAAAACGATTTTTTCGACAATAGGACGTGCGATTGGCAGTACTTTCAGCCAGGGAAACGAAGCATTCGATGCTATTGCTGATCTGTTTATTAAGGGCTTCAAATCAACTTTGAAAGAAAGGGAAGCAGATTATGCCAAAGATATCAGCGGAATATGGTATGGTATAGCCACTGCTGCAAAAGAAGAAGAATTTCCCAATTATATAAGAGTGGCACTCTTTACAATCGAAAGAAAGTCAGACGACAGTTTTTATGTTCATGTGGTCTCGCGTAAGCCTTCAAAAACTAAAGCTGGGCGTGTTAACTTTGACAGTTCCGAATACGATTTTGAAAAAGAGCATGCACCTTCCATTGGTAGCGGCTATCTATATCGAAAGCCGGATAAGCAAACCAATTTTCATGGCATGTTTGACTTTCAACGCAGATTTGTTGCAAGGTCGTCATCTCATCACGATATTAACTTGTTGAATTCGCAGCATATGCTAGGACAATATCA
>WQYM01000198.1 GCA_009781235.1 Bacillota bacterium
CTTAAAATCCGCATCGCTTAGCTTGGAAGCCTTTTCGTATCGCGTAATTTGCGTATCCATAAGATCATTGTACCGCAAATTATGAAAAATGTCAAATTAATTTCCGAGGAAGTCTAATGAATAACAAGCTATGTTAGGGTCGTCGGGATTCGGGATTCGGGGTTCGGGATTCGTAAAAGGACTTATAAGCGGTAACCATTAACCGCATTCCACTAAAATAGTCTGCTTACGAATCCCGAACCCCGAATCCCGAATCCCGAACCCGGAGACAAAGGAGCCCCCATGGAAAGAAAAACCTATCAAGTACACCTAGAAAAAAACACCAACATCTCGATGGATGTGATACCCGGGCATTTTAGTACGGGCCATTTTCACACCAACTATTTTTTGGACGTAAGCGAGCTTAAATCCAACGCAAAGCTTGCCCGGGAGGTCGCCCGGGAATTGGCACTGCCGTATTTTTCGACCACGGCCGTCGATACGATTGTTTGCATCGAAAACACAAAAGTAATCGGCGCGTATTTGGCCGAGGAGCTATTGGCGGAGGGCACCGCCGTTATGAACGAGGGCGGAGAAATCCATGTGGTTACGTTTAAAAACGCGCCGGACGGCAAGCTCATTTTTTATGACAACGAGGTAAAGCTCATCACCAATAAAAACATCCTGTTTTTGACGACCACGGTTTCCAGCGGGCAATCCGTAAAAGGCGCGCTGGAATGCCTTTCATATTATGGCGGCAGGGTGGCGGGGATTTCGTCGCTGTTTTTATTTTCGGGCGCGGAGCTTGACGGCAGGGAAGTAAAAACGCTTTTTACGTCCGACGACATCCCCGGCTACCGGGTGTACGACGCGGACGAATGCGGCTTGTGCAAGGCCGGCCACCCCTTAGAGGCGCTGATCAGCAGCGAGGGATACAAGAAAATTTAATGCAATAATGAAATAATGCATTGTGGAGAACGACATGTTCATAGCAAATTTATTAGGCGGCGCCACCTATATCTGGGAATTGGCGCCGGTAGACGCGGTAAAGACCGTAATCATGATTGCCATCGCCTTGGGTTTAATGTTTTTGGCGATTGTCAAAAAATTTGAGCCGTTGTTGCTTTTACCGCTTGCGTTTGGAATACTGATCGCCAATATGCCGGGCGTGGGGCTTTCCGCGTACGATTGGTATGATCAATACGGCGGGCTGCATTCGGAAAAGCTGGCCGAAGCCCAAGCAATTAACCCGGAGATAGAGGTCGGGCGGCTCGGGCTTATGAGCTTTTTGTATCAAGGCATACTTTGGGTCATTTTCCCGCCGCTCGTATTTTTGTGCATCGGCACGATGACCGATTTCGGGCCCCTCATCTCCCGTCCCACCAACGCGCTGATCGGAATCGGCGGCCAGCTCGGCATTTTTGTCGCATTCGGGCTTTCGCTCTTTTTGTTCTATATCTTCGGCACGGTGACCGGCTGGATACCGGAGTTTGCGGATTACGACCTAAAGGAGGCGGCCGTCATCGGCATCGTGGGCAGCTCCGACGGCCCCACCTCGGTGTTTACGGCAACCCAGCTCAATAAGGATTTGTTGGCGTCCGTCGCCATCGCCGCGTTCTCGTACATGGCGCTCGTGCCGTTCATCCAGCCGCCGATTATGAAGGCGATGACGACCAAAAAAGAGCGTATGGTAGAGATGCCCACCCCCAAGCCCGTCTCCAAAAGGGTTAAGGTTATTTTCCCGATCGCCCTTACGATTATTACGCTGCTGCTGGTTCCGTACGCAGGGCTTTTAATCGGGATGCTGATGCTCGGCAACCTCATACGCGAGAGCGGCGTGGCGGAGCGGTACGTAAAAACGCTCAGCACGCATCTTTTAAATCTCTTGACGCTGCTGGTGGGACTTTCTATCGGCACCTCCGCCACGGCGGAATTCTTCCTGCGGCCCGTAACCTTGGTCATCATCGGCTGCGGCCTGCTTGCGTTTATTTTCGGAACCGTCGGCGGCGTCGGCATGGCAAAGATTTTATGCGCCGTCACCAAAGGGAAAGTAAACCCTTTAATCGGCAATTCCGGCGTGTCCGCCATGCCGATGGCGGCGCGCATCTCGCAAAAAATGGGTCAAAAATACAACCCGCAAAACCATCTTTTAATGCACGCCATGGGCCCGATTGTCGCCTCCACCATAGGCTCGGCGATTATCGCGGGCTTGTTTATACAGTTCTTTCACGGGTAGGGGGATTTTAATATGAAACTCTATGCCATTCGCGGCGCGACGACGGCTGAAAGCGATTCTATTGATGCCATCCGGGACGCCGCGCTTGAATTAATTCAAGCCGTCGTTTCGCAAAACGCACTAACGCCCGACGAGGCGGTTTCGCTTATCGCCACCCAAACCTGCGACCTTCGCGCCGCATACTCCGTCCGCTTTATCCGCGAGAGCAGAATTTTGGGGGATATGCCCGTTTTTTCCGCCCAAGAACCCGACGTCGTCGGGGCGTTGCCCTTGTGCATCCGGGTTTTACTGCACATCCGAAAGGACGGGGAGTTTACGCCGCAACACGTGTATTTACGGAAAGCAAGGAACTTGCTTGAGATAAAAGATAACAGATAACAGATAACAGAAATCGGACTTACTTGTTTTGAGAACAAGTTATCGTTGATAAAAATTGAAAATCCCGACCATTTTTTTATCTGTTATCTGCTATCTGTTATCTTTTATCTTAAAAAATCGGAGATTTTTTATGAACATTGCCATCGACGGTCCCTCGGGTGCCGGAAAAAGCACCGTTGCCAAAATTTTGTCCAAAACCCTCGGGATTGTGTATCTCGACACGGGCGCTATGTACCGGGCGGTCGGGCTAAAGGCTTACCGCGCCGGGATTTCTCCCACGAACGCTCCGGCGGTAGGGGAAATGCTCCCCGATACCAAAATCGACATCGCCTACGAAAACGGCGTCCAAAAGGTATTTTTAGACGGCGAGGACGTCTCGGCGGAGATTCGCTTGCACCACATCTCAAAGTATGCGTCCGATGTGTCCGCCATCCATGCGGTAAGGCTTGCGATGGTGGAGCAGCAGCGCAAAATTGCCGCTAAAACCGATTCCGTGTTAGACGGGCGCGACATCGGCACGTTCGTTTTGCCGAACGCCGAGTTTAAGTTTTACCTTACGGCGGACGTTTCCGAGCGCGCCAAGCGCCGGTATTTGGAATTGACGGCTAAGGGCGAGGCGTGCGTGCTGTCCGACATCGAGCGCGATATCGCCGCGCGCGACTACAACGATACCCACCGTGATTTTGCGCCGCTGCGGCAAGCAGACGACGCGATAGTCATCGATTCGACGCACATTTCGATTGACGAAGTAGCGGGCAAAATGTTATCTTATATAAAATGCATGTAATACGAAAAATCCTATTTGCTATCATGAAGGCGGTCTGCCGGTTTTTGTCGCTGTTTTTATACCCGCGCAAAATCATCCACCCGGAGCGGATCCCCAAAAAAGCCAAGTACGTCGGCGTCGGCAACCATCAGCACTGGGTCGACATCGTCTATATTTTTATCCGGGGGCGCGGGGGAATTAAAATGGTCGCAAAAAAAGAGCTGCAGGAAAAAAGCGGCTTTTTGCGCGTCATGCACAAGGAAATCGGCATCATTTTTGTCGACCGCGACAACCCGAGCCTAGCGTCCATTA
>WQYM01000199.1 GCA_009781235.1 Bacillota bacterium
ATTTCCTGGTTCTCTCTTCCCCAAGGGTAGCAACGGCGGTTGAAAGGGTCTTCAAAGCCCTCTAACCCGGCCTCGTCGCCGTAGTAGACGCACGGGCAGCCGGGTAGCGTGTATTGGAGCACCGTCGCCATTTTGAGTTTTTGAATCACGGCGGCGGGGTTTAGGAGTTTCGCGTTTGCGCGCTGCTCCCGGGTGTCCGCCTTGCCCGAATCACCCAAAGCGGTTAAAATGCGCACGGTGTCGTGCGTGCCGAGCAGGTTCATCAGGTTGTCAAGGACATGCTTGGGGTAATTATTAATAAGAACATTGACTGTATGGGCAAGTTTTGTTGCATCGCCCGTTTTTATAAAGTGGATGATATCCTCTTTAAACGGGTAATTGGTGACGGAATCGAGCTGTCCGCCTTGTAAGTATCGACGGCGTTTGGAGTATGATATTTTGTTGGAAGCATCCTCCCACACCTCGCCCAATACCATCACCTGCGGGTCTTTCGCTTTTGCCGCGTCTGCCGCGCGGTCTAAAAAGCCGTCGGGCAGCTCGTCCGCGACATCTAATCGCCAGCCGCCGAGGCCTAACTCCGTCCAAGATCGAATCACGCCGTCTTCCCCGTTGATAAATTCCGAAAAACCGCAGTCCTGTTCCACCGTATTCGGGAGCGTTTGAATCCCCCACCAGCATTCGTAATCGTCGGGGTGAGAGCGAAAGGTGTACCACGACGCATAGGGGCTGTCTTTCGATTGATATGCGCCCACCGATTCGTAGCGGCCGTATTTGTTAAAGTACACGCTGTCGTCGCCGGTGTGCGAAAACACGCCGTCCAGCATAACGCGGATGTCCAAGTCAGCGGCTTTTTTAATGAGTTCTTTTAAATCGTCCGTTGTGCCAAAGCCCGGGTCGATGCGCCGGTAACTGCCCGTATCGTATTTATGGTTGCTTGCGGCCTCAAAAATCGGGTTAAGGTAGATACACGTAACGTTTAAGGATTTTAGGTACGGGAGTTTTTGCGTAATGCCTTTTAAATTCCCGCCAAAAAAGTCGCTGTTAAGGATTTTGCCGCTTTTGTCGGGACGGTATTCCGGAGTGCCGAACCAATCTTCTCGGTGGACTCGGGATTCGTGGTTCGGGACTCGGGATTCGTAAGCAGACGGGATTTGCGCAAGGTTTCCCGTAGGGGGCGACCCATTGGGCGCCCCGCCGTCGTCTGTTTTCAAAACGGTCTTTGTAGTGGCGCCCAATGGGTCGTCCCCTACGCTTTGCAAAAACCTTTCTAAATCCCCCTTACAAAACCTATCCGGCATGATTTGATAAAACATGCCGCCCCTATTCCACGAGGGGGCGGGATGGGTTTGCTGATACACTGTGAGTTGCCATTCGGATTGAGAACCAAGGGAGGCGTTTAAATCGGAATCGCAGCCGATGAATTGATTGCCGGTGGGCGTTTGAAGCTCAAAGTGATAAAAATACAGGCCGCGTGACGTAATTTGGACGATTACACAAGGGGGCGGGGAACTTTGTGTAATTTCTTGAATTGGGCTGCACGATGCTATTACACAAAGTTCCCCGCCCCCTTGTGTAATCATCTCATAAAAAACTGCGTCCTCACCGTCCTTGCGCAATACCAAAAAAACGCGCGCATTTTCGGGCGCGCCGCAGAGTTCCAACCGGAAGCGGACGGGTTCGTTTACCTTTGCCGCACCGATTGGGGTTTTATGTGCCGCAATGAGCGGATTATATCTTATAGCAAAAGTCATTATTTATCTTCAAATCCATTCCAGCCGATATTTAACCCACTGTACTGAATTACAATAGGTATCCAATATGCTGCTATCGCCGCAAGTACCAAAGCAAGCGCTTCCCATAAATTTATGGATGTAAAACCTCTTACAACAAAAAGCAATACAAATACCGCTAAAAGCGATAATCCGATTATGGCTGTCAATGTCAAAAAGACTTGCTTATTTTCTTTTATTTTCTTTAGCGGCTTTCGCTTTTTTTCGATTTCTACCTTCTCGATTCTGATTACATTAACCGCGCAAACGACACAGCAGGCAAGAAAACAAAACAAGAGAATCAACAAAAGCCATAGCTGCTTTTTAAGCGAAATCGGTTGTTTTAGCGACATACTCACCCCTCCATCATTTTTCATTTTTCATTTTTCGTTTTTCATTCGCGCCGCGTTCCACCGGCGCGAGTCCCCAAATCCGTTCCGCATACTCTCTGATGCTGCGGTCGGAGGAAAAACGGCCGGATGCGGCGATATTTAGCAGCGACATGCGGTTCCAGTGCCAGGGGTCGCGGTAAGCTTTGTCGAGCGCGTCGGCTGCCTGCAAATACGATTCAAAGTCGGCAAGGCACATGTAAGGATCGGCGGGACCCCTGCCGCCCAGCACGAGGTAGTTGGCGATGTCGGCAAAGCTCTCGCCGTCAAAGCCCGCTTTTAACGCTTCACAGATGCGGCGGATGGCGGGAGAGGACGCGAATAAGCTTGAAGCGCAATAGCCGTTTTGCCACGTTCTAACGACTTCGGGGGCGGTTAAACCGAACGTAAAGATGTTGTCATTCCCTACCGCTTCCAAAATTTCGACGTTCGCGCCGTCTATCGTGCCTAATGTGATTGCGCCGTTCAGCATAAACTTCATGTTGCCGGTACCGGAGGCCTCTTTTCCCGCCAAAGAAATCTGTTCCGAAACCTCGCTGCTAGGGAAAATCCGCTCGGCCTTGGAGACGTTGTAATTTTCAATAAATACGACGTTGAGCTTTTGGCGCAACGCGGGGTTTTTGCGGATTTCGGCGGAGATACAGTTGATAAGCTGTATGACCCTTTTTGCGTGAAAGTACCCGCCCGCAGCTTTTGCTCCGAAAATAAAGGTTTGCGGCGTACACAGCTTGTCGGGATGCTCTTGCAAATCTAAGTATTCGTGAATAATCCGCAGCACGTTGAGTAGCTGACGCTTGTATTCGTGCAGGCGTTTGGCTTGCACATCAAAGCGGCTTTCGGGGTTTAGGCTTACGCCCGCCGTATTTTCCATAAACTTTGCAAAGTCGCGCTTATTTTCGAGCTTAATATCGTGCAGGGCGTTTAGCACCGTTTTATCGTCTTTAAAGTCGGCAAGCCGGCTGAGTTCCTCCGCGTCGCGCTCAAACCCCTCCCCTATCAATTCCTTAATAAAATTTGAAAGGCGCGGGTTTGCCTGGCACAGCCAACGGCGGTACGCAATACCGTTGGTAACGTTGGTGAATTTTCCGGGCGTGAAACTATAAAAATCCGAAAAGATTGTGTTTTTGATGATATCGCTGTGGAGTGCCGAAACGCCGTTAACCGAGTGGCTCCCGAGCACGCTTAAATTCGCCATACGTACGCGCCCGTGACTAATGATGCGCATCCGTTCGGCCATATGAGCGTCGCGGACGCTCTCGACAAATCTGCGGTCAATCTCTTGGATAATTTGATAGATACGCGGCAGGAGCGATTTTACCATCGGCTCGCCCCATGCCTCTAACGCCTCGGAGAGTACGGTGTGGTTGGTGTATGCCGTGCACGCGACGGCGGTTTCCCACGCGGAATCCCAGCTAAAGCCGTATTCGTCCATCAAAATCCGCATAAGCTCCGGGATCGCCAAAGCGGG
>WQYM01000200.1 GCA_009781235.1 Bacillota bacterium
CTAACCTTGATTTTTGATAAGGATTCCGAGCAGCTCGACCACATGCTGAACGCCTCGCACATCACCCTTACGGGCGCGACGAAAGGGGAGTATAACGGAGGCGCCCGCACTTTGGCGATTTCCAATATCACCGTGGCCGAGGGCGAAGCCGTTACCGTCTCAATCGCAAACCCGCCCGGACTTGCGATTTCCGGCGGCTCGAAATCCGTGGCGGTACATAAGGCGGCGCCTCTCGTCGCCGTAGCATGGACGGGGTTGACCGCAAACGGCATCCCGAACGAAGCCGACACGACGGCGCTTACGTTGTCTTTCGACGGCGACCCGGTTGCGCTTACACTTGAGCACATCACGGTAACGGGCGCGAAAAAAAATGAGCTGACCGGCACGGGAACTACACGCACGCTGATGATTTACGGCATAACGGTCGCCCAAGGTGAAAGCATCACCGTTGCGATTTCCACTCCCGACGGCGCAATTACGGATGCCCCCAAAACCGTCGCCGTGCACCGCGCGCCCTCGTCCTCCGAATATCCCGGCGAACAGTTTTTCGGATTTGCGCCGGGTGGGTACACCTTCACCCACATCGATCGGGTGCAGTGGAGCTGGGGCGGCGGAGCGAGCGCGGATTTTTCCGGCGAGCTTGCGGCGGTGATGGATTTTTTTGAGCGGGAAGACGGATACCGTTTGATGTATGCGAGAAAGCTAACCTCATGGTATGGGATGGGGAATTTGACTGTACGGAAAATTGGGAGCACGTTTCACATATTGTTCTACAGCTTACATCTAAATTTTGAAGCGGCGTACGTATATGGAGACATAAAAAACTCCCTATCGCCGGATTCGGAAACGCTCGTACTAGAAGAAACCTGGTTTGAATTTACGTGCGAAACCAACGGTAGGTACGAGTTTACCTCCTATGGCTACGGAAGTGACCCTATGGCGTATCTATGCACCGATGGAACTGCTGTCGCAGTCAGCGACGACGCAAACGGATATAATTTCAAAATCACCGTGGATATGGAGATTGGCGAAACGTATTATTTGCTTGCGACGGAGGCCGGCACTACCTTTTCCAACCGCTATTATTTTAAGACGGTATATGTCGGCGACTATACCGACGAGCGGAACTTTTTTGGATTCCGCCCCGACAGCTTTACCTATAATAACGCGGAAAATCTGATGTGGTCTTGGATTGGCGACGACCTGTCGACAAAATTAGCCGGGGTGCTGAGCTTTTTTATGGACGAGGGGTATATTCCGGTACTCATCGGCGACACGGCGGGTTCCTATGCTCAGGAGTACCTGACCGTGAGAAAGAGCGCGGGCTCTTTCAGCGTAGTGCGTCAAACAAAAACGCTTCAACGTGTTTGGACGGTCGTTCCCGGCAGCGCGTTGAAAAAGCTATCGCCTGCAGCCAACGCTTTGATTGCCTCGGACACGCTGCTTCGGTTTACCTGCGAATTTAGCGGAACCTACACGTTTACCTCTTTCGAGGTCGTCTCGAATTGCAACCCGTATGCGCGCTTGTTCGATGCGGACATGACGCTGCTGCTTGACAAGGACGACGGCGGCACGGGAGGGAATTTTAACTTTGCCGTCGAGCTGGAGGCGGGAAAAACCTACTACCTGCTCGCAACCGCGCTTTACGCCTTCGGCGGGGGTTATCGGGTAAGGGTCGAACCGAATGCGGCTGAGTTAGAAGGGCTTTTTGGAAGCATGCCCGGCTTTTTTGAGTATGATGATTGGAACAATATCGAATGGGGTTGGGCCGGCGGCGAGCTTTCGGAAATTTACAATGCCATACTCGGGTTGTTGCAAGACCGGGCGTATATTTATGCGTTATTTTTGGAGGAATCATTCAATTCGCCCCAAGAAGCGCTGTCGGTACGCAAGCGTGGGGATTTGTTCTTCGTCGATTATTTCGACGGAGCGGTTACTATCACGGCGGTGTTCATACCGGGCGATATCACAACGGCGTCTCTTTCGGTCGGCGTCCCGATGCAAGCCTTTGAGCAAACCCTGTTTGAATTTGAGTGTCCGCAAGACGGGGCGTACCGGTTCGGCTCGTTTTATGACGCTTCTCAAGGCACATACGCTTATCTTTTCGACAAGGAATTTTGTTATATCGGTCACGCCAACTCCGACTACGGAGGTTTTAGGTTGAGCGCTGATTTATCGGCGGGAGAAACCTATTATTTGCTCGTACTCGGCTACTTCGGGGAGGGCTGCGTCATTAGGGCGGATCAAGAGGAAGCGGATCCGTCTGCCTTTCGGATGTTCTTCGGCATAGAGCCCGATTATTTTTTTTCTGACAGCATCGACGACCTTTGCTGGGTATGGCTTGATTCCGGTTTGTTCGATGATATTTGCGTTGCTTTAGAGGGGAAAGGGCTTTTTATGTTGGATTCGGATTATTGGGCGCTTCCCCTCGAGCCGGAAAGATATACGATGGTAGAAAAAGTGGGGGCGGGCTATTATGTCCGCTCATATAACGGTACCTACGTTAAAGAAGCAGCGTACATAATCGGCTTAAAGAGCTCCGGAACGTTAACGTCGTATACGAATCAGCCGGTATACAAAAATACATGGCTGGAATTCGTGTGCGAAGAAAGCGGTTACTACGCCTTTTTCTCTTCTCTCGGCGTCAAATGTTACCCTTCCGCTTACCTGTTCGACGCGGACGTTAATTTGATAGGGGATATAGGCGACTATGACGGCACAAGGTTTTCTATTTGCCGTTATTTGGAAGCGGGTAAAACTTATTATCTGTTTTGCTTTTCGCTGGACGGCTTTGGCGCTGTCTATGGCGAGGGCGGCTACAGCGTTGGGGTTGACGGGCCTTACGACGACGAACCTAGTGACGGCTCGCCCGGCCCGCTCCCTCCCGGTCTGCCCGCATAATACAGGAAAGGAATAGGGACGAGTGACAAATGGGTGACAAATGTGACAAATCACAAATGCCGGACGCGAGGGCAATTTGCGAATCGCAAATTGCCCTCGCGTCCGGCATTTGTGATTTTTTACCTCAACTCTGTCCGTCGTATTTTGCCGCTGATGGTTTTGGGCAGGGCGGCTGTAAAATCGACGATGCGGGGGTATTTGTACGGGGCGGTGCGGGATTTTACGTAATCCTGAATCTCTTTTTTCAGTTTTTTCTCTTCTTCCTCGCCTTTGGGTTCCTTATCCTGCACCAGCACGATGGTGGCCTTAACGAGCTGTCCTCGGATGCCCTCGGGGTCGGGGACGCCGGTTACGGCGCACTCTAAGATAAACGGCAGCTCCATGATTACGCTCTCGATCTCGAACGGCCCGATGCGATACCCGGAGCTCTTAATCAAATCGTCCGTCCGGCCCACGTACCACAGGTAGCCGTCCTCGTCGCGCCACGCCATATCGCCGGTGTGGTAAACATTGTCGCGCCAAACCTCTTTCGTTTTTTCCGCGTCGCCGTAATATCCGTTATACAATCCGACGGGCTTAACGTCCGTGCGCACAATAATCTCCCCGACTTC
>WQYM01000201.1 GCA_009781235.1 Bacillota bacterium
AGCCCAAAGACCCCGTAAACCCGGGCTATGTGCTGGTAGGCTGGTATTTAGATTTAGCCGGAGACGCGTACAAATTCTCAACATTTCCGGCCTCCGACATCACCCTAAAGGCCAAATGGACGCTAGGCTCGGTGATATCGTTCGATACGGGCATCGCCGGACTGAAGGTGCCGGATTTGGTGCAAATTCCGGGCGCGTCCATATCCGCCCCGTCCGCCCCGCCGTATGCCGGCCACATTTTGGAGGGCTGGTACAACGGCGCTACGCACTACGTTTTTAACGTAATGCCGTCCTCCAACCTCACGCTTACGGCAAAATGGGCGGTTTCAAGCAAGCTCCCCGCGATTTCGGTCACGCTGCAAGAGGCGAGCGGCGTACCGATTCCCTCTGCCGACCCGCGTTTTCGGACCAAAGAATACCTGCCTTGCGTATACACCGTCGCGGGCGGGGCTACAGGAGAAAAAATGCAGTCCGTTACGGGCCTCATCCGGGCAAAGGGCAACGGCTCGTTCCGCGAAAACCCCGAGCAACGCAGGCCGTACCGGATAAAGCTTGACAAAAAGCAATCGTTGTTCGGCTGGCCCAAATCCAAGCAATACACGCTGGTTTCGGCCTCGCACAATTCTAGCGACGATTCAAGGCTTGTGGCGTACTCGGCGTTTGAACTGGCGCGCGATGTGCTGGCGCTCGAATATGCGGTGCGTTCGCAGCCGATTGACCTTTTCATCAACGGCGTTTACCGCGGCGTGTATTTATTTACCGAAACGGTTAAGGTGGAGGAGGGGAGGCTGGAAATCGAGTCCGAGCCGGCCGGAATCCATGCGGGCACGTCGGCGGATCCGTACCTTACGGACACCGGATACCTGCTGTATTACGGCAACGGCGCGCACACCGGGTACGGCACGCCCACCTTCGCCCGCTTTACGCTGCAGGGCGGCGGGAACGGCTTTTACATCAAGTCGCCCGACGAGGACGACGTAGCGGACGCCGAAATCCCGGCCTCAACCCGCAAAGGCTACGACGCGCAGCTCGCGTTCATCCGCGCCGAGACGCAAAAATTGGTCGACTATATGGAGGCGGGAAATTTTAGCGGTTTTTCGGGCATCTCGGACGTAGCTTCGTGGGTTGACGGCTACATCATTCAAGAGCTGTACGGCAATACGGACGTCCACAACGGCGGGTTTTACCTGTATAAAAAATCCGCGGAACAAGGCGGCAAATGGTATGCAGGCCCCCCGTGGGACATGGACGCTACGGTGCGCAGCGCAACCTCCGGCATAAAGGTCGGCAATAACAACAACCGCTTTTTGGTCGCAATGTACAAGATGCCCGCGTACATGGCGCTCGTCAAAGCGCGCTGGAAAGAAATTTCACCGCAAATCAAAACGTGCCTGACGGCCAAATTTAATTTTTTCATAAACGATTCCGGGTATCAATCTGCGTTTATCCGGGGCGCGGGCGCGGGCGACACTACCGCGACCCAAAGCGGCAATTGGAAATCTAACGCCGAGGACAAGCGCGACTGGCTGCTGAGCCGTTGTAATTGGCTGGACGGGGAGTGGGGGTAGGCGTGGGCGCGATGCGCAAGCGCCCGCGCAGTGAAAAGTGAAAAGTGAAAAGTGAAAAGTGAAAAACGTCGGATGGAATTTGGGTGCGATGTTACGCCGCCGCTCACCGAATCCCCTACGGAAAATCGGCAACGCGATTTTGGGCGAGGCACGCCTCGCCCCTACGGAAAATCGGTATCCTTCGGTTACGGCTCTGCCCGGGGACGGTGCGCACGTAGAATAAAGCCGGGATTCACGTCGACAAGGCTGAAAGTCGACGAAGTGCCCGGGCGGCCTGGGGACGGAGGGTCGCCGAACGGCGACCCGAGGCACAGCGACACGTAGCGCGAAGCGCGAAGTGCCCCGTAGGGGTTTCGGAAACTTGCTTTCCGAAATCGGTGTCCCCGTCCCCCCGACACCTCCCCCCGGCACGGCAATGGCCGCCCGCATAACGGCGGCGGGCCAGCGTGGCTATCGACCCCTACGGGAATCGGTGTCCCCGTCCCCCCGACACCTCCCCCCGGTGCGATTTGGTTCATTCCGGGCGATTTTGGGCGAGGCACGCACTATTCCTACGGGAATGAGCGTAACCTTCCCGAACCCCGAACCCCGAACCCCGAACCCCGAATCCCGAATCCCGAGCCCCGAACCCCGAAAAAGGAGGCGCCATGCTTAAAAAACTTACTAACAAAATCTTCGCACTATCTTTGGCGTTTGCCTTCGCCTCTGCCTTTTTGCTTGCCGCCTGCGGTTCGGGCGCGGCAAACCCGGATAAGGAATATACCGTTACGTTTGTTACCGGCGTGATCGGATGGGTGGTAGAGCCGCTCGTTGGCAAAGCCGGCGCGCCCGTCACGGCGCCGGTTGCCCCCGACCGCGAAGGCTACAAGTTCGGCGGCTGGACGTATAACGGCCAAGACTACGCGTTGTCGGTTATGCCGTCCCGCAATATCACGCTTTCGGCCAAATGGAATCGAATTTTCACCATTACTTTCAATTCGGCGGGCGGTTCGGAAGTTATGCCCGTCGTGGCGGCCGAGACCGAACGGATTGCCGCTCCGCCCGACCCCGTTTACGAGGGGCATAAATTCAGCTATTGGACGTTGGACGGCGCACGGTTTTATTTTACCGCCATGCCCTCCCGCGACATCACGTTAACCGCCGTATGGGCCGAGGCCGTGACTATCCGCTTTGATACGGGCGTCGCGGGCGTGGCCGCGCCGCCCCCGATGGTCGAGGTGCCCGGCGCGCCGATTGCCGCCCCGGCGGCTCCTAAAAACCCGGGCTTTGTTTTATCCGGCTGGTACGACGGCGAAACGCTTTTCCGGTTCCCGGCGACGATGCCTGACGAGGACCTCACCTTAACCGCCAAATGGGTTGCGGGCGGCGTCATCAAGTTCCTTTCGGGCATCGAGGGCGTGGCGTCGCCGGACGATTTGATTGCGCTTCCCGGCGCGGCGATTTCGGCGCCCGATACGCGCACCTTGCGTCCCGGGTATCACGCGGAAGGTTGGTACCGCACCGACGGCAGGCTGTTTATTTTTAATACGATGCCTTCCTCCGCCATGAGCGAGCCGATTACCTTAACGGCTAAGTGGGTGGAAGGGTCAAAGCTCCCTGCGCTCATTGTTACCATGCGCGAGGAAAACGGCGCGTTGATTCCGATCACCGACGAGCGTTTCGGGCCGACGCCGTGGAATCAAGGGTATCCGTTCAGTTCCACCAAAGCCAAGGTTCAGTATGTGCCGTGCTCCATCGGAATCTCGGGCGCGGGAGGCGGGAGCTTAGCGGAGGCGGTTCCCGGCGTTTTTAAGCCCAAGGGCAACGGCTCTTTCCGTCCGGACCCAACTGCAAAAAGGCCGTACCGGCTAAAGTTCGACAAAAAGCAGTCGGTGTTCGGCTGGCCCAAATCCAAGC
>WQYM01000202.1 GCA_009781235.1 Bacillota bacterium
GCGGCCTCGTTCCGCGAATCCGCTTGACCCCGCGCATAATCCAACTGCCTTTGCGGCTCGAATTTACTAGGGTTTTTGACGGGCTTTTTCTTATTCGCCACGTCGTTGTAATGTTGACGTTTTTCCTTTTGGGTGAATCCCATAGGCTTTTTTGCTCCTTACAAAGATTTTTTGTGATGGTTTGGCGGCACTCGGACTAAAAACCGTCGGCACTCTTTTTTCAACAATCGCCATAAAATGGCCGTTGCCCGTTTTAATCCGCTTATCGCCGGAGGTAGTTTTTTCGAGTGGCTGCGTTGTTCGTTCAAGGAGTAAACGCATTTAATCGCCAATCCCGGCTGTCGGCGCGTTATTCTTGGCAAACCACTTTTGGCGGCACTCGGACTAAAAGCCGTCGGCACTCTCTTTTCAATGATCGCCATAAAATGGCCGTTGCCCGTTTCAATCCATCGCCGCCGTGTGCGGGGTGCAGGTTCTTACTTTTTAGCCGGAAGTAGGCGCTCGTCCGCGAACATCTCGAATAAGCCGAGCGTTTCGGCGCGGGGGATCGTAAGCGTGATTACGCCGTCGTCGAACGGGTTGTTGATAAAAATGCCGATATAGCGCACCCACTTAAATTTGGTTTCGTCGTAGAACCTTTTGCGCTGTACAAAGCCGGAAAACTCGATTTTTTCGCACGTCATAAGCTCTTTTTTCGCCTTGTAGTTGAACTGCGCCTTGATTTTGGCGTGACTGTCCTTGAACGCTAAAAAGATTTGACGGTTGTACTCGTTTTCCACGCCGCCCTCGAATAACTCCGCGAACGGATTATTGATGGCGACGGCGACGCTGTATCGCTTTTCTTTGGTGTCCTCGTCGATGCGTTCCCTTAATACGATTTCGCCGCTCAATTCGATTTTTTCGACTTTCTCGATTTCGGGATTGGTTGTTCCTTTCTTTCCCATAGGGTTTTGTCTTTCACTCCTTTTCCTAAATTTTTATTACTGCCCGAATCGGTATTGCGCACTACCAAAAACGGGGTTGTAACCGTTAATTTTCCTCGTCGCCGCCGTACTCGTCGGGCTTGTAAGCAAGCGGATTTTCTATGCCGAGAGCCTCCCAATCAATGAGGTGTTGCGCCTCATCGGCGGTAACGTAATAGATAAATTTACGCGCGGTTTCGACTTCCACCGCCTCGCCGTTTAACAGTATTTCGATTTCCGACACGTCCACTTCTAATTCACAGGCGAATCCGGCGACGCTCATTTTTTTCTTTTCCAAGAACTCTTTTAGTAGTTGGGGCTTGATTTTCATTTTGCTAATCCTCTCAATTTGTAGTAGGCAGTTTTAGAGCCTCTACCTATAAGCACGGCAGAGGGCAAATTGCAAGGTTTTCCCGAAAAAACTTTTATTTTTTTCAAAATTGTTTCAAGCCGCTGTGAAATTGCTTGATGTGTAACGCCCTCATGCGTTGCAATTTCCGTTACCGAATAGCCCGCCCATACCATTTTTAATAGTTCGATTTGCTTTTCGGAAAGCCGAGAAAAGATAGATTTTTCGTATTCCTCTTTTTCCTCTTGATGGATAAGCGCGGAAAGCATATCGCCGTCGGGGGCGGGTATGTCTATCTCGCGTTCTTGCAGATAGGTTAGCGAAACGTGTCGCCGGGTGTTTTTCCAATGGTTGCACTTTTCCGCTTTCACCATTTCCTCATGGACGGCGTAAAATTCGTCGCTTACCTCGATTTCGCTGACCGTTCCGTCGGCAAACTCGTATCTTATTACTTGCATTTTTAATTCCTCCGAATTTGGTTTTTTTGTTGAAAAACCGCTGTCGGGGAATCTCCGCTCATAACAAAAAAAGCCCGAACAGCGGTCGAACCTAAATCCGAGGAATCGCTGTCGGGCGAGTAGTTTTTTCCGCGCAAACAAAAAAAGGCGTTTGGCATAGATAGAAAAAACCCGATTGAATCGGATTAGATTCTATCCCGCCAAGACGCCCGAAGTCCTTGCTCTGACACCTTCCATATATATACAAGGTGTTTTACGGAATCTTATCCCGCGCCTTTCTTACGTTTAAGGTCTTACCACAGCCGATAAAAGCCCTGCCTTAAATATTGTCGCGGAACGTAGATATTAAGTTGTCGTTTGCTTACATTTTAATCGTCGTCTAACAGCGTTTGACCCGGCGGCGCTGTCATGCGCGTATCGACCGTGCGCTTGTCCTTTAATTTGCTGACCCATTTCACGCCGCACCGCCCGCACTCTACGCGCACCGTCTGATCGCGGCTCCGGTAGCCGAGGCACTTATGACCGCAGTTTTGACAAAACATCTGCACGGGTTCATAATTGTCGAATTTCATCTTGCGTTTTATGCTCCTTAAAAATTTTTCCAATACTATCGTTTTTTGCTTGACTCCGCGTCGGCTATCGCGTATAATTACTTCAATGAGTGGCAGTAAACGCTTTGATTGTGTGTAGGATTATATATCGTACAAAACCATAAGTCAAGCGTTTTTACGCTATTCGTAAAAATATTTTTTAGGAGTTTTTTTGGTTATGACTACGATTGAAAGAGTGTTCGCTTTGATGAAACAAAGGGGCGTAACGCAGTATAGGTTGTCAAAGGATATAGGCATCTCCGAGGGCGTTTTTTCCTCATGGAAAAAGAATACGCAAAAGCCGTCAACCGACGTAGTTATTAAGGTTGCCGAATATTTTAACGTAACGACGGATTATTTGTTGGGGGTTACTGAAAACCCCGAAACGAGCGCGGCAACGGGGCGGGATCACTCAAAAGACGAAACCGACCTTGTTTTTACTTACCGCCAACTTACGCCCAACAGCAAGCAAATTGTGTTGACCGTCGCGCAAATGGAGTTACGGCACGTTAGAGCCACCGCGCAGGGCGAAACGCCTATTAAAATTATCCCCCCTAAAAAGCACGGGGAACTATTAAAAGTATATAATCAGCCGGCCGCCGCAGGGTACGGTACTTATTTGTCCGACGATTGCGACGGGGATTATGAAATGGTAAGCGTTCCGTCTATTCCCGTAGGCGTGGAGTTCGGTATTCGGATACAGGGTGACAGCATGGAGCCGCGAATAAGCGACGGCGAAATTGTTTATGTAAAACGGCAACCGGCTGTCGAGATAGGCGAGATCGGGATTTTTATATACAACGGCGAGGCCTATTGCAAAAAGTTAGCGTATAGGGATAATTATTACTATTTGCGCTCATTAAATAGCGAATATGAGGACATTCCGATTTCAAGCGACGATATTTATTGCGTGGGTAAAGTCGTACCCGGTTAGGCTTTGAAAAGTTTTAGAGAGAATCTTTGAATCTCTCCGGGTTTTATTCCCCGACGTCTTGCGTCGGACTGCTTATTGTGATATAATAAAACCGACATGAGCGAATATATACACAAATCCCATAATGTGTCGGTTTTATTATATCAC
>WQYM01000203.1 GCA_009781235.1 Bacillota bacterium
GACCATCGTCGTGCCGCCCTTGCAAAAAAACGTCCACGGCTTTAATTTTCGGAACATTTCCACCACAAACGTCCAAACGGGCTTTCTCCCTTGCATTGCGCCGAAGATGTAGGGGAGCTCTAAGATGGCGACGTCAAAATTTTCGTCGGCAAAGCTAAGGCACATTTCCTCCTGCTCCATGCGGCATTTAATGTAGGGGTGCCAGCGGGGGAACTCTTCTTCCGGCCGGATTTTTGTAAAGTACGAAAAATACGACCCGCATACGGCGACGTGTTTTACGCCGCAAACTTTAGCGAGCGTCAACAAACGTTTCAGCGGCGTATTGTTATGCGCCACAAAAAGGTCGTAAATCGACGGAGGCGCCTCGATGCGCTCGTCGATTCCGCCCGCAAACACAAGCCCTTCGCACCCGGCAAGGCGCGCACGCAGCTCGTCGTCGGAGAGTTTTTCGTAATTGCCGTACTCAAGCTCCATTTTTTCCGGCAAATCTGCGCCCGACGGGCAGGGGGGCAACGCCATGGCAAAAACCTCGTGCCCGCGCGCAATCAGTTCTTTTGCAGCCGCGTTGCCAAGCAACCCGGTGCCGCCGATGAGAAATACTTTCATGTGAGTGGTTCCTCCTCTTCGTTAGGTAGGGAATGCATTACTGCATTATTGCACTTATTATACGCCTGTTTTTTCCGTTCGTCAACTGCGTGGTGAAAATTTATTGAAAAACGCTTGCAAAAAATCCGGTTATACGGTATAATGCACTAAATTACTTTCGGAGGACAAACTCATGCCATCTTTAAAGGACATTAACGATATAGCCAAAACGGTGACAAACGTCAAAAAAGCGGCGGCTCCGCCTAAAAAGAAGAAGACGACGGCAAAAAAGACGACAACGGCGAAAAAAACAACCGCGCCTAAAACGGCCGCCGCAAAAAAGACGGCTGCGCCGCAAGTCGTCGTAGTTCAAGCGGCTCCCGCCGCGCCCGTTGTGGACGTGGTCGAAACTCTGCGCCTAATCGAGGCAGACGTTAAGGCTAAAAACGACACCAAAACCACCAAGCAGTTCGACGAGTTTACCAGTCTGACGATGAAGTCCAAGCCCAACCGTAAGGTCGGCGAAAAGCTGATGGACATGATGGGACTTTTGTCCAACGCGTCGGTCGAGATTAAGAGACTGCTGGTATAGCGTTAACATCATTGTCCATACATTCATATATTCATATCATCTGAGCAGGCGGGCGCGGATTTTTCGCGCCGGGGTCGGGCCGGTTATAAGCCGGCAGCAGGGTTTTAATAATTAAAGCGCCTGTGGGACAGCGTTTTCCCACGGGCGCTTTATATTATTCCGGAGGCACATTTGCCAAACTCATTCAACAACAATCAAACCATTCCCCCAAAAGGGCTTTCCTCCGTCGAGGCAAAAAATCGTCAGGAGGAGTTTGGTAAAAACGAATTGTCGGCAGAAAAAAAGCACGGCATTTTTCGCAAAGCACTTGACGTAGTTTTAGAGCCGATGTTTCTCTTGCTTTTGGCGGCGTCGACGATTTATTTTATCTTGGGCGAGCCGGTGGACGGGGCGATTATGCTGACCTTTGTGTGCGTCATGATTGGCATCGAGTTTGTGCAGGAACGCAAAACGGACAAAACTTTGGCAGCCTTAAAGGATTTATCCGCGCCTCAAACGAAAGTAATCCGCGACGGGGAGGAGCAGTTTATCCCAAGCGCCGATTTAGTGCCGGGCGACTATATGCTCGTAAGCGAGGGGGTCAAAATCCCCGCGGACGGTGTGATTTTGCGTTGCAACGATTTATGCGTAGACGAATCCTCCCTAACCGGCGAATCCGAGGGCGTTTGGAAGTATACGGGCTGTCAAGGGGTCGGGCTTACTGACAGCGGCGTCGACGGTCACGGGGACGTAGTACTTGACCATCCGGCAGACGGTCAAGTACTACGTCCCCGTGACCGTAGTGGCCGCGACAACCCTTGGCGCCGGGATTACGTATACGCGGGGACGCTGGTGTTGCAGGGGAGCGCGGGCGTGGTGGTGGAGAAGATCGGGGCGTCCACCGAATACGGGAAAATCGGTAAAAACGTGGCGCAAGCGAAAAAGAAGCGTTCGCCGTTGCAAATGCAGACGGGGAGCCTTGTTAAGGTATGCGCCGGGATTGCGGCGGTATTGATGGCGTTGGTCGGGATAATCACCTATTTCAACATCCCCGAAAATCTTCCGGGCATCACGGTTGGAGGCCGGATTATCAAAAGTATTTTGGCCGGAATCGCGCTGGCGATGGCGATGATTCCCGAGGAATTCCCGGTAATTTTGACGGTTTTCTTGTCGATGGGCGCGTGGCGGCTGGCCAAAGCCCGGGCGCTAGTGCGAAAAACGCCCGCGATTGAAACGCTGGGCGCGGTGAGCGTACTGTGCGTGGACAAAACGGGCACAATAACGGAAAATCGGATGACGGTTGCCGAGGCAGTGGCCAGTGGTCAGTGGACAGTGGACAGTGTAGGGGCGGATGGTAATCCGCCCGCAAGTGAGGAGTTAGGAGTGAGGAGTGAGGAATGTAGGAGGGATAGTGGTCAGGGGTCAGAGGTCAGGGGTCAGGAAGCAGATAATAATTTATCCAACGTTCCTCGCTCCTCACTCCTCACTCCTCACTTTTTCATCCCGAGCCCCGAGCCCCGAATCCCGAACTCCGATAAGCATCTTGCCCGCATCATGGGCATGGCGTGCGAGCCCGATGCATACGACCCGATGGAAAATGCGATGCTGGAGTACTGCCAAATGCAGGGATTATCGCGGGAGGAGTTATTTTCGGGGACGCTCCTAAAAGAATATTCCTTTACCAACGAACTCAAAATGATGGGGCACGTTTGGGAAGCGGGGGATAAGGCGGTCATTTGCGTCAAAGGTTCCCCGGAATCCGTGCTGCGGCTGTGCAATTTAAGCGATGCGGAGCGGACGGAAACAGAAGCGCAAATCAAGGCGCTTTCCGAAAGGGGTTTGCGCGTGATTGCGGTTGCGGAATCAACCGTATCAACCGAATTAACCGTAGGAACCGATGCCCTCATCGACCCGCAAACCGATCCGCTTATAAAAATCCCCGATTTTATCTTAGATTGCCGTCTTTCGCTTCTCGGGCTTGTCGGGCTTCGCGACCCGCTGCGCAAGGGGGTGGCGTCCGAGATTGCGGTTTGCAGGGAAGCGGGAATCCGCGTGGTGATGATCACAGGCGACAACGGCGTTACCGCAAGCTTTATTGCGCGCGAGGCGGGCATCGAAAATTGCGACAAAATCGTCACGGGTGCCGAGCTTAGCGAGATGACCGACGATCAGCTCTCCGAATGCGTCAAATCGGCCAACATATTCTCGCGCGTTTTGCCGGAACATAAAATGCGCATCGTAAAAGC
>WQYM01000204.1 GCA_009781235.1 Bacillota bacterium
GGGGGCAAGCCCGTGTTCGGCTCGGTGGCCATATTGGCCGAATTCGAGGGCAAGCCCGTAACGCGCATCGCGGATAACGCTTTTGCCGGCAGCGCACAGCTTACGGCCGTCGCGGTTCCAGACTCTGTAACGCTCGTCGGCGCGGGCGCGTTCTCCGGTTGCAGCGCGCTAACCTCCGTTACGATTCCCGATTCCGTCACCAACATCCGCGCGGCGGCGTTCTCCGGTTGCAGCGCTTTAAAAGAAATGACGCTGCCGTTTGTCGGGGCGAGCCGGACGGCGACGAATGCGGACGCGATGCTGGGCTATATTTTCGGTGCCGAAAGCTATGAGGGCGGCGTGGCTACGTCGCAGCGGTTAAGCTCAAGCGCAACGGTTACCTATTATATTCCGCATTCCCTGAAATCCGTCGCTGTGACAAGCGCGACGGCTATCCGTTCCGGTGCGTTTAGCTACTGCACTAATATTACTGACGTTACGGTAGGCAATTCCGCCACGATTATCGACGGCGGGTCGTTTAGGGGTTGTTCCGGCCTTGTCAACATGACGCTCCCTTTTATCGGCAACTCGCTGACCCGAACGGATTCGTTGCAGTTCTTCGGGGTAATATTTGAGGGGACGTTGCCAACAAACGCAAAAATCCCCGAAACGCTAAGGACGGTTGAATTCACTAACGCTGCCAAAGCTGCCGTCGGCGATTATGCGTTTCAGGGCTGTAGCTTATTGACAAGCGTTAAGCTGCCCGAAGGCATAACAAGCATCGGGACGGGTGCATTCTCAGGTTGCAGCGGCCTTACAAGCTTTACACTGCCGGATTCTTTGACACAAATCAACTCCAGCGGCTTTTCCGGCTGCAGTAAATTGACGGAGATTGAGTTCGGCCCGGAGCTTTCGAGCCTTGGCAATTATGCGTTCTCGGGCTGCAAGGGTTTAACGAAAATCGAAATCCCGGCCGGTATCACGAGCATCGGCGAATATACGTTTCGCAACTGCGACGGTTTGCAGCGCTTTGACGTGGATGAGGAGAATTCAAAATTCGTCGGCAAGGACGGCATTTTGTACGCTGTCTCCGGTTTTAATCCGGAGGTCTTTGACGGAATCAGATATGTAATTCACACGGTTCCGCCCTCCTTAACAGGCGATATTGCGATTTTAAACGGCACCCGAACCATCGATTCACTGACGTTTGACGGCCGCGCGTTGATTACCTCCATCGCCGTTCCGGATCACGTGCTGCATGTCGGCGACTGGGCGTTTGAGGATTGCGTAGGCCTTAAAAGCATCACGATCGGCCGTCACGCCTCGGCGGGCAGAAGCTTGTTTCAAGGCTGCGACGCTTTGGAGAGCATCACGGTGCACCCCGAAAACTCCCTCATTCGATCCGAGGGGAACTGCATCATAAACAGAGAGTACAACCGCGTCGTCGCGGGCTGCAAAACCAGCGTCATCCCCGAGGGCGTGACGACCATCGGCGAGCTTGCCTTTTATGACGTTGCCATAACTAAGGTCGTCATCCCCGCGTCGGTAATAAGCCTTTCCAATCGGGCGTTTCACTACTGCAAGGAGCTTACGGAGGTCACGTTTGCCGAGGGCAGCGGCTTGCGCTTTATCGACACCAGCGCCTTTAACGGCTGCGCGTTTAGCCAAATCGTGTTGCCCGACACTGTCGAGAGCATTGGAGCCACGGCGTTTGCATGGTGCGAAAACCTTGTCAGCATTTCCATCGGCAGCAATGTGACGTACCTCTCCAATATCGCGTTCGGCGGCACCCCAAAGCTTTCGGACGTGTACTTTGGAGGGAGCGAAGCGGAGTGGGGCGCGCTAACCAAGAACGGCACGTCGATTCTTCCCGCCGTCACAATCCACTTTTTAGGCTAGGAGGTATTTATGTTCAAACGCGAATTCCCGTCGTTAAACGCCGCGCCGTCCATCCTCGGGTTTGGATTGATGCGCCTGCCGACCAAGGGGCTGCTAAGTAAAATCATCGGCGGAATCGAAAAAAGTCAGGTGGTTTTAAGCAACATCGATTATGAGCAAGGCTACAAGATGGTTGATTGTGCCATTTTAAGCGGCGTCAATTATTTTGATACGTCGTGGATTTACCACGCGGGCAAGAGTGAGGCTTTTATCCGCGAGGCGCTAAAAAAATACCCGCGCGAATCGTACTATCTGGCGGACAAAATGCCGGGGTGGGAGGTAAGGAACCCGGCGGACGCGGAACGTATTTTTGCCGGCCAACTGGAGCGGTGCGGCACGGACTACTTCGATTTTTACCTGTGCCACTCGCTGTCTAAAGGTTCGTTCAAAAAATACGAGCGGTTTTTGCTGGACATCTTAATACAAAAGAAAAAAGAGGGCAAAATTAAAAGGCTTGGGTTTTCGTTCCACGACGACGCCGAAAACATCGGAGCAATCGCCGACGCCTACCCTTGGGAATTCGCGCAAATCCAACTCAACTATTTTGATTGGAAGGCGCAGAATGCGAAGCTGCAGTATGAGCAGCTTTTTAAGCGTAACATCCCGGTCATCGTCATGGAACCCGTACGCGGCGGGTCTTTGGCAAAATTGCCCCAACGCGCGGAAAAAATCCTAAAGGGGGCGCAACCCGACAAGTCGGCCGCGTCGTGGGCATTGCGCTTTTGCATGAGTCTACCGGGCGTTGCGGTTGTGTTGTCCGGCATGAGCAATTTAGACCACGTGCGCGACAACATCGAAACCGCCCAAAACTTTGCCCCGCTCAACGAGTCCGAGCAAAAAACGCTGTGGGCGGCCGAGGCCGTATACCGGGGCAAGACGGTGGTTCCGTGCACGGGCTGCCGCTATTGCATGGATTGCCCGCACGGCGTAGACATCCCCAAAAATTTTGAGCTTTTTAACGAGCACACCGTATTTAAAGTCCCGATTTCCGATACCGAATGGATTAAGCGCCAACAAAAAGAGCTGGGCGCGGCCGCCGCATCCTCTTGTAAGTCTTGCGGCGTATGCGAAAAACACTGCCCGCAACGGATTAAGATCAGTAAATGGATGGGGAAGATAAGAATTTAATGAAGTTAATTGAAAAAAACAAAAAAGCTTTCTTCGACTACGAGTTCGAGGAAAAAACCGAGGCCGGCATCGTTTTGGCCGGCAGCGAGGTCAAGTCCGTAAAAATGGGCAATATTTCTTTGCGCGACGCAGGTAGCCAAGAACAAAACGGTGAAATGTGTCGCAAAAACTGTTATATCGCCCCTCATGAGAAGGGCTCGGCGTTCAACGAGGATCCGCGCCGCAACCGTAAACTTCTTCTGCAC
>WQYM01000205.1 GCA_009781235.1 Bacillota bacterium
AAGAAAACGCCGGAGGAGCTACAGAAAATGCGTGAGAGCCGCCCGCCGTTCGATTCGAATCGCCCGCGCCCGCCGCTTGATTCCGCTCGCCCCCAAGGTTCCTTGCGCCCGCAAAACGTGCCGTCTCAAAAGGAGCAGAGCGTGGACGATTTGCTAAAGGCGTGGCAGGATAAACTTAGGAAGAAATAAGAATTACGGGTATTTTTTGGTGGTGAAGACTCAATCCCTCCGAAATTCTAATTTCTACATCATTTAACAAAAAACCTCCCACTCAAATCGGGGAGGTTTTTTGTTTGCATTACTTGCACGACTTCGTCGCCGAAGAGTTCGAACAAGCTTTGCTCGCCTTGGTAGCCTTAGCCTTGGAGGCGTTCGCGTGCGCTTTGCTCATATCGGGCATGATGGCACACTCCTTTGTAGCTTTTTACACTACAAAGGGTAGTATGGCGGGGCAAAAAATATTTTATGCGTTACGCATAAAATATTTTTGCAGCGGTTAGTGATTAGTGGTTAGGGGTCGGTTGGGGTGCCCACTTTCCGTAGGGGGTCGCCGTCCCCGGCGACCCGCCCGTTATGTATCCGACTTTGCCGAGATAATTGAACGTTACCTGTTGCACGACTAAAAAAGCCCTATAAAATGCTGTCCAATAACCATTAAGATAACTGCCAAAGGCATTATTTTCCCATAAAAGCAATCTCGTCGGGATATTTCATTTCCTTTTCCTCGCGCGCGTACCTCACGCGGTTTTCGGTAATATCCCAATACGCCAGCTCGTCGCCCAAGTCCTTGTATCTGTCGTCGAGCTGGGCGATTTGCGCCTCCACCTTTGCGATGCGGTCGAGCTTACTAAACAGCGTAACCAAATTGGAAATTAGGCCGATGAATAAAAATATGGCGAATATGACGCACGCAGACACGATGACGGTCTGAACGCGCTTTTTTTTATCTTTTTCGTTCATGCAAAAATAATACCATAAAAAAAAACGTTTGTAAAGAAAAAAGTTGTGTAAAATAATTGACAAGTAAAGCGCAAGCATATATACTATTCAAGGTTTAGCATATTTAAACTGTAAGTTTACTAAAAACTGACAAAGTAAATCAAAAGTTTAGAATTGCTAAACACCGGAGCGCTATATGGAAATCGGTATAAAAATTAAGGAGCTTAGGCTAAAAAATCAATTGACGCAGGAAGAGCTTGCGAGCCGCTGCGAACTCACCAAGGGCTACATCAGCCAGTTGGAGAACGACCTGACCAGCCCGTCGATTGCGACGCTCTTGGACATTTTGCAATCCTTAGGCAGCTCGGCCGCCGAATTTTTTGTCGAGGATGGGGACGAGCAGTTGGTGTTTTCCGCGAGCGACATGTTTGAAAAAGGGAACGGCGGCAGCTTAATCCGGTGGCTGGTGCCCAGCGCGCAGAAGAACGCGATGGAGCCGATCCTTACCGAGTTGGATCCCGGCGTGCAAACCGAAAAGGATTTGCCGCACGACGGCGAGGAATTCGGTTACGTAATTGACGGCGAAATTACCTTAACGGTCGGCAAACGGACGGCCCGGGCCTGCGCGGGCGACACGTTTTATTTCCGCGCCGCTAAATCGCATTTTATCCGTAATACCGGCAAAGCCCGGGCTAAAGTGCTTTGGGTCAGCTGCCCGCCTACTTTTTAGAAAGCAATGCAAAATGTAAAAAAAGACCATATTTTCAACCGAACCGATTTAACCATAATTCTGCATTCTGCATTTGAACAGGGGTCCTCGTGGCAAAAGAAATAAAATCCGCCCCGGCGGAAAAATTTGATAAAATCATCGAACTGCGCAACGTTTCGAAGGTTTATAACGGCGTAACGGCGGTAGACGACATCACGCTGTCGGTTAAGCGCGGCGATTTTATCACGCTCTTAGGGCCGTCGGGGTGCGGGAAGACGACGTTGCTAAGAATGATAGCCGGATTTGAGGAGCCGACCAAAGGTAAAATCTTTATCGAAAAAGAGGATGTGACGGATTTGCCGCCGCATAAAAGGCCCGTCAACACGGTGTTCCAAAAATATGCGTTGTTCCCACATTTATCCGTGTTTGGCAACGTCGCGTTCGGGCTAAAATTAAAGAAGGTTCCCGCAGGGGTTAAGCCCGGCAAAAACGGCCAGTACACCAAGGCCGAAATCAGCGAAAAGGTGGGCGCGGCGTTAAAGCTTGTGGGGCTCTCTGGGTACGAAAAGCGCGACGTTAACACGCTTTCGGGCGGGCAGCAGCAAAGGGTCGCCATCGCCCGCGCCATCGTATTAGAGCCAAAAGTGCTGCTGCTCGACGAGCCGCTCGGGGCGCTGGACCTAAAAATGCGCAAAGAGATGCAAATCGAGCTTATGAGCATGCACAAAAATTTGGGCATCACCTTTATATACGTTACGCACGACCAAGAAGAGGCCCTAACCATGTCGGATAAAATCGTCGTCATCAACGACGGCGCGATTCAGCAGGCCGGCACGCCAAAAAAGATTTACGACGAGCCTATCAACGCGTTTGTCGCCAACTTCATCGGCGAGAGCAACATTTTATCCGGCACAATGGTCGCCGACTATAAAATCCAGTTTTGCGGAGCGGTATTCGATTGCGAGGACCGGGGGTTTAATAAAAACGAGCCGGTGGACCTGGTGGTGCGCCCCGAGGACATCAAGGTGTACCCAAAGGGAGGCGCAAACAAGGGCACGCTGGCCGGCCGGGTGCTTTCCACCGTATTTAAAGGCACGTATTATGAAATGAACATCGCTACCGAGCATTACGAATTCACCGCGCAAAACGTAGACGGCCGGGCGGCGGGGTCGGAGGTGGAACTAAAAATCCCGCCGCCCGGCATCCACATTATGAAAAAAATGCGCACGGTGAACGAGTTCGTTACGCAGGTTTCGGGCGAGGACACCGTGGAAATCGCGGGCGGGCACTTTACCTTTATCAACACGCGAGGATTTAGTAAGGGCGATAAGGTGACGGTGCGTGTCCCGTTTGACAAAGTGAACCTGACCGACAGCGAAGACGACGGTGTGATCGGCGGCAACATCGGCCAAAACCTGTATAAGGGCGCATACTACCAGGTACAGGTGTATACCGACTCGGACGAGGATTTTTTCCTCGATACCACCGACGAATGGGATTTAGACGACCGCGTGGGCATCAATATAGCGGCAGACGGTATCGAGGTTGAGCGGTATGTGGAGGAGGAAAGCGAAGAGAACGGGGAAAGCGGTGAAAGTCCGGATTGATAGGCATCTAAGATAACAGATAACAGAT
>WQYM01000206.1 GCA_009781235.1 Bacillota bacterium
TCGGTGTCCGCAGTGGTGAACCAGACGGTGGATTTTGCGGGTACGTCTGTCGCGCTTGCATCCGCTCCCAACGCATCGGTGTTCGGGCAATCGGCAACGTTTACGGCCCTCGTGACGGTTACGGGTCTTGGCTCGGGCATCCCTACGGGCACGGTTGAATTCTACAACGGCGCGGTTAAGCTCGGCGAGGGCACACTGGACGTTTTTGGCAAGGCGACGTTTGCGACATCGGCGCTTCCTGTGGGCGAATACGAGCACATGACGGCAAGATATTTAGGGGACGGCAGCTTTGCGGCCTCGACATCGGCGGATTACAAGCACGAGGTAGTGAAGGCGGCCACGTCGGTCACGCTCTCCTCGAACGCCAATCCTTCGGCGGTAGGCCAGAGCGTGACGTTCACGGCGAGCGTTTCGGTGACGGGCCTTGGCGCGGGCGCTCCCACGGGCACGGTTACGTTCAAAAACGGCGCGGCGACGCTTGGAACGGGCACGTTGAATGCCTCCGGCGTTGCGACGTTTGCGACATCGGATTTGCCGTTAGGCACGCACAACATAACGGCGGAGTATTCGGGCGACGGCAGCTTCGGCATTTCAACGTCGGCGGTGCACGCGCAGGTAGTCGCGGCCTCTTCTACGACGACGAATACGGTAATGAGCGCCCCGAATCCTTCGGTGTTTGGCCAGTCGGTGACGTTCACGGCTTTCGTGACGGTGAATGCGCCTGGCACGGGCGCGCCTGCGGGCACGGTCGAATTCAGGATAAACGGCGGCATGATTGTGGGCACCGGCACACTGAACGCATCCGGCGAGGCGACGTATACAACCTCGTCCTTGCCGGTCGGGAGCCATCCGGTGGCAGCGGTGTACTTGGGTAGCAGCGAGTTCGGCGGTTCGAACTCGGCGGTGTTCGGGAATTACGTCCATGTAGTAAATAAGGCCGACGTCGAAACGTCGGTTACGTCGAACAAAACGTCCACGGTGTATGGTGAAGCGTTAACGCTTACGGCTACGGTGACGGCGGTTGCTCCCGGCGCGGGAACGCCCACGGGCTATGTCGCGTTCTTCAGCGGTTCGACGTTGCTCGGGGAAGTATGGCTTATGAGCGGCGCGGCAACCTTGACCGTTTCCGGCTTAAATGTCGCGGCGCATAATATCACCGTGGCGTATCGAGGCGACAGGAACTTTAACGAATCTTCGCAAATCTCGCCCCTGTCCGTCAAGGTGGATAAGGCGGATACCGAGGTCTTGCTGTCAAGCGGCGCCGACGCCATAATCTACGGCCAAGCGGCGGTTTTAAGCGCAACCGTTAAGGCGAAAGCCCCCGGCGCCGGAGTCCCGCAAGGCGTTGTCGAGCTTTGGGGCGACGATAAAAAAATCGGCGAGAGCACGCTTAATGTTGCGGGCGAGGCTATGTTTATCGTATTCTCCGACGCAATCCCGCTGCTGGAGGGCGAGCACAGCTTTAAGGCGGTGTACAAGGGCAGCACAAATTTCAATGGCTCCGCTTCGGCCGGGCTGTCGGTTGAGTGCCTGCTGCCGCGCGAGTTGAGCGAATACTTGGATGAACTGCCCGATATCATGGATGAACTGGGATTGCTTAAAGGCGGACTCAAGAAAGAACATTTTACAAACGGCAGCTGGAACACGTTCGGCAAATCGTATCAAGAAGCGCTCGATGAGCTGAATCGTTACTTAAAAGAAACGCCCTCTGTCGAAATAGAGCACTCTAAGCTTAGGGCGCTTGTCGATAAGCTGAGAGGCTCGTTTGAGGAACTGGTGTTGCAGCCGCAGAACAAGCTTGACCCCGAAGGATACGATCCCGCGGGTTATAAAGAGTACGAAGCCGCATGGAACGCCGTGCAGGATTATATAGATAAGGCGATGGCAAACGGACATTTTAACCCCGACCGGTACCAAGGTGACGAATATCAGCAGTTGCTTAATGGGCTCACCCCCCCGGGCCCTCCGCCTACGGGTTGCGAGGCCCCGTGGTGGTTATGGCTGCTTATCGGGATATTGCTCGGAACGCTGACGGCGATTTTTGTGTATGCCGCCGGAAAGAAAAAAGGTAAATCCGCCAGGGGAGGCAAATAATTATGGACATCCTATATGGTATTTTATTGGTTTTAGCAGGTTTTTTTGTCGCGTTTTTGCTGCTGTCTCTGCTGCTGTATTTGCTCGGCAAAAAAAGGAAAAGACCCTCAGGGCGGGGTACGGCGCTGTTTTCCTTATCGCGGCGCGACGTGATGGATTACATCGAATTCATGCGTTTAAATCCGGAAAGTACGGCAATGCTGCCGGCCATCAAGGAAAGGTCCGCCGGCAACGCACCCGATTACCTGCAATGCGGCGAACGGTTTTTTGGGTTGATGTTCGCACGCAATGAACGTGTGCATACCTTTGCGCTTAAATTAGACCAAAAAACCGCAAAAGAAGTCTATTCGTTGGAGCGCGCGGGTTATTTGTCGGGCGACGATTGGTACCATGTAGACGCCGGGCGCGGCTTTGCGTCTAAGCTCGCGGTTTACAAAATCTTGGCCGCAAGCTGCAAGTATGTGTCGGAAAAATTCGCAGGCGCTAGCAACGCGGCGGACGCATGGGTCGAGCAAGGGGCAATCGAAAGGGAATATGCGGCAAACGCGGGCGAGGCGGAGAAAAAATTGGCGGAGGCCGAGCGCAAGCATGACGCCGCGCTCGAAAAATTCAAAAACGCCGTGTATTCGGACTTTAGCGTAACGCGCAAGGAAATCGCCGACGATATCCTAAAACTAAACCATCCGTATATCAATGTATCGGAACGCTTTGATCAGCCCCAGCTGCCGATGAGCCTAAAATTGAAAAAAAGCACCTACGCCATGCTGTACGGTATGGACGGCGGCGTTTTGATGGTTGTAAAATTAGCCGAGGACTATGCCGACCTGCTGTCAAAAAAGCATCCCGAAATTTGTAGGGTGAGCTTCCCGCACGGCGCGAATTGGTACTCTCTTCCGGTTGACGGCGCCTTTGGCGACAGGAAACAGGTTCTCGCGGTTTTGGGCGCCGCGGCAGAGTTTGTCGGTGCAAAAAGCAAGTCTGAAAAAGTGACGGTGGAAAAAGAACCGAAGCGGAATTAGAATCGATATCCACATATCTTGTGGCATCTGCGATATTGAATGTTAATCCCAATCCCCCAGCTATGCTGGGGAGAATAGAGTAAACAGTGGTGTAGAGGACAACAAAAAAGAATCCTCCTATGTTATACTAGGCATGGTGTCGCAGCCAGCCCTGAAA
>WQYM01000207.1 GCA_009781235.1 Bacillota bacterium
ACACGGGAGTTTAGCGGCGGGTGCGCTGACCACGACCTACACAGCAAGCCAAGGGCTTTTGTTGATGATTCCCAACATGTACAAAATTTCGGGCGAGTTGCTGCCGACCGTGTTCCACGTGAGCGCAAGGGCGTTGGCGGCGCACGCTTTGTCGATTTTCGGCGACCATGCCGATGTGATGGCGTGCCGTCAGACGGGCTTTGCGATGCTCTCGTCCAACTCGGTGCAGGAGGCGATGGATTTGGCGCTCGTTTCGCATTTGGCGACGCTGAAAGCCAAGGTGCCGTTTTTGCACTTCTTTGACGGCTTTAGAACCAGCCACGAGGTTTCTAAAATCGACGGCATCGACTACGAGGAGATTTTGCCGCTGGTCGACATGGCCGATATTCAGGCTTTCCGCGACCGTGCGCTCAATCCCGAGCACCCGCACCAACAGGGCACGGCGCAAAACCCCGATATTTACTTCCAAAACCGCGAGGCCGCCAACCGCTACTACGACGCGACGCCCGCCATCGTGAAAACCATGATGGAAAAGGTGTTTAAAACTACGGGCCGCAAGTATGAGTTGTTCCAATATGTCGGCGCGCCGGACGCCAAAGAAATCATCGTGATGATGGGCTCGGGCGCGGAGGCGGCGGAGGAAACCGTCAATTACTTAACGGCAAAAGGCAAAAAAATCGGCCTACTAAAAGTGCGCCTGTACCGTCCGTTCTCGATCAGAGATTTTGTGGACGCAATCCCGGCTTCCGTCAAAAAAATCACGGTGCTGGACAGGACGAAGGAGCCCGGCAGCATCGGAGAACCGCTGTATACCGACGTTTGCGCCGCCTTGCTTGAGGCCGGCAAAACCAAAATCAATGTCATCGGCGGGCGCTATGGCCTCGGCAGCAAGGAATTCACCCCCACGCACGTCAATGCCGTGTATGAAAATATGGCCGTTGCCGCCCCCAAAAACCACTTTACGGTCGGCATACTCGACGACGTTAGCGGCACCTCGCTCCCCGTTACCAAGTTTATCAACGCCTCCCCCAAGGGCACGGTGCGCTGTAAATTCTACGGCTTAGGCGCGGACGGAACGGTGGGCGCCAATAAAAACAGCATCAAAATCATCGGCGACCACACAGACAAGTACGCCCAAGGGTACTTTGAATACGACTCCAAAAAATCGGGCGGCATCACGATTTCGCATTTGCGGTTCGGCGACTCCCCCATTCAATCCACGTATTTAATCGACCAGGCGGACTTTGTGGCGTGCCACAACCAAAGCTATGTGACGCGCTACGACATGCTCTCCTCTTTAAAGAGCGGCGGCACGTACCTCTTAAACTGCTTGTGGGATTTTGCGCAACTCGAGCAAGAATTGCCCGCCGGGATGAAACGGCAAATCGCGCAAAAGAAGATAAAGTTCTACACCGTGGACGCGTTAAAGGTGGCGCAAGGCGTGGGAATGAAACAAATTAACTCGGTCATGCAAGCGGCGTTCTTTAAGCTCGCCAAGGTTATCCCCTATAAAGAGGCCGAGGGCTACATGAAAAAAATGGTCTTAAAATCCTACGGCAAAAAAGGCGAAAAGGTCGTGCAGATGAATTACGACGCGATTGACAACGCGGTTGCAGGACTTAAAGAAGTACAATATCCCGCGTCATGGGCAACGGCCACGGACGGCGCGGCGATGGTGGACAACTCGTCCGACGCGTACTATCAAAAAGTAATCCGTCCCGTACTTTCGCAGCAAGGCAACGATTTACCCGTTTCGGCGTTCAATCCGGACGGAGTCGTCCCGACTTCGACGACGAAGTTTGAAAAGCGGGGCGTTGCGGCGTTTGTTCCCGAATGGGTGCCCGAAAACTGCATCCAATGCAACCTGTGCTCGTTTGTCTGCCCGCACGCAACCATCCGCCCCATTTTATTAGACGAGGCGCAAAAAGCGGCCGCGCCCGAGGGCCTTGTGACAAAGCCCATGAACCCCAAGCTCGGCTATGAGGTGCGCGTGCAGGTCTCGCCGCTGGACTGCATGGGCTGCGGCTCGTGCGCCAATGTGTGTTTGGGCAAAAACAAGGAAACCGGCGCAAAGGCGCTCAAAATGGTTCCGTTTGCCGATTCCATCAAACTCGACGAGGCGAATTGGAATTACGCGGCCTCACTCCCCACCCCGGACGTATCGGCGAATGTCGGCAACCCGGGCACGGTAAAGGCAAGCCAGTATAAAAAGCCGTTGTTTGAATTCTCCGGCGCGTGCTCCGGCTGCGGCGAAACGCCGTACGTAAAGCTGGTGACGCAGCTTTTCGGCGAGCGCATGGTGATTGGCAACGCGACGGGCTGCTCGTCGATTTACGGCGGAAGCGCCCCCACCTGCCCCTATACGATCAATGAAAAAGGCTGCGGCCCCGCGTGGGCGAACAGCCTCTTTGAGGACAACGCGGAATTTGCCTACGGATTTAATCTTGCCTACGGCGCGCGCACGAAACGGTTGGTTTCGGCGGCGGAAAAAGCGGTAAGTCTGTGCATACCCGACGCGTTAAAAGCCGCGCTGACCGACTGGCTTGCCTCTTATAACGACGCGGCGGGCTCGGTGGCCGCTGCGGAAGCGGTGAAGGCGGCACTACCCGAAGCTCTGGCGGCGGAATGTGCGGATTGTAAGGCGGTTTTACATGAGATCAACGATGCGCAAGACGTGCTGGTTAAAAAATCCATTTGGGCGTTCGGCGGCGACGGCTGGGCGTATGACATCGGCTACGGCGGCTTAGACCACGTGCTGGCTTGCGGCGAGGACATCAATATTTTGGTCATGGACACCGAGGTGTACTCCAACACCGGCGGCCAATCCTCTAAAGCGACCCCGACCGGTTCCACCGCAAAATTCGCCTACGCCGGCAAGCGCACGGTCAAAAAAGACCTTGGCATGATGGCGATGAGCTACGGCAACGTGTATGTGGCGCAGGTTTGCATGGGCGCGGACAACAACCAAGTCGTTAAAGCGTTTTTAGAGGCCGAATCCTATAAAGGCCCTTCCATCGTGATTGCCTACGCCACCTGCATCAACCACGGCATCGATATGTCTAAGGGCATCTCCGAGGGCAAGCGCGCGGTGGACGCGGGGTATTGGCAGCTATACCGCTACGACCCCCGCTTGGCAGCCCAAGGAAAAAACCCGTTCCAGCTTGATTCCAAAGACCCGACCGGCTCCTACCGCGAGTTCATCGAAAGCGAAACGCGTTATATGAGCCTCAAAAAAGCCGACCCCGC
>WQYM01000208.1 GCA_009781235.1 Bacillota bacterium
CGCTCGCCAACCGCTTCGGCTATTCTAAGGTGTTAAAGCCCACCGCCATATTGCCGTTTTCGTCGGCGCGAAAGCTGGCGGCGGCAACTTTTGGCGAAACGGGGACCTTTCTTTACGGCGCGCCGGAATTCGTGCTGAAAGACATCGGCATCCGCTTAGAGCGCCAAATCAACGACTACGCCGCGCAGGGCTTCCGCGTTTTGGTTTTGGCGCACTCCCCTGCGCCCATCAAGGACGGCCAGGTGCTGGGGGCCCGCCGCGCGCTGTGTTTAATGGTGATAGAGGATCACGTGCGCGACGACGCCGTAAAAACCATCCGTTGGTTTAAGGAAAACAACGTCGCCATCAAGGTGATTTCGGGCGACAACCCCATCACGGTTTCCGAGGTCGCGCGGCGAGTGGGCGTCGAGAACGCGGAGTTGTATATTTCGCTCGACGGGCTTTCGAACCGCGAAATTTTCGAGGCGGCCTCGCAGTACACCGTGTTCGGGCGCGTGACGCCGGAGCAGAAGATGCTGCTGGTAAAGGCCTTAAAGCAAAAGGGAAGGACCGTTGCGATGACCGGCGACGGCGTGAACGACATTTTGGCGATGCGCGAATGCGATTGCGCCGTGGCCATAGCCTCCGGCGCCGAGGCCGCGCGCAACGTGGCGCACTTGGTGTTGCAGGACTCCTCCTTCGCGTCGATGCCCGAGGTCGTGGTGGAGGGCCGCAAGGTCGTCAACAACATCCAGCAGTCCGCGTCGTTGTTTTTGATGAAAACCTTTATGACGATGATCGTGGCGATTACCTCGTTGTTTTTGGGCGAGCAGTACCCCTACACCACCGACAACCTGTTGCTATTGGAAATGTGCGTCATTGCGGTCGCGTCGTTTGCGCTTGCGTTGCAGGCCAACAAACAGTTAATTACCGGAAAGTTTTTGCTCAACGTCATCGGCCGGAGCGCACCCGGCGGCATCACGATGTGGGCGGCGTTTTTGGCGATTTACCTGTACAATTTCTTTGTGCTCAAAAAAATGCCCGACGACCCGGCGGCGGCCTACCAAATTTACCAGACGATGCTGGTGCTGGGGCTCACGTTTACGGGCTTTATCATTTTGGTTAAAATCTGCGAGCCGCTCAATATGTTCCGCATCATGCTGATTTTGGCCGTCGCCGCGCTGTTGATCGTGGGCGTGTTTGCGGTGCCCAACCTTTCAAGCGCGGAAGCGCCGCTGTTCGGGCTTGCGCTTCCCTCGATGCGGCCGCAGGAGTGGATATTTATCACCGCCGCCATCATGGGCAGCTACTTCTTCGTCTCGATTCTAATTCGGGTCATGCGTGCGCTAAAGATACTGAATTATTAGGCCTATCAAAATCGAAAAGTTGTCCCGGAACCTGCCCCCCTCGGGAATCTCTAAATAGGTTTTGTTTAAACGGGTACCCGTAGGGGCGCCCTCGTTATCCGCCCGAAAACCTTGGTCAGTAAAAAGGGACTGTCAGCGCGCCAAGAATCTCTTGTAGGTACTTGCAAAATTCCCGAATATGTTATATAATAGCCGCATGAAAAAGAAATACATCGTGCTGTGTATCATTCTAGCCCTAACACTTGGCGCGTTTGCGCTTTGGGCGTGCGATGGTGATGAAGGCAATCCGGACGGCACAATTCCGCAAAATAAATGTACGCTTGCGTTTGATACCGTCGGCGGGTCGCCCGTTCCGTCCGTTACCTACGATAAGAACGGCATCGCTGCCTTGCCGCAAACGATACCGAGTAAACGCGGGCACGTGTTTACCGGGTGGTACTTTGACGCCGCGTATGCCGACATGGCGCCGCTGGCGTGGCAAATTACCGAAAATACCACGCTGTACGCCGAATGGGAGGAGTTTCCGCGCTTTACGCTGTCGTTTGATACCAACGGGGGAAGCCCTGTTGCCTCCGAGTGGTGCTATCTCGGCGAATCCATCCCTAAGCCCGCCGCAAGCCCCGCAAAAACCGGCTTCCGCTTTGACGGCTGGTATTGGGACGAAACGCTGCTGGTCCCCGCGCCGTTCCCGCTGCCCATGATCGATGACGACACGGTGTACGCCAAATGGTTGGCGCAGGTTACGCTTACCTTTGACGCGAACGGCGGCTCGGCCGTAGCATCGAGGACCGTTGACGCGGAAGCCCCGATTGAAAAGCCGACGGACCCTAAACGCGCCGGCTATGCTTTCGGCGGCTGGTACCAAAGCGCGAATTTTACGGGCACCGCCAGAAGCTTTCCCGTTGCGATAACGCAGGATACGACGTTGTATGCGCGGTGGTACGGCGTAACCTTTAACTCAAACGGCGGGTCGGAAATCACATCCTTTTCCGTCACCGGCTCCACCGTTTCAAAGCCCGCCGACCCCAAGCGTGACGGCTATGTTTTCGACGGCTGGTATCAAAACGCAGGCCTGACGGCGGCGGCAGCTTTTCCGTTCAATGTGACCCAAAACACCGTTTTTTACGCGAAATGGCTGGCAACTTACACCGTTACGTTCGAAACGGACGGCGGCTCGAATACTAATCCGCTTACGAGAGCCTCCGGTGCCTCTGTCTCTAAACCTGCCGACCCCACTAAGGCGGGGTTTGTTTTTGACGGGTGGTACCAGGACGCGGCTTTTACAATGGTAAGAAATTTCCCCTTTGCCGTAACGCAGGACACCGTCGTCTACGCCAAATGGCTGGCCTCCGTCACCGTGACGTTTGAGACGAACGGCGGTACGGACGTTAAGCCTGCGGTCATTGCTAAGGATTCGTCCTTTAGCGACCCCATTGTCACGTTTAAAACCGGTTACGTTATTTCGGAATGGTGTACAGACCCGGGGTTGACGCAGACCGCCGTTTTCCCCTTGACCGTGTCGCAGGACATAACGCTGTACGCCAAATGGACGGAGTTTAAGATTCAATCCGCGAGCGGCGGGAGCGCCCACACTATCGCGCTCGACAAAGCCGGTAACATATGGGCTTGGGGCAGCAATACTGCCGGGCGCCTGGGCGACGGCACCACCGTAAACAGGAGCGTGCCGACGCAGGTCACCAAGGGAACCGTTTTTTTGCAGGTCGCCGCAGGAGTTCAGCACAATTTGGCGCTTGATTCGGCCGGCAACCTATGGACTTGGGGGTATAACGGTTTTGGCCAATTGGGCGACGGCGTGGTAGACGGCAAGTTGGTCGATAAGGGGACGCCGACCCTCGTAGACACGCAAGGAACTAAATTCAAGCAAATTTCCGCCG
>WQYM01000209.1 GCA_009781235.1 Bacillota bacterium
ATAATTACTTTGCTGTGCGCGTTTGCGTTTGCGGCGTGCGACGGTATTGACACCCCGTCCGCTAAAATTACCGTTACCTTTAAGGTAGACGGCGCGACCTACAAAACGGTAGAGGTTAAGAGCGGCGCGGAGCTTCCGTCGAACCCGCAAAAGGACGGTTTCGTTTTTGTAGGCTGGTTTTTAGACGATTTGTCATTTGAACAGCCGTTTACAGACCTTTCGGACGCGACGGTCAGCGTAACGGTATATGCCAAATGGACAAAAACGGAACCAAAAATTGCCGTGATAAGAACAGACCTGTCCAATTTCCTAATCAACGGATATGTGAGCGCGATAATCGACGCCGACCACACTAAATTTGTAAGATTGTCGCTGAATAACGAAACGGTCGCCCCTTCCAACTACGCCGTAACGGCGGGTAGCACGATAATTACTTACTCTAAAGACTACATATATGCGCTTGGGGACGGGAACCACGTTTTTGTCGCAGAATTTGAGGACGGTGTATCGGGAATCATCGAGTTGGATGTTATCCACGGCATATATTCCAATGAAGTGGATTTAGTCATTCCCGACGGTACGACCATCATCAAGCCGTTTGAGTTTATCGGCTCCAAAATTAAAAGTATTGCGATTCCCTCGTCCGTTACCGTGATTGGGGACGGCGCGTTTTATGGGTGCAACCTGACAACAACCTATTACGGCGGAACGTATAGCCAATGGGAAAATATAAATATTAGCCAGTGGAGCGGCAACATTGGATATCTATACGTTACTGACTTTGACCCTAGACGAAACGAACAGCTAATGGCGCCACCACCTGATAGAGCGATGAATGAGATAAGCGTTGAGGGCTCTAAAGCTGCGGCATCTTTGGCAACCGATTATTGGATGAACCTAAAAGACAACCCCGTATCCGGTTGGGATGGGGAAGAGTTGTCCGAGTCCTATTTCAATTTAGCGCATTTTTTCTTTGAAGATTTCTTGTTTCATTGGAAGCATTATGAGTTTGTGTTTGACGATTTCTTAGACGAGGGACTTTATTACAGTATTGTACAAGTGGAGGAAACAATAGATGATGAGATTTTCTATAGAAAAGAGTTTGAAACCCGAGAACTCACGCCCACGCAAATAGAGGCCGCCCAAGAGCTTTTTGAATGGCTGGATGAATTCTGCAGGGAACTTTAATTTGCCCACTATTTTGTTATGGCTTGTTGGCTTGTAAAGCGATTTTAATACTTGCTAATAACCAAAATGTCCGCATTGTCCTCTTGCTCTTGTAGCGTGTCGAGCAGGGCTTGGGCGTTTTTGATACTTTCGGCTAAAAGGTATTTGAGCATATCGTGTTCAATTTCGTCGTTGATACCTGCAAAATATATTTCGGGGTTGCCTTGCATAAAGCGGTTAAGCCCTACCGTCATGCCGTCTGCTTTTTCAAGGTAGCGGTATAGTTGTTTACGCGCTTTTTGTACGCCCTTGACCATGCCTTGTAAATAGGCTTGGGCTTGGGCTTCGGTCATATCATTGGTGTCAATGTGGTCGTGCAGGTACTCTAACTTGATACCTCTAACGCCGTATTTCTTTTCGCTTTCGGGGGTGCATTGCATATACATTTGGCTTTTTATCAATTCTATATTTTCTTTGTCGTCCCCGTCATAGCCTATTTCGTTTTTGTTTACTTTGCCGTACAGTTCGGCAAAGGTATCGTAAACATAATAGCCTTTAACACGGGCATAGCAAGCCTCTTGCTTGTCAGGCGGGTTGTCGTTGACTATGCAGACGATTTCACCGACTTTTAAGGACTTTGCCCAATCGTCGTTAAGGGTAAGCCATACGGTCATTTCGCCGCTTTTGACTTTGTTATATCTATCGTTTTTTAAGATTATATATTGCATTTTCATTATTGCACCCCTTTAATTTCAAATGTTGCGCCCTGCTCGGTAAGTTTGGTTATAACTTCGGGCGCGGGCTGTCCTTTTTCCCATATATACACATTCTGTTGCGGCATATAGATTATTTCGGTGATACGGCGTAAAAAGCCCTTGAAACTCGGCTCTTTGCCCTGTGCCCGTTCTTTTTGGTACTGCTCGTCCAGCGGATAGTTGGAAGTAAATATCGCCTTTGTAAAGCAAGCCACGCGGTCATTAAAACGGCACGGGAAATTGTACGGCTGACCGTTTAGCATATCGTTTATGTCCGTCAATTCTATTTGGCTTAAAAACTCGTCAAACAGGATTATATCTTGGCAGGCGTAATGGTCGAACTTGCCCGAATGCTTGTAATTGCTGACCTTGAACACATCGCCGTATTTGTAACCTAAAACACGGTTGACGAAGGTAGTTTTGCCTGTGCCTTCCGCGCCGTATATGTAAGTTGTGTGAATGGTGCGCTCGGTATTTTTGAATCTATCTCTTAAAAGGTTTTGCCGTGTCTTTTCTATTTTATCCCCCATATTTATCATTTGATACGGGTACCGACGCAGCATTTCCTCATAAGGCACATTTGCGATTAAACCGTCAACAATTCCCATAAGGTCAACCCGTTGGCGTTCCTCAATGAAATTGCCGAACTCGTAAAAATCGTAGCCCTCAATCATTGTTTTCGCTTTCGTGCAATATTCGCGGCACTCGTGGTTTGTTCCGTAACTTGGGTCAAGGTGGATTGTCGGGAATATGCGGTGTACCTGTTTCATATCCAACGCCCTCTTGTACCGCATAAAGCCCTGTAAGTGTAACAGCCCCGTTTTTTCGCCTTTCTCGTACTTAAAGCAATAATAGTCGATGAAATCAACGAGCCTGAAAAATTCCTTTGCGCTGTCGTAATCCTTGAAAAAAGCGCGTTCCCCGATAACTTTCTTTGCGGTGGTCGGGTCGTCCTTAACTTCTCTTTTATCGTACTCCACCCACGCGAAAATAAAAAGGTGTTCAAACTGCGGTTGCCGTATATATGAAAAATCGTGCCGAACTCTCGGCATCGCTTTTTGTTCGTCCGTGAGGTTGTCAATATCCACGACTTTTATATCGTCTGTAATAAAAGGATTGGGCAGGGTGAAACCGTTACGCCGCGCCCTTAATCTTTGTTGGTATTGCATAAGGGTATTATACATCTTTTCCGCGGATAAGTCAAAATAAAAACAGTGCGCTATTGAAACTTTGTTTTTTGGGGTGGTGGCAGGGTTTGTCGGTGTTGCCCCCGTTCCGTTTGCGGCTTGTCAAGTGGCGGGAGGTTGTATTTTTTA
>WQYM01000210.1 GCA_009781235.1 Bacillota bacterium
AATCGCAGATGCAATATCCAACCTACGCGCCACAATCGCAAACCTACTTCCCGAAACCATTCAATCAATTACTCAACGAGATTGGTTTATGGAAAAAATCAAATCAGACACGAAATAGTATAATGAATTTTTTCTTGGCGAATGGTGGTTGATGAATGGTGGATGGTGAGCATCTTTTTTAATGATAGCTGAAAAACACACGGAAAAGTGAATCCCATGAGAGAAATTTTGACAACAAACGGAGAAACAATGCTCGTCGACGACGAGGACTTTGATAACGCAAGCCGGCATCGATGGTGGACATCTATAAAAGGCTCCGACCATCGGTATGTTTATACGAAAATTAACGGCAAGGACGTAAGCTTCAGAAGGCTCATCTTAGGGATCGACTCGATTATTATTCTGCACAAAAACGGAAACCGGCTGGATTTACGCAGAGAAAACATCCTCGTTTTCGATGACCGCAGCAAATACGTTTCCGTTATGGGCAAACTGTTCCGAAAAAAAAATCCGGAATTTAACCCCGGTATATCAAAGGGGGCGCAAGGCAGCAAAGGCGGAAAATCCGTTAAAAAGTATACCCAATATATCGGCGTATGGTACAACGCGAGCGCCACGCATCAATGGGGAAGCACCATCAGGCACAATTGGAAGCTGTATCACCTGGGCTGCTATGCGAAGGAAGAACATGCCGCTATGGCGTATGACCTAAAAGCGTTAGAGCTGTTCGGCCCGGGCGCCACGGTCAACTTTCCCGGCTTGTCCATAGAAGAGCTGTCCGAAAGGCTTGAGCCGTTGAGGGCGGAGGTCAAACTGGCCTACCCGAAAATCCTCTCGGACCGCCATCAAGGGATGCGCCAAAAAAACATAATAAAAACGTCCGAGTATGTCGGCGTCAGCCGCAGCAAAAAAGTGCCTAAAAAGCCGTGGAGAGCCACGATTTACCACATGAACAAGCAACATTATATCGGCTATTTTGCAACTGAGAAGGATGCGGCGCTGGCGTACGACAAAAAGGCGCTCGAGCTGTTCGGAGAAGGCGCCAAACTTAATTTCCCGGATAAATAATTATTCGGCGAATAAAAGGAGAACGACCTCATGGAAATCAAACGCAAAAAGCATATCTGGCTTTGGATTTTCATCGTCCTGACGCTGGCAGGGGGCAAAACCGTTTTTGCCGCGTTTTCGATAATGAACGGCGGCTCGGGCGTGCATCCGCACATTCCGAATGTCCCGCCCGAATTTTGGGTTTGGATGCACATCTTTCTTGGCTTCCCGATGACGGCATTCGGTATTTACGCGACGGCGGTGTGCATCATCGGCTTACCCGTTTACCGCATAAGCCGCGAAAAAAAGGTGATAAAAGGCGTCGGGGCGATTGACGCAAAAAAAATGCCGGACGGCATAACCGTGCAGGCATTTGAGTCAAAGCTTATTAAAGCCGGTTATACCGCCGACTCCAACCCGGGCGTTTACTATAAGCGCAATAAAAATTATACCGGCGTTTTTGTGCTCGGAGACGAGCCGAACGCTCAAAAAGCGCATGAGCTTTTACAAAAAGAATCGGAAAACACGAAGGCTGTCCTTGTAGAGATTTCCTTTTCAGACGGCTCCGGCCCCGCGCGCTTGCCCTCCGCTACTCTGTCGCCCACAATAGAAAACGGCACATACCGCTGCCGCATCGCTGCCGACCCCGCGCAAAAGCTGTTATTTTGCGACACAAGTATTTTTGCAGGCCCCTTTATCACCCTGCGCGGCCTGCGCGCCCGCCGCATGGTAAAGGAATTGCTATAACGAAGTTATTCGTTATTCGTTTTATCCTCGACCTCGTCGTCGCCCGACGTATTAAACAATTCCTCGGTGCTTTCGGCGGCTTTTGCGCGGATTTTTGCCTCCAATTCCGTGTACAAGGCACGCTTTTCTTTTAGCATGTCGCGCAAACCCTCACGCCCCTGGCAAAGCCGCTCGCCGTTGTACGAAAACCACGAGCCGCTTTTTTGGATGATTTTAAACTGATCCGCCAAATCGATAACGCAGCCCTCGTTGGAGATGCCTTTGCCGAACATAATCTCAAACTCTGCGGTTTTAAACGGCGGCGCAAGCTTATTTTTAACGACCTTAACCTTGGCGCGGCAGCCAATCGAGTTCGCGCCGTCCTTTACCTGGTCGCCCTTGCGAACGTCCAGCCGGATGCTTGCGTAAAATTTTAACGCCTTACCGCCCGGCGTTGTCTCGGGGTTACCGAACACCACGCCGACTTTCTCGCGCAGTTGGTTGATAAAAATGACGCAGGTTTTGGATTTTGAGCAGATGGCGGTGAGCTTTCGGAGCGCCTGGCTCATAAGGCGCGCCTGCGCCCCGATGCGGCTGTCCCCCATTTCGCCCTCGATTTCCGCCTTGGGCGTAAGCGCTGCCACGGAATCGATGACGATGACGTCAAACGCGCCGCTGCGAACTAAGGCGTCGGTGATGTCCAGCGCCTGCTCGCCGTTGTCTGGCTGAGATATGTAAAGACGCGATAAGTCGATGCCGAGTTTTGCGGCATACACGGGGTCGAGTGCGTGCTCGGCGTCGATGAACGCGACGTTCCCGCCGCCTTTTTGCGCCTCTGCAATGACGTGCAGGGACAGTGTCGTCTTGCCGGACGACTCGGGACCGAAGATCTCGACGATTCTTCCGCGCGGCAGACCGCCGATTCCCAACGCCAAATCCACCGATAAGCAGCCTGACGAAATCGCCTCTACTTTTCCGATGTTTTTCTCGGTGAGCTTCATGATGGCGCCCTTGCCATACGCTTTTTCGATCTGTGCAATCGCGATCTCGAGCGCCTTTTCTTTCTCATCCGGCGTCGTGGGGAGGGATACCGTTTTAGTTTGTTTGTTCTTTTCCATTAGTTTTTCTCCTTGGGTGAATGGGGGTTGGCGAATGGGGGTTGGGGAATGGATGATATGCTTGGTAGCAGTATATATCATTTACCAAAGCAAGTCAACAATTTATTGATTGATTGCATATTTTCCGTAGGGGTCGCACTCCAATGTTATCAGGTTAGGTAAGTCGATTCACTTTTTCGCACTTTTCGACCGTAGGGCGGTTTAACCTGACGACATTGGCCGCACTCCCGTGCGTCAGACTGGGGAAAAAATCGGATTTTATCTTTTTAGCTTTTTGGTGTTATTAGATGTTTGACTAAACGTCGGATTAAAAGGACGAAAAGGTAAAAATAGGAACAAGTCTC
>WQYM01000211.1 GCA_009781235.1 Bacillota bacterium
TATATTTTGCCTTAAACAGATTGACGATTTCCTTTAAATCGTCCGCCGTCAAATCGGTGTCGGATTTGGCGTTCTTTTTGTGCTTGATGTCGTCTAAGATGCGCTCGTACACGGACTTTTCCTGCTCCATGACGACGTCGGAAAACATTTGGATAAAGCGGCGGTAGGAATCGTAGGCAAAGCGCGTGTTGCCGGTCTTTTTGGCAAGCCCCAGCACGGACCTATCGTTTAGCCCTAAGTTTAGAATCGTGTCCATCATGCCGGGCATAGACGCGCGCGCGCCGGAGCGCACCGACACGAGCAAAGGGTCGGCGGGGTCGCCGAGCGTTTTGCCCATTTTGGACTCGAGCGCCGCCAGACAGCCGAAAATTTGCGCTTCGATATCGGCGTTGATTTTCTTGGCGTCGTTATAATACTGCGTGCAGGCTTCGGTCGAAACCGTAAAACCGGGGGGCACGGGCAGCCCGAGGTGGATCATCTCGCAAAGGTTTGCGCCCTTGCCGCCTAGCAGTTCTTTGGGAATCTCATCGGGGGCTATCGCGCCCATGCTCCGCAACGCGGCCTCGTTTCCCTCTTCGAACATAAAAACGTACTTCTTTGACATAATTGTGCTTTTCGCATCTCCTTACATGGTGTATTGATTTTCACCACACGATAATATATCACAATATGGCGTAAAAAGCAAACATTTTAACCCCGAAAAGGTATTTTTCATATATATTTGTATGAAAAATTTGAGCGCGGAAGAAATTGTGGCGCTGGCGACGGCCTCCGCGATAAAAATATCCAAAGAAACGCCGAAAGACGAGTTGATGCTCGTCTCCGATTTTTTTACGATGGTCGGCGCGTCGCTTATGGCGATAGCAGACCGGAACGCGTTGGATGAAAGTGACTCCAAAAAAACTTGATTCCTTGGGATTGTCTTTCGAGCATCTAACGACTATGCCGATTCTCTGCGGCTTTAACAAAAGCTAATCTTTTGTAAACACAATCCTGTTTGAATCAATGTGCGCATCGTCCCAATCAAAGCCCGGGAAATATTTGATGTTGAGCGATTTTACTTTCCCGTCGTCGGAGTAAATTCTAATATCTGAAACCCAGCCGTCGGCAAAAAAGCTGATAACTACTCCGCGTCCTTCACTGGAGATGTTGAGTTGCTTGTATTCGACGCCGTTATCATTACCTTGAGTGAAATTAGAAAGCGTAAACACGACCCCCTGCTTTTCAAAGTTATCCTTCACCGCCTCTATTTTGTAGGAAATTGCTTCCAAAAACAATAACTCCGGGTCAACTACGTTATTTACACCCGCAACTCCGGGCTTCCAAAAGGTCTGCGTTAAATCCTTTTTATAGTAAACGACGCCTCCTTTTTTTAAGACGTACCATCTGTTAAGCGCGGAAGGCCACATTACATAAGGGTCGGGGTTGAAAGGCGTGCCGTACACCGCATAATAACAGTCGTCTATTTTAGCGACCAGCTCGTTCGGGCGAAGCGATACGGCCAAATTCCCGCCGTCATAATTCAACGCGCTTATTCCGTCGCTGCCAACGTTGCCGTACATGCCTATGTGGGGGAGCGACATCAAGCCCGGCTTTACATAATTTTTTAGCCGCACATTTTGCGCGTTCATTGCATAAGCGGCATGGATGCTTCTAATATTCTCTGTTTCATACCCGTCGGACGCAAGCCTTTCGATGGCGATTGCGGTCAAATTCCCCGTTGAAAAATTAAAAACCTCCTGCGGGATAAAAGCTTTTTGGGAGTGTGTAAAGCCATAGTAATCGCCGTGCGGGCTCGGCTTGACAACGCACGCGTAATCGTCGTTAAAAGCCTTTTCCTCCGGCAAAAAAAAGTCGGTAATGGTAAAGGTCGGCGTCAAATTAGAGAAGTCATATTTCGGGTGCACGCCGACCTCAAAATACTCAAGGTAGTCGGAAAGATTGTTGACTAAATAGACGTCAATCTCATAGCGTTCAATGTACGTTGTGATGTCTTCGGAATAGCCCGTTGCGCCGGTCTTAACAAATCCGTACGAAATATTGATGTACGCATTTTTTGCATCCGAAAACAAGCATTCGCTTTCTTCGTTCCGCAAACCAAATTTGAATAGATACGCCGGGTTCGGCGCTGCCGGATTGCTTAGATACGCGGCAGTCATTGAGGCATTTTTCTCTTGCTCAACGTAAGGGCTTACATAGTCGTAGCCGTCCCATATCCCGTCGGAAAAAATCGAGTTCCCCTTCAACTCACTAATCGGAGGCTCGTTTGGCGTTACAATCGGGGGCTGCGTATTTCTTGCAAAAGGAATTTTGCATGACGATAACAGCATAGCCGTCAAAACTATAAAAACGACAAATAATAATATTTTTCTTTCTGAGGTTTTCATGATACCACAACCTTTTAACAACTGCAACTAAATGGCGTATTTGAGCGTAAAAAAGGTGTTTTGAGGGGTTTCACTCACGGTATCACACACACTTTCACACAAAGTTGAAAGAATAAAATTAGAAAGGAGTTTGAAAAGTTCTAACCGCTGTTATTAAAACGGGTGTCGGGCAAATTTGCTCGGCACTTGTTTTTTGTTATTATACTGCAAGTAGGAGCTTATTGTCAACGGAAACGGTATTCATTTTTTGTTGTGCTGTTTGCACCGTTTTTTGTTCTGCCGTGAAAGTCGGGCGGCGCCTGTCGGGGGCTGCTGCGGCGGAGCCGCAACGCCACGCTCCCCGAACACGGCTGCCGCCCGTAGAGGCTTCACCGACTAATTCACGGTAACGCAGTAAAACACAAAAAAAATTTCGAGGTTTGCAAAATTACTTGTTTCCAAACTGAAATGCAGAAATTTCCTTGACATCTTCACATGAAATTTGATATATTGACTATGCGACACTATACTTTCAGGAATTGTGGCGAATTCTGCCCACTGGGCGATTCTCCCCACAGTTTCTGTGTATTGTGTCGCAACAATTTGGAGATTGCTTTTTGGGGTGCGTCTCCTAATTGGGGGCGCACTTTTTTGTTCTGTTGCTGCACCGTTTTTATCCCAAGCAAAATAAAAATTGGAGAATCAATTTCATGAAAAAGTTTAGTAAGCTGATGGTAATTGCAATAATTACTTTGCTGTGCGCGTTTGCGTTTGCGGCGTGCGACGGTATTGACACCCCGTCCGCTAAAATTACCGTTACCTTTAAGGTAGACGGCGCGACCTACA
>WQYM01000212.1 GCA_009781235.1 Bacillota bacterium
CTCAAAAAACGACTTAGCGGTCTCGTAATAAAAAACCGTGTCGCAAAAGCCGCACTTGTATGTACCGTCCTCTTGCTTTGCCAAAAAGTTGGCGTCCGTGTTGCCGTCGTAGGGGCATCGGATCATACTTTCTTTGTTCATCTTGGTGTACCTCTCTTTTTTCGGGAATTGTAATAGTCAATTCGTTTCTCAGGGTTTGGGCTACGCTATTTTCTTTTTAATAAGTACGCCGTTATCAATTACGGTAATGATGCCGCCGCTATTCGACGATGCGTCATCAAATGTTGCCGGAATTACCTCTGTGCCTTGCTTATTGATATAACCGTATTTGCCGTCTCTTTGAAACGCCGCAAAGCCGCCGCTAAAACGAAAGGCATTGTCGTATTGCGGCGCGATTACTATATTACCGCTTTTGGCAATGTAGCCGTCCTTGCCGCCAAACGTTACGCAAGCCATGCCCTCGTAAAAGCTGCAAGCAAAATCATACTGACAATTTATCGCCGTATCGCCGCTTTGACCAATAAAGCCGTACTTCCCGTTTACACAAACAACTGCAAGCCCCTCCGAAAACGGCGCGGCATCGTCATATATAAAAGGTATCGCTTGTATGCCAAGATAATTGAGAAAACCGTATTTGCCTTGTTTCTTTGCCAAAAACAAGCTTTCCGCACAGAGGATTTCCTCTTCATATGCGGGCGGAATTATGGGCACGGAATTAACCGTAAGCCCATACAGCCTTTTGCCGTCTTCATAAGCGATAATGTTTTCGGCGCATTCAATCCGTGATTTTGTATATCTGCACCGCAATTCTTTGCCTTCGGGCGTCAAAACGCGCATTCCGTTGTCTCCTTCAAAGTATCTGTATCCTTTAATTAACGCGGCATCTATCGCGCACAGCGTGATTTGCAACGCACCCTCCTGCGTTGCTTGCCGCGCGCCGTGAGACATCTCAAACTTTTCTGTTTTGCCCTCACTAATTTCGACTTTGAATATCTCATTGCCGTTAATGGCGCAGACGGTATCTTTTTGCTTAACGATATAGTCATACTTGGGTTCAATAATCGTGCGTTCGCCGCTTGCAACCGCAACCAAACCGTACTTGTCATCTTTCCTTATGATAATATAGTTTTTCCCGCCGTCGGTTACCTCGTACCCAAGTGAGTCGCACCAAACCTCAAGCCTATCTTTTATAAGATTGCTCGCTTTCAGCGTTTCGATAGGATTTAATTTTCCTTTACCCATTTTTTTTAGCTCCTTGGTGTCGAACTCGCATATGATTTTTTCGGCAACCTCTTTGTAAATCGAGCTTGCGCTTACTCCGGTTATTGCCTCATAAGCAACCACTTGATGTGCCGGCGGTACTCTGTCGCGCCTTTTAAGCGCTGTTTCCACATTGCTTAGCGACTTATGTATTTCTGCGGTTTTGGTTTCGTTACCTTTCGCGACGACATACCGCATCACCCTGTCAAGCAATGTCAATCCGTCTTTGCTTACCTTTCCAAACAAAGCGTCCGACGCTAGACGAAAGACATTTTTTATGCCGCTCTCGCCGCCGTTAACGGTTTTTGGCTTCCGTCCGACCGCCGCATCCCTTATCCGCGGGACGCATATCGACAACTCGACCGTTTCGTTGGTGCACTCCCGCATACTCCACATATAGAAGTAGTCAAAGCAGGGATCGGTTTCGTCGAGCGGTTCATAATCGGAGAAGATAAAGTCTCTAACCTCGCATCCGAATATTGCCGCAAGCGTAATTGCATCCTCATAGTCGGGCAAATCCGACTCGATAAGGCTTTGCCACTTTTCTAGTCTGCGGAATACTCTTGAGCATTCATAAACGGTTTCATCGGCATTATATCGGTTGTCCTCCTTGCATCCGCTTTCGATAAGGAGTCTCTCAAAGCTGTTAAGAATATGTGCCGAAAAGTAGTGCGCCTTTACACCGTAAGTCTCGTCAGGGATGGATAACATTTTACTTAGCGCCGTTTTTGTTTTAAGCACCCTTTCTTCCATTGCATGCTCCTATTGTAAATCTAATTTAATTTGTTGTATTGCCCTTTTTGACAAAGAGCTTATAGAGAAGCGCTTTGATATTATAATCATAAACTTTTCCACATTTTTGTGTTATTGTAACATAAGCACAGATTTTTTTCAATCATTTTTCGCTGTTTTTCAACAAATAGATGCTGTATGTTGTGTCTTCAAAATGTAATCGGCTACCTTTGTTAAGCAAGGGATTTCGGAATACAATGATACAGGGTGGTAGGGTAATATTAAGCGCTACCACCCTTTTTTGTGCGTGAAAAACGTGAGACGCTATTCAAAAGCAAAAATTTGATGTGCAACATTGCATTTGTCTTTTGTCTTGTGAGTGCTAAGACGTAGCTATTAGCACCGAAATTTACTCTATAGTAATTAAGAGTGTTGTGTGTTATGGGGGGCTAAGGACGTAGTGGCTTAGCCCCCTGCGTGATTACGGCCTGTCAGTCGTATTCGGCAGCGGTGAGTCCATAAAGTCCCATCGCATCGGGTTTTGCGTAAAAGCGGCGTCGGCACGTGGCGGGGGCTGGCTGCGCCACACGCTCCCCGCGCACCGCAGCCGATTGGCCGCCTTGCTTAAAAACTTCGTAGCGGGTTACTCAAAAATCCACTGTGCCTGATTTTGTTGCAGAGGGAAAGGCCGTTATTCTTTATTCCGGCGAATTTTAAGCTCATTAAAGGCAGCGCGTGATTTGCGGAAATGTTCGATTGACGGGATAGTTGAGTGGCGACGCGAATCAAAAATTGAGCCTCCGAATTGTTTTCCTTTCGGCTTTTTGGGTTATCAGAGTTCACAACCCCTGTCAACGGGAAAAAATATTGCAACGGAATTTTAAGAGCAGATGAGAGAAAGAGTTAAGCGCGAGCTTGGCTCCTTTTTTCGTTATTAGGCGCAATTTTTTTTCCTTGGTCGTTGACAGGGGACGAACAAGATACATGGCGCGAATGTGCTTGTGAAATTAACGGGATTGGGACGCTTTTTTACGGGATAGGGACTTGTGAACTCTGATGTTTTTTCAGCGGTTAGCCGAAAGGCAAAAAATTCGGAGGTAAATCCAAAATGAAAGAATCGTTAGACAACCGAAAGTATTATCTGAGTGAATTTTCGTTATTCGACGGAGATCACTATATTACTTTCAACATCGTGAGC
>WQYM01000213.1 GCA_009781235.1 Bacillota bacterium
GGCTCGGGCACATAAAAGTCATTCCGCTTTTTACCGCGAAGTTTTCATAAGCCGACATCAAGCTCTCGCTAAAGCCGTACGATGCGTCCCCGGATGCGTCGTACGGCTGGTTAATTACTAAATATGCCGCTTCGTCCTTCCGATTCCCCAAGCTCGCGAGCATACCGGCAAGCACATCCGCCGTTTCCTCGTCCGGGCAATTCTCCAATCGCCGGCTGAATTCCATAACCGGCGATAAGCTTGCGTGCTCGGAAACAAGCCGCCGCCAATAACGGTTGTCGGCGATGATTTCCGGCGCCGCAATTAAAGCTTCCAGCTCCTCGAACCGAGTACGAAAAGTCCCGGCGCGACGTATAAGCTCCGCCGTCCGCGCCAACGCAACATCTTGAATTTTATTACCGGGCTGCTCCATAGCTTGCCCGTATTGTAGCAAAAATAGCGGCGTTTGTCAATTCCCTTTTGGAGATTGTATCGTATAATCTTTATTTTTTGACAATATCCGCTAAAAATCGATGACTAAAGAACGCCCCGCACCGTGACGGCCGCATAAGAACACGGCCGGACGCTCATGATAGTGAGGAATGAGGAGTGAGAAGTGAGGAACGAGAGATATGTGTTTGCGAGCATCAGAATAATCTCTTTTGTTCCAAACGATTTTGTCGTTTGCCTATAACCTATCCATCCGCCATTCCTCACTCCTCATTCCTCACTTTTTTCTGAAATAGTTTTAAATAGCTCTATTCCCTGACCCCTAGCCCCTATCCCCTAAAAAAAATTCCGGAGGAATTTTTATCTAATGAGGCCCGGACGCGTTGAAATTTGCGGCATTGACACCTCGGATCTTCCAAAGCTTAGCCACCGCGAAACGCTCAACTTAATCGACCAGGCGCAAGGCGGCGACAAGACGGCCAAGGATAGCTTTTTAATGGCAAACCTGCGGCTGGTTTTAAGTATTGTCCAGCGTTTTTACGGCAAAAAAGAAAGCGTGGACGACATCTTTCAGGTCGGCTGCATCGGGCTCATCAAAGCGATGGACAATTTTGACACGTCGCTCAATTTGCGTTTTTCCACCTATGCCGTGCCGATGATTATGGGCGAAATCCGCCGGTTTTTGCGCGATTCCTCATCGATTCGCGTTTCCCGTTCCATCCGCGACACGGCGTACCGCATTTTGCAGGCGCGCCAAAAAATGGAGGCGGACACCGACACCGAGGCATCCTTAGAGGACGTCGCTAGGAATCTGGACATGCCGCTCAGCGAGGTCGTGTACGCGATGGACGCCATCTCGAACCCCGTGTCGCTGTTTGACCCGGTCTACCACGACGGCGGCGAAACCGTAATGATTTTAGACCAGCTTTCCGACCTTAAAAACAATGACGAAACGTGGCTGACCAGCGTAACGCTTTCTCAAGCGATGGACAAACTGACCGCAAGGGAGCGTCAAATACTCCTGTTGCGCTTTTACGAGGGCAAAACACAGGTCGAGGTTTCCTCCGAGATAGGGATTAGTCAGGCGCAAGTGTCGCGCCTGGAAAAAAATGCGATATCGGTCTTAAAGAAAAACATTTAGGCTCATATAGGCTCACGTGTCTGGTGACCCCGTGTCTGGTGTCTGGTGACCCCGTGTCTGGTGACCCGGTCACTAGACACGGGGGTGTATTCGCTTTTGACATTTAAGGAAGAGACAGCTCTATCTTGTTCATATATGTGACCTCATACACGGTGGATCCTGCATCGCCCGGCTTTTGCCAAGTCATAAACGTTAAATATTCGCCGGAATAATGTGATTTGAGGCCTTCCGGTACGCCGGAGGGGTTTGATTCGTTCGCAAACCGGCACAACAACCCAAAAATCTGCGCCCAAGCGAGCCGATCTACGGATTGATACGCAACGGAACGCAAGATGTCACCCTCGGTAAACCATCCGTCCGCTAAATCGAGCGGCGGCGCACCCGGGACAACAAGGCGGCTGACCGTATAGCTAAAGCTGGGTGCGGGGTAGCCGGACGCCGCGCCGTCTCTAAAGCCCATCCTCTCCGTCCGCGTCAGGTAAAAGCCGAGCTCCGCAAGGTTCAGCTCGTCCGGAGCCGTCATGTACATATTGATTTTATGGATTTCTCCCCCGTCGTCCGCCATAATCGCTTTCTCGATTAAGGGCGCGGCGATCACGGCCGGTACGGCAAAGCTGACGCCCAGCACGGGGCGGCGCTGCTCATCCAGCGGCATTTGGTATGCGGCGATTCCGGCCAGCTTTCCCGCCCGGTCAAACACAGGCCCGCCGGAAACGCCCGCGTTGATATCGACCGTGACCTGATATACGGGACGGAACCGCAAAGGGTCGGTAACGGAAAGGCCGTCAAATTCCAGAGTTTTGTCGGGGTCGGACATGATTCCGTCAAAAATTTGAATGCCGCCCCCGCCCATACTCCCTAAAGCGAACAGCCCGCACCCTGCGGCGGGGCTCTCGTTTATGGCAAAAGAATACGAAACGGCGCCGGAAGCGTCGGCGGCGGACAAAATTCCGCGCCGCTCTTTTTGCATAACCTTATCCGCCACCTTTAGCACCGCGACATCATGGTAAATATCGTAGCCGCACAGCGTAATTTCCTCTTTTCCCGCCGTGTTTTCGTACACATCTTGGTCGTCGTGATAAAACCGTATGCTGATGCGCGTCCCGGCATAGTCGATAAACGGCTTAACCACATGGTAAGCGGTAGCGATGTACAACGTACGCGCGCCCCCGTCTCCCATCGAGGCGGTTTTTGCCAAAAAGCCCGTCCCGGATTGCCCCGTAGAGCCGATGCCCACCGAAAGAAGGCACACAGACGGCGCGACAATGGCGAAAATCTGCTCTCCGCTGAATTGAGCCGGCAAATCCGGGGATCCGGGGTCATTCGGCGGCACAAAACACCCCCCGGCAAAAGCTGCCAAGAGACACAGAACCGCTAAGAACGCGGTTAAAAGGATTCCGTTGCATTTATCTTTTTTTCGATTCATTTTTTGTAATCTTTCCCCTACCCCCTAACCCCTAACCCCTAACCCCTAGTGATAAGTTAAATCTTTTTCTTGACTATTTATCTTAAACATGATATACTCCCTATTAGGAGGAATATCATAATGAAAAAAATTGAAAAACCAATTGAACTTGGTCAAGCCGA
>WQYM01000214.1 GCA_009781235.1 Bacillota bacterium
AGAAACGACATCGCGGAAATTATACAAATGATTGAGGACGGCGCGACCGACAACGATATTCGCAAAGCCTACCCGTCGCAATTCGTCCGCTATGCAAGCGCAATCGCCCGAACCCGTCAAGTTATCGTGGAATCGCAGTTTGAAAATACGTTCCGCGTTCTGACCACGACATATATTTTCGGCTCTACGGGTAAGGGAAAAACGCGCCACGTCATGGAAAAATTCGGCTATTCCAACGTATTTCGCGTTACAAATTATTCGCACCCGTTCGATATGTACCGAGGTCAAAGGGTCGTTATTTTCGAGGAATTTCGGTCGAGCCTAAAAATTGAGGAAATGTTGAATTATTTGGACGGCTACCCCTTAACGCTCCCCGCTCGGTACGGTGATAAAATAGCGTGTTTCGATACGGTCTACATCATTTCAAATATACCGCTTGAAAGTCAGTATAAAAATATGCAGGTCGAACAGCCCGAAACGTATCAAGCGTTTTTGCGGCGTATTCATAACACTTGGGATTGCGACCGCCAACCCGCCCCACGTCCGCGAATCCAACCAAAATCCGAACAAATTTTTGCAAATCTTAAACCGATTGACGATGACGGCAGTCTGCCATTCTAAAAAAGGGGGTGAACATTGGAAACGGAAAAAGTCAAAAAAGAAAAGCCCGTCAAGGTGTCGAATTTTATTATCGTCGAAACTTTCGCGGGCAAAAAAGATTTACGGGACATTGTAATTGACTTTTTATGCTCGGCATACGGCAAAGAAACCGCAAAAAAGCCGAGCGTCAAGCCGTAAAAAATATGAGATTCGCGGGGAGCTTTTACGGCTTTCCGCGCATTTTTTTAGAACGAAAACAGGGCAAAAAAGCGCCGAAAAGGACGGCGGGGGGCAAGGAAATTTTCAAAATCAAGCGTATATGTTTGACATTTCGGACAAGGTGTGGTACAATAATAATGCGACTATCCTTAATCACGTTGTTCCGAAAAGGAGTGAAAAATCATGGAACAACAAGGAATTATGACAGCATTATATAGCACGGGCAATCAAAATTTATTGCTCAACCGTCAATACAGCGCAGGGCTGTATCTGCGGTTCTCAAAGGACGACGGCAAGGCTTGCGACAGTACAAGCATAGAAACCCAACGCATGATGTTGGAGCGGTACTGCCAACAAAACGGCCTCGCCATTGGCGACGTTTACGTTGACGACGGCTACACGGGTTTGAACTTCGACCGCCCCGACTTCCAAAGGCTCTTGGGCGACATCGAAAGCGGCAAAATCAACCTCGTTATTACGAAAGACTTGTCAAGGCTCGGCCGCGACTATATCCAAACAGGACACTATATCGAGATTTTTTTCACGGAGCGCAACGTGCGCTATATCGCCATCAATGACGGCGTGGACACGCTGAACGCCGACAACGACATCGCCCCGTTCAAAAACATTCTCAACGATATGTATTCAAAGGATATTTCCCGCAAGGTCAAGTCCGCTAAACATCAAAGAGCCTTGCGCGGCTTGTTCATCGGGCCGATAGCCCCCTACGGCTACAAAAAGCACCCTGCCAACAAAAACCAACTCATTATAGACGACGAGGCCGCCGCCGTCGTGCGCGAGATATTCCAAATGGCGCTTAGCGGACAAAGCGGCACGGCGATATACAAGAGTTTGACGGCAAGGCAGATTCCCACGCCTGCGGCATACAAAACGGCGCACGGGGTAACAAACTACCAACGCCGCACACGGAATGACGGCAAATGGAACTATCCGACAGTTATGTTCATCTTACGCGAGAGAATGTACACGGGCGATATGGTAAACCGCAAATCCGAAGTAGCGAACTACAAGACGAAAAAGGTTAGAAAGGTAGCCCCCGCAAGCCGTATCGTCGTAGCAAATACGCACGAGCCGATTGTCAGCCGCGAGGACTTCGACAGGGTGCAACAGCTCGTAGCCGAACGCCACCGCCCCCGCAAGCACAACAACGACAACATTTTTCGCCGCTTGGTGTTCTGCTCGGAGTGCGGCAAGCGCATGGTCTTGGCGAATCAACACATCAAGACAAAGGGCAAAGGGCTTGCCGTCCGCTCGGTGTTCCGTTGCGGAAACCACTACAAAAACCCCGACGAATGCCGCCATCACAACACGATATACTATGAGGACTTGTACGCGCAAATTTGGGCGAGGGTACAAAAAGCGATTGCGGCACTCCTAAGCGACGACGGCATACTAAAAGCGGTTCAAAAGCGCACGGACGACAAACGCGCCGACAAGAAACTCCCCGACGAAAAGGCGAAAACCGAAAAACGCCTTGCCGCCCTTGCGACGATTGTGCGGCGGCTGTACGAGGACTACGCCTTAGAACTTATCGACCTCGACAATTACAGAAATATGTTGGTCGATTACCAACAGCAACAAAAGGCTTTGCGGGAACGGCTCACGGCGATAGACAAGGAACTCGGCAAGGTGGACGACGTGGACGAAAACTACCGCAAACTCAAGACCCTCGCCGCCGCATACGCCGACAGTACGGAGCTAACCGCTGAAATGCTCAACAAACTAATCGAGCGTATCGAAATAACGCACCCACAAAAAATAGACGGCGAACTAACACAGCAAATCACCATTATTTATAGGTTCATTCAAACAAATCTCAATTAAAAAAAGTGGACTTTTAGGTAGTGCTTAATTATAATCTGTTATAACAGATAACAGATAACAGAAAAAGGACTTATCTTTTGTAGAGGGCAATGTTCATCGATTCAAAATACAAATCAAACCGTATTCCGTCTAGGGGCTAGGGGTTAGGGGATAGTGAGGAATTAGGAGTTAGGAATGAGGGATAGGAGCCTTTGGGAATAAAAACAAGTTTCTTTTATTCCTTAAGGAACAAAAAAACTATGCTCTTACTCTAACCTTCGCTTATCCCTCATTCCTAATTCCTAACTCCTAATTCCTCACTTTGAACTGATAAAGTCTTAAATTACAATAGGTTCTAACCCCTAGTGATAAGTTAAATCTTTTTCTTGACTATTTATCTTAAACATGATATACTCCCTATTAGGAGGAATATCATAATGAAAAAAATTGAAAAACCAATTGAACTTGGTCAAGCCGA
>WQYM01000215.1 GCA_009781235.1 Bacillota bacterium
CGGCTTAAAGAGTGGGATATTAAGCACTTCTTTTATATCGGCGGAAACGATTCGATGGACACGATTAATAAGCTGAACGAGTACGCCGTGGCGCACGGCATCAAAGACATTACGTTTATGGGTGTGCCGAAAACCGTGGACAATGACCTGCCGATTACCGACCACACGCCGGGCTTCGGCTCTGCCGCTAAGTACATCGGCACCACCTTAAAGGAGCTCATATGCGATTCTAAGGTATACCCCGATATAAAACTGGCGATGGTCGTCGAAATTATGGGGCGCAACGCGGGCTGGCTTGCCGCCGCGGCGAGCTTGGCCAAAGACCAAGACTGCGACGGCGCGGACATGATTTTGCTGCCCGAGACCGTGTTCTGCGAGGAAAAATTCAACGACCGCATGGCGGACATTTTTAAAAAGAAGAACAGCGTGCTGATTGCCGTCAGCGAGGGCGTAAAGACGGCGGACGGACGCTATGTGTGCGACGCGCTGGGGTCGTGCGCCAAAGACGCGTTTGGACACGCGACGCTTGGGGGCACGGCGGCGGTACTTGCAAACCAGATTAAGTCAAAGTTCGGCGCGAAGGTGCGTCCCATCGAGCTCTCCTCCATCCAGCGCTGCGCGGCGCATATCTCGTCACTTACGGACGTCAACGAAGCGTTCGGCGCGGGCGAAGCCGCCGTCAAAGCCGCCTTTGCCGGGATTTCGGGTAAAATGCCGGTGTTTATCCGCAAATCCGACAACCCGTATGTAATGAATATCGAGCTTACCGACGTTAAAAACGTGGCGAACGTCGAGAAAAAAGTGCCGGACGAGTGGATTATAAATGACGGCACCTATGTCTCAAACGACGTGCTGACGTATATGCGCCCGTTAATCCAAGGGGAATGCGCGCCGATTATGGAAAACGGAATACCGAGGCATTTGGTTTTGAAAATATAAAATGTGAAATATTAAATATTAAATTTTTGGAGGTTTTTATGGCTAAAAAGAAAAATCAAGAAAAGCTTCAGCTTATCGTCGGCTTGGCACTGACGGGGCTTTTCGTTGTAACCGCAATACTGTTTACGTTGGCGCAGTTTAAGATAAAATTCGGCAGCGAAACGTCGTACTACGGGTTTAAAATCGCCTTCGGCAAGAACGGGAGATTTTATTTCGGTTTGGTCTTTATTTTTTCGCTGATCGGCGCGGTTGCGGCGTCGTTGGCGGCGTTAAAAATGCTGAAAATCGACGCGAGGATACTATACGGCGCTTGCGCGCTGCTTGCGCTGGGCTCCGTCATCATTTATTTGGCGTTTCGCACCGATATTGCAAACGGCTTTATCAAGGATATCGACCTGTCGAAGATTTTGCTTTGGTCCTTCGCGTTCTGGGGCGGTTTCGTATTGCAGATTCTGGCCGTAGCGGGTTCGGTTTTCGGCGTGGCTACATCTAAAAAGTAAAAGGTTCGGGACATCTGTCTCCCGCATAGCAATCCATCCGGCGTTATTCTTTGTTCGCTAAATCTAAATCCTTCTTAATCTGCTGTAAAAGCGCTCCGGGCGAGTCAAACCTCTCCGTCCCGCGAATACGCTTTAAAAACTCGACCTTAATATATTTCCCGTATAAATCGCCGGAAAAATTCTCTACCAACGTTTCGACGGTTTTTGTCGCGTCCAAAAAAGTGGGCTTAGGGCCGATGTGCGTCACCGAGCGGAAAACTTTGCCGTCTACCGTGGTTTTAGTTGCGTATACGCCGTCTGAGGGCAGCAATTTTTCGGACGGAACCTCTAAATTCGCGGTCGGGAACCCGTGCAAACTCCCCCGCCCTTTACCTTTAACCACCTCACCGCGCATAAAAAACGGATCGGATAATAACCGGTTCGTTTTTTCAATTTCTCCCCGCGCAATCAGCTCTTTTATAAGCGTGCTCGATACACGCGCGCCGTCCAAAACCACGGGTTCAATGACTTTTATTTCCACGCCACGCCCGCTTGCGAACCGCGTTAAGTATTCTGCGTCGCCTTCGCCGTTACGACCGAATCGGTAATCGTGTCCGCACACAACGCCGCGGATATCGTATGCACAGAAGAGCATTTCTAAAAATTCGCCCTTCCCTGTCGCCTTAAATTCCGCGTCAAAAACAAACGGAAGGACATGCATAACACAGAGCCTTTCAAAAATCGTTATGCGTTCGGCATACGTCAAAATAAACTTGTCACGGGGACGTAGTTGTTGACCACCCGGCTCAAGCTGCAGGCGGTCAACAACTACGTCCCCGTGACAACCCTCAAAAAACGTTGAAAGGCACGGGGCGCAGCCGAGCTTTTCGGCCAAAGAAATAACCTCCGCTATCAACGCGCGGTGGCCGGCGTGGACGCAGTCAAAAAAACCCAAGCCCATGACGAGCGGGGTTTTTTTGGGAGTAATCATTGAAAGCTCGGTAATTTGAGACACTATTCATAAAAATATAAAATATAAAATAAAACATTCCGGATGTTATATTTTATATTTTATATTTGCTCCTCCCCTAGTTCCACTTAGCGTAAAGGACAGCGCCGTCCGCCAAATCCCAAGGCCTTAGGCCCGCGCCAAGCGTGTCGGTATACTGAATTCCCGTGCCGCCCACGCCGCTCCACCAGCCGCCGAACGTGTAGCCGCTCTTGGTCGGTACGGATAGTGTGAATTGTTCGCCGAAGGTAAGCACGCCATGATCGCCCGCGCCGGATCCGCGCCCGCCCGCCGAAGGGGTGACGGTTCCCGTCAAATACAGCGCACCGGTTCCGGTGCTCGAGGAGCTATACGACCTAAAACCGATATAATACAGCTGTCCTGCGGTAAGGCTATACGTAATACTAAAGTTATAGCCGCTGGAATAATCGTCGTTATAGGCTAATTGTGTTTTTGCGCTGTTGTATAATATACCGTAAGGATCCCCGCTTGTGTACGTCGAATACATGGTATACGAACCTGAAACCAGCGGAACAAAGGCGTAATATTTTACGGTAGAATTAAAGGCGATTCCCGTGACGCTGCCTCCCACAGAAATGATTCCTGTATGACCCGTCGGCAGCTGCCACCCCGCATACAATGTGCGGCTTTGGGTGACGGTGGCGGCGAAGTTGAACGGCGTGCC
>WQYM01000216.1 GCA_009781235.1 Bacillota bacterium
AAACCGCCCAATTGTTTGCCTCCGTCGCGCCGGACGTAAAATAGATTTCGTCCGGTTCCGCGCTCAAAAAACCGGCGACCGTTTCACGCGCAGCGCGTATTTGCCTGCGAACCCCTTCCGCATTGCTGTACAGCGCGGACGGATTTAAAAAATATTCGGTGCACGCCTTTTCCGCAGCGTTTTTAGCAACGTCCAACACCTTGGCCGTCGCGGCGTTATCTAAGTATATCATAATTCAAACTCCGCAAAGGTGACGCCGTTTTCGCCCTCGCCAAAGCGGCCGTAGCGTACGGATTTAACCGTCCTCAAGGATTTAAGGTACTTTTGAATGCCTTTCCCGAGAGCCCCCGTGCCCTTGCCGTGGATGATTTTTAGGCGCAAAAGCTGTCCTATGTGTGACGTAATAAGCGGTTCAAGCGCTTCAATCGCCTCAAAAACCGTCATCCCCAGCAGCATAATCTCCTTTTCAACAGGCGCAGCGTCACCGGCGGGTGTTCCTGTTTTTATGGAGTTTTGCGCTGTCCGCGAGCCGCACAGAGTGCGACCATGACGGTTTTCTTTCGGCGACGGTGGTGATTCCGGCGCAGATAAAATCTTAGAGGCATGGATTTTGAATTGCACGTTGCCCGTCCGCACAATGACCTCGCCGCGTTTATCGGGCAACGCGACAACAACCGCCCCGGAATCGAAGCCGTCCGCAAAGACGTGCATCCCCACTTGGATGTCGCCAATAGCCAAAGGACGGTGTTCTTTCTTCGGCAGCTCCCCGACCGGGTCGGTGTAGGAAAGCTCCTCGATTCTTTTATATAGCCGTTTAGCCTCCAATAACGCCCGCTCGTCCGCCTCTTTTTTAAGCGCGTCAATCTCCCCGATTATTTCGTGCGCCCGAAATAACGTGTTTCCGATGACGCGCTTCATTTCCAATCGCGCATTTTCGCCGAACCGTTCCGCCTTTTCTTGGAGTGTCGCGCGGTCTTTTTCGACAGCGGCAAGCTCCTCTTCGGCGCGTTTTCGGAGCATCGCCGTCTGCTCCGCTTCTAAGGCTGCCTCCGCTCTTGCTTGCTCGGCGGCAGAGAGGATTTGATCAATCCGCACCTTATCCTTGTCCATCGCCTCGCGCGCACATTTCAAAATGAACGGATCAAGACCTAGTGACGCGGAAATTTTTAGCGCGTGGCTCGCGCCGGGAATCCCTTGAATCAGTTTGAAAGTCGGTTTTAACGACTGCTCGTCAAACTGCATACAAGCGTTTTGAACGGTTTTCGAAAGCACCGCGTATTGCTTTAGTTCGCCGTAGTGCGTCGTAATGATACCGTGGGCGCCGGAATGCTCCAAAAACCGGATAATCCCCTCGGCCAGCGCCGCGCCCTCGGCGGGATCCGTGCCGCCGCCCAGTTCGTCCAATAGCACGAGCGAACGGTTCGTCACACGCCCCGTAATGGACGCGATATTTAAGATGTGCGACGAAAAAGTGCTTAGCGAATTTAGTATGCTTTGGTCATCGCCGATGTCGCAAAAGATTTGGTCGAATACGGAAATCTCACTCCCCTCCGCACACGGCGGGAAAATACCGGCGCACGCCATGACGCAAAACAATCCTACCGTTTTTAAACAAACCGTTTTGCCGCCCGTATTCGGCCCCGTGATAAGCAGCAGCTTAAATTCGCCGCCGAAGGATAAATCAACGGGGACGACTGCCTCCTTTTGAATCAGCGGATGCCTTGCCCGAATCAACCGCACCCGTCCGCGCTCGCCCAATATCGGCTTTGTACCGCGAAATTCCATCGAAAAGCGCATTTTTGCCTGTACTATGTCTAACATAGTACATATATTTTGGCATTTATCAAGCGTTTCGACGCACGGCGCCACCATATCGGACAAAAGACGCAGTATCCGTTCGATCTCTCTCGACTCTTCGAGCTGCAGCGATTTAAGCTCGTTATTGAGCTCCACCACCGGCAACGGCTCGATAAAAACGGTCGCACCGCTCCCCGACTGATCGTGAATAAGCCCCGGGATCTCAGAGCGGCATTCGGATTTGACCGGCAGCACGAACCGCCCGTTGCGTATTGTGTGGTAGGAATCTTGCAAGTATTTACTGGTTTTGGACGTCCGCGCATAGCTTGCCAGTTTTTCTTTCAGCCGCGCATCGGCAGCCGAGATTTTGCAGCGAATCACCCGCAAATCCTCGGAAGCATTGTCTTTAATCTCATTCTCACCCGCAATAGCGTCCAAAATTGCTCTCTCCAGCTCCGTATTGATAAACAGTACCGCAACCCATTCCTTTAAGTACCGGATATCGTCGCCCGCGGCGCTCAACTCATTTTTTGCAATGCGCGCGCTGCGTATAAGCCGCGCAACCTTTAACAACTCCCCCGCTTGCAACGCCGCGCCCGCCGCTGCCTTAAAAAGGATTTCACGCACGTCGTCAAACGCAACCACCGGAGAGAGGTTGTATTTATTATAAACGGCGTACATTTCCTCCGTCGTATCTAAAAGCCGCTGCACCTCGCTAAGCCCTTGCACGGGTACAATCCGCAAAATTTTTCCTTTCGTAACGGTTGAGACGGCCATTTCGGAAACCCGCGCTAAAATTTTATCAAATTCAAGCGTATCGATTGTCTTTTGATCTACCATTACCCCTATTATAAACCATCGACCGACAAATTGCAAATCAATTCACGTCCGAAAAAAAAACTTGTTCGCTGCGATCGCCTGCGCTGCAGTGCGCAATTTTTGCGCCGCATTTTCTGTTTCCGGCAGCGCAAACATTTTTACAAAATATTGGAAATAATCGGATAGTTTTCTTCGCGCAGGTCTTTGACGTAGCTGATTAACACCTTGACGGTGACACAGGCGTCATCCTTATTATTCAACCGGATTTGCTCTAACAGCGAAACAAATTTTTCGTCCGTGTAGCGGACAACGTTGTGATGCATCAGCATCATCAGCGTTTTTTTACCTTTTTCCCAATCGTCGTTTGCTTTTTGGCAAAGCCGGATTGTCTCGGGGTTGTCGAGGTTGTCCTCATTCGCCTCGATGGATACACGGGCGTTTTCGAGATTTTTATGCGTATCGGTCAAAAACGCTGTTGTAAACCAAAG
>WQYM01000217.1 GCA_009781235.1 Bacillota bacterium
CTCTTGGGGGTCATCAACTCCTTCTTGGATATGTCAAAACTCGAGGCAAACAAGTTAGAGCTGTCTGCCGTAAGGTTTGAATTTGCGGCGTTGCTCTCGACGATTGTCAATGTTGTCAACTTCCGCGTGGAAGAAAAACGGCAAAAGCTTACGGTCTGTTCCGCTCAAGACATCCCCGCGGCATTTGTCGGCGACGACCAGCGGCTGGCTCAGGTGATGGCAAACCTGTTAACCAACGCCGTCAAATTTACGCCGGAGGAAGGAAGCATAACGCTGGATGCAAGGCTGGCAGAGACGCAGGCGCCGGACGGCTATTGTTTGTTAAAAATAAGCGTTTCGGATACGGGAATCGGGGTGACCGAAGAGCAAAAAGCCCGCTTGTTCCGCCCCTTCGAGCAGGCGGACACCGGCACGGCGCGCAAATTCGGCGGTACAGGGCTTGGGCTGTCTATTTCCAAACGCATTGTCGAGGCGATGGGCGGCGAAGTATCGGTAGAATCGGAGGTCGGCAAGGGCTCTACCTTTACCTTTACCGCGCTGCTTAAGCGCGACGACGCCGAAAATGTATGTTCCGTTTTGGACGAGAATTGCATTCTTGATGCGTCGGAAAGCATGGCAACGGAGTTTCCGGGGCGCACGGTTCTGATGGTTGAGGATGTAGAAATCAACCGCGAAATCGCGCTGGCGCTGCTGGAGCCCTCGCTTCTTACGATAGAATGCGCGGAAAACGGCGTGGAGGCGGTACGGATGTTCGAGGCGGCTCCGGATAAATACGAGATGATATTCATGGATTTACAGATGCCCCTTATGGACGGCTTTGAGGCGACGCGCCGCATTCGCGCGATGGATATTGCAAGGGCAAAAACCGTTCCGATTATCGCAATGACGGCAAATGTCTTTAAAGAGGATGTCGAAAAATGCCTGACGGCGGGCATGAACGGCCATGTCGGCAAGCCCATCGACGCGGGGCATCTCTTCGTGCTGCTGAATAAGCATTTGGGTAAATAGAGCAAGAAATTCTGCGCAATAGGGCGCTGCAAGCGGATCACGTGCTTTTTTAGCAGTCGCATTGTGCGTTTGCATAAAAAAACTTTGCGATTTTTTATAATTTTGGTGCGGGAAAATATTTGTAATTCTCCAAGAATTGTGGTATAATGGGGTCATGGCGCTAAGGTCTCGGTATAATGCGAATTCTACGGGCGACGTAACGTACGGAAACAAGGTTTTGCTTTCGATTATTTCGTTTGCCGTGCGCGAGATTTCCGGGGTGACCTCGCTGGCGGGCAAAGGCGCGCGCGCCGATGTTTTTGGGGGTAAAACCGCCAACATCGATATCTTCATCAACGTGGACGCAAAGGTCTGTTGCACCGACGTGGCGTTTCGGGTGCAGGAAAACGTTAAAAGCGCGGTGGAGACGATGACCGAATTTAAAACGGGCGTCATCAACGTAAACATCATGGGGCTGTCCTTCGACGTGGCGGACGAGCACATCATTTTGAGTTAGGATTTTATGAGTCGTAAAGAGGCGCGGGAATGCGCGTTCCAACTGATATACGAGCGTATTATTACGGGCGAGAAAAACGCGCTGACGTTTGAGCTTTTCTCGGAAAAACACGCGGGTGAGGCCGATTATTTGACGTCGGCCTATTTGGGCGTGGATGAAAAAATGGAATTTTTGCAGCGCGTTATCGCGCGTTATGCCAAGGATTTTAAGGTGGAGCGCATTTTTAAGGTCGACAGTTCGCTGCTGCTGCTCAGCATTTTCGAGATTTTATTTATGCCGGACATCCATGACCGCGTCGCCGTCAACGAGGCGCTGGAGCTCGTAAAAGTGTATTCCACCGAAAGGTCGTCCGGGTTTGTCAACGGCGTTTTGGCGTCGGTGCTTGCGAATAAAGAGGCGCTTGTGTACGAATACGAACATCCGGGAGACAGTGGTCAGTGATCAGTGGCCAGTGGTCAGTTGAAAGAAGATGGATTTGTATCCCGAATCCCGAATCCCGAATCCCGAATCCCGGAGGAACAGATGAAAGCAAAACTGATTGACGGCAAGGCCATCGCGGCCACGATGCGCAGGAGCCTCCGTACGGGCGCGGCGGCATTTGCAAAGCGCGCGGGCAGGCCCCCGGCGCTCGCAGTCATGCTGGCGGGCGAGGACCCGGCCAGCCAAATATACGTGCGCAATAAAATCGCGGCGTGCGCCGAGACGGGCATCAAGTCACTCGAATATTTTCTGCCCAAAAACGTTTCCGAGCGCGAGCTTGCCGATCTGATTGACGCGCTCAACGAAGATGGCACGGTGGACGGGATTTTGGTGCAACTCCCGCTCCCCAAGGGTTTGGATTCCCACCGGGTTTTGGGCCGCATCAAGCCCGAAAAAGACGTGGACGGATTTTCCGCCGTGAACGCGGGGAATCTGTTTTTGGGAAACGAAACGCTTACCGCGTGCACCGCGTCCGGATGCATCGAGCTCATCCGCTCTACGGGGGTATCCATCGAGGGGAAGCATGCGGTGGTGGTCGGGCGCTCTAACATTGTCGGAAAACCCGTCGCCATGCTGCTACTTGGCAACAACGCGACGGTTACGGTTTGCCACTCTAAAACGAGGGGGCTTGCCAAATTCACACGCCAAGCCGACATTTTAGTTTGCGCCGTCGGAAAAAGGGAATTTGTAACGGGCGACATGATTAAGCCCGGCGCCGTAGTGATTGACGTAGGCATGAACCGCGTCGACGGAAAGTTATACGGCGACGTCGAATTTAGCTCGGCCTGCGAGGCTGCCGGTTTCATCACCCCCGTCCCGGGCGGCGTGGGGCCGATGACGATTACCATGCTTTTGTATAATTGCTTACAAGCGGCAAGGCGTAACAACATATAAACGAAAAACGAAAAACGAAAAACGAAAAACGAAAATTGAGAAACGAATAACGAATAACGTCGGATTTGTTCTTGCAATTTTTTCTTCGTTATTATATACTTATACTATTTCGTGTCTGATTTGATTTTTTTCATAAACCAATCTCGTTGAGTAATTGATTGAATGGTTTCGGGAAGTAGGTTTGCGATTGTGGCGCGTAGGTTGGATATTGCATCTGCGA
>WQYM01000218.1 GCA_009781235.1 Bacillota bacterium
AGGGCGACGGCGACGGTGTTGGCTAAAAAGAACGCCACCACAAAGGAAAGCACCCACGCTACGGTGCTGACGATGGATTTTAGCGCGCCGTGCAACAGCCCGAGCAACGCGGTGATCCCGACGACCACGATAATGGCTACGTCTACGATGGACATTTTTGTATACCTCTCTGTGCGTAATTGAAAAACAAACAATGAAATATGAATTAAGGCTGGGAATTTGGTTATATTCTATAATTATCTGTGACGAATCCGGACAAAATTTTTAAAGCGCTTTCGTTCTTAATGAACGGTTTTGCGCGGCTGCCCGTCGTCCTGTGCGCAGGCACGGACCGCGTAACGGGCGACTGCTTTGGGCCGCTGGTGGGCGAGGATCTCGTGCGCCGCCACAATGCGGGCGTTTTTGTGTACGGAACGCTAAGCGCGCCCGTTACCGCAAAGAATTTGGTTCAAGCCCTTGCGTTCATTAAGGAGCGGCACCCGCACAGCCCGATTCTTGCCGTCGATTCCGCGCTCGGAGACGGGCGCGACATCGGCAGCTTTAAGGTTTTTGACGGCGGCCTGTTCCCCGGCGCCGCGGCGGGAAAGCTTTTGCCGAAAATCGGCGATTTTTCGCTGACCGCTACGGTCGCGCCTAAAATCGGCGCGGGAGCGTACGGTGTGCGACTCGGGCTTGTCGCCGCGCTCGCCCGCGTCGCAGCCCTTACGGTCGCGCGGTGCGTAAGCCGCCGCATCCACGAACTCAACCTTTTGCAACCGCCCACCACCGTACAATACCATCATAACGCGGAAAGGTTATAGTGTTATTAGGCGAACATTAAAATTTGATTAGAAAACGACCGATAGCATCGATTCCATACAATCAAAAAGCCCCGCGGCTCGGATTTTTTCCGGGCGATGGGGCTTGGGCATTAAGGAAGTCCCTCACTTGATCCGATTAGAATTTTCCTTATTCGTTTTTTGGGGTCTTATCGGCTTCGGCGCTTTGTGTTTTTTGGGGAGGGCCTATTCCGGCGCCTTCGGTCTTTTGATATTCGACCTTTAACAGCGTTTTCATAATTTTTTTCCAAACAGTCGCGTATTCGCCCGGAATCTTAGTGTCAACAAACCTGTCTCTTACGTTCAGCTTCATGCTTTTTGCCATTTCCTGGCGGTATTTGGGGGACAACTCTATCCCCTTTTTCTGAGCGTATTTCTCTATCTGGGCGTTCAACGTCAGCTCGCCGCCCGCCTCGTACTTAAAGTCCTGGCCGAGTGTTTCTTCAAGGTACTCCTTTAAGAAAAAGTGAATGAACCTGGCCGGCATGATATCCTCAAAATTCACGGCATCCTTCATAAAGTCGGATATCTCGTGCACCTTGTGCGGAAAGTCTTTGTAGGTGCCGTTTAACAGCCTGGTTTTTATCTTACGGCCCTCCGCGTCGGAGGAAAGCAGTACCACCGGAGGCTCGTCTCCCGCACTGAAAATTTCGGCGTTGGCGTCTATACCGTTCACACCGCCGGTAAAAATCAAAATGTCATAAATCGTGTTTAGCTTCCCGTTCGCGATTAAAACGTCCCGTATCACTTGCAGGTACGACATATCCTGGTAATTGAGCACGGCAATCGGGAACACGCCGACCAACGAGCTCTCCGCCAAGTGCATGGCCAGCGACGCCTGCACCGCGAACAACGACTCGTTGTTCGCGCCGTCCTTGGATAAATACAGCGTCGGGCTCAGCCTGCTATGGCCCTCGTAGTCCTTATACACAATCTTCGCGCGGTTCATCTCTGCGGGCGGGAGCATATAGGAGGAGTGCGTGTTGTACATCACCTGGCAATACTTGCCCAGCTCCATAAAGTAATTGGCCAATTTCCGCTGCGTTAAAGGGTGCAGCGCCGCGCCGGCCTCGTCGAACAGCATTATCGCGTTCTCAAAATCCTGCTTGGCCGAAACCGAAAAGGATAAAAATAACGAGAAGAAACGCCGAAAACCCGTAGAACGGTTTTCTAGTAAATACGCCTTGCCCTCTTGGTCGTGTATGACGATCCGGATGCCGCGCTTGTAAACCTCGTAGGCAATACGCAGCTCGTCACGCCCCCACCACTTCTTAAATTCCTCGTTAAGGTTTGAAAAACCACGGTCGAAACGCTCCTTAAACAACGGGATGCGATCAAAAACCACCTCGAAATCAACGGATTTTTTCGTCTCCTCCGACTCAAAATCCCCGTAAATCTGCTCGATGGAACGTACCAGGTTAGACTGCCATATATCTAAGTAGTTTAAAAGGTTCGCATAAATAACCTCGCGCATCGTAAGCTGAGACTTTTTGTGCCCGGCAATCTTGTACGCCATGGCCACCAAATTGATGTCGCTTACAATCTCGGTAACCTCCTTATAGTACAAAAATGCGGGAAGCTTGCTTAGCACAAGCAAAATCGCTTTCTCCCGGTCCGCTTCGTCCGGAAACTGATCCAGTATGCTCATGTTGTACACCGAACCGTAAGTCTTCGAAATATAAATCTCTTTGACGGACTTATAACGCCGACCGCAAATCCCGGCAAGCTGCTCGTTAAGCGACGCGTCCATCGAAAAAACAACCTCGATAAAAACACGCCCGTTGATGTCCACCATCAACTCCTCGCTCCTGTCAATCGGCAAGTCGTACTTTAACGCGATGCGCGCCATCTTCCCGATGTTGCTCCGTAGCGTACTCCCGGCTTTTAGATCCATCTTTGTGGGATCCATCAACTTAATCAACGCCATAAGTATCGAGGTCTTCCCCGATTCGTTTATGCCCACAAACGACGTGATTTGCTGGCACTCGATCCAATCCGTATCCACAATGGAACGAAAGTCTCTGATCCTGAATTTGAGCAGTTGCATTGGTTTTTTCTCCTCAAGAAGATGTTGCCGACTTATTTGTACAATGTGACTTGCGCTAATACCGAGCCATACCGACGATTCACTGCAACAGGGTTTTTATTAGGAATAACTTTTTTGAAACAATTTTCTTCGGTGGTCGGTTGCCGAAAATAACTCACGGCAACCGACCACCAAAATCGGAGTTAGTTCTTGTCGAACGTATCCAAGAACGAGCTGACACGGCGCTTCATGCC
>WQYM01000219.1 GCA_009781235.1 Bacillota bacterium
AATCTCACCGATACGGGTATGCGCCTTGTCTTTGTATTTGCCGACTTTCAAAATGTAATCCCGCGCGGATTTTTTAGTGCCGAGGCGCGGCTCTATGTGCGCGGTCGGGAACAATTTTTTAATCGTCGCAAAGGTTTTGCCGCCCGTAAACTCCAAATACACCTGCAAATGTACCGTGCCGCCGGGGTTCGCTTCCGTACCGTCGCCCTTTTCGCGGGCGAATATGAAGTATTTAATGTGGTCAAGCGATTGCAAATACTCAAAAAACTGTTCGTCCGTTTGCGTCGGATTGTTGATGGTTAGACAATAATTGCGTAGCTGATGTGCCATTTTTTTTACCTTCCTTGTTTAGAAACTTTTACAATTTACACAATGCCTAAAAGGTAATACTTTATCTTTTAGGCATTGTGGGTTTAGCCGCCACTTTCCCGGCAACTTACGGGACACCGAAATCAAAGCCTATTTGGTTTTCGTCAACATAGCAGTCGTCGCTTTTATGTAACCACCACTCAAAATATTCGTGGCCGTCATTAAAGACGTTTTTGTATTGCTTGCCGCTATCCCGGCCGTTTTTAATAATCCTGTCGCAAAGCCTTATGTAGTTTTGCTTGTATACGGGGTACTGTTCAAACTCCGCGATTCTGCCGTCGCCCGCCATCGGGCAGCCGATACAGCCAATACGCTTTAAGCCGCGGGCGTAGCCGGGATTAAGGTCAAGGCGTTCACTTTCGATATACCGCCAAACAATTTCGTCCGGCCAATACGCAAGCGGATTGACGATGTAATAGCGGTACCGCATACAGGACGACAGCTCGGCGGCCTCGGCGGTGTTGTCAAAGTGGAATTTCTGTCGGTCGCCATAATCCCGCCGATTTCCCATCTCGATACTATCTCTATACTTTTTGCGGCTCGCGCTTTCGGCGCGGCGCACCCCAAAGCTGTGCGTAGCAAATTTGTATTCGGTGATATTCCTCTCTTTTAGCTCCGAACAGCAAAACCGGCAGATGCGGAGCGGGAGCATTTTTTTATGCAAGCATAACGCCCAAAAGCTCATGCGCGGGTAGTTGATTTGACAGGTAATGCCGCGATTTTCCCATTCCCGAAACCGTTTGCGGACGTGGTACACCGTTTCCGGCGTGTCGATGGTCGTATGGTTGTGGATTATCATAAACTTAACGCCGCTTTTGAAAAATATATCAACAAGCACCTCGCTGTCCTTGCCGCCGGAGTACCCGACGATAAAACCTTTCGGATAATACTCCAAAGCGCGGGGTTCGCAATCCTTTAACAGTTGGATTGCGGAATCGAAAAGGTACTGCTCTCTGTTCAAAAAATCTAACTGTTGCATTTTTCCTTTTTTTAATATCCGTAAGGGCATAGGCGGCAGCCAAGCCGTAAACCCGCTCTCTTTAATACCGGTAGTAGTCGATTTCGTCTTGCAAATCGTTATTGAGATTCATTTTCGCCGTATACCACAGCCCGCCCTCAAAAACGTGCAGCTTGTTAGTGCCGACATACAAAACTATTTTCCGTATGCCGCGATACTCTTTTGCAAAGCCGTATTTTTCTATGAGGAACTTTTTACGGGCAATATATACCTTGAAATCCTCGTTGGATAACCACATAATTTTTTAACCCTCCTTGTGAGATTTGTAGTCGCAGGGCGGCGCGTATCGGGGGCTGGGCTACGCCCCACGCTCCCCGAATCACCGCGCCGCCCCTAAACCGTTACTGTCGGAAAAGCGCCTATATCGTCATGCTCACGTCCGACGAGTACATAAGTTCGTGCATCCGTTCTTGGCGTATCTTGCAGTATTGCGAAAGCGCGTTTACGACCGTTTCTTGAAATACCTCAAATTCCGCGAAATTCATGCCGAGCTTCGCCGCGACCCTTTCGTCGAAATAGAAATCGAAATAGCCGAGGGCTTCCCAAGCGTTGTGCGCGGCCTTATAGCTTTTCTGCAATCGTTTTAATAGTTGTTTCCGAAGTCGGCGGGATTGCCGGTCGGATAATAATTTTGGCTCGTCCATGTTCTGTAAAAACCTCCTGTGCGTAAAAAAATAATTCGTTTTTGAAATGTCGGGTATCGTAGGATAAAGACTTGACGGGAACCTTGAATTTGTGTATTCTAATCTCGCCGTGCTTCATCACATGGTATTCGTCGGGCTTTTCGGGCGGCGGCATACACTCTAACGCGCTTTCGTACTTCGTATAGCTGATGGCGGACACGATAAGGCAATCCCCATAGTTTTTCGTTCCGAGCGCGTGGATAAAGCAGCCCTGCTGTTCGCGGATTTTATCCCACGGCCGATTTAGGGCTTGCGAATTGGTATGGACGTGCGAATCGTAGAGATGCCGGCGCAAGGCTATATGTATAGGCATTTCACCGTAATTTTGGTTCAACTCGCGATTATATTGGCAGCCGAGATACACTCCAGCGTCGCTAATAAAAAAGTGGGCGCCCTCTACAAAATTCGGTGTAAAGCGTTTCAATGTGCCGTTAATAAAATCGGGATATTGATTCCCGCCGACGTTCAAATCCTTTAAATCCCGGACCTCGGTTTGAGGGTTGTACCAAATGTTAGAGTAGTGTTTTCTGCCGTGCAAATTGATACAATGCGCGAAAATAACGTCCTTTCCCGAACCCCGCAAGCCGTAAACGGCCACGTCGAAATTATCAAAGGCGTTGGCTAACCACTCGTTTTCGCGTTGCCAATAGTCCGCCTGTTGTTCCTCTTGACGGCGGGAGCGGCGCCGGATTAAAATTACCGTGAACACGGCGACGAGGATTAGCAAGAGCATTAACCCCGCGCCGCCGTACATGAAATACTTTTCCATGATTTCCAATCCTTTTTCTTTACTTTTTGCGTCTAATCAGCCGCCACAGCGCACACAGCGGCGCGAATAAGATGCGGGCAAGCCCTTTGAACAAAAACCACGCTAATTTGAGTAAAAGCGCGATTAGCAATACAAGCGCCGTTATCATTTTATATCGCGTATCTGCCGCGCACGTTTGAGCATATTTACGCCCTTAATGACGAAATAGAGTATCAGAAAGCCCGCGAGAACCACGCCGACGAGTATCAGCA
>WQYM01000220.1 GCA_009781235.1 Bacillota bacterium
CACAGAGTAAAAAACGAGCTGTCACTTGCTATAGTACATTGTTTTTTAATCTGAATTTCCGTAGGAATAGTGCGTGCCTCGCCCAAGAATCGCAAAAACAAGGCGTATTTGGGCGAGGCACGCCTCGCCCCTACGGTTCGAAACGCACCTTATTCCATAGCAACGCAAAAAACAAAAAGGGCTGTCCCCCGCCAAAATCTCGTGAGACAGCCCAACTTCTTTTTGCGGCTTTGCATAAAAAATATCCGAAACTTTTCATTTTTCACTTTTCACTTTTCGCTTTCTTATGCTATACTTGCCCCATGAGCATACTTGAGATAAAAAATTTATCGCACCTTTATGATTCGAAGCCGTTGTTTGAAAACGCGTCGCTTTGCGTAAATAACGGCGAGCACGCGGGCGTGGTGGGCTTAAACGGCGCGGGCAAGTCCACGTTTGTCAACATTATTGCCGGGCATCTGCCGCAGGATTCGGGCGAGGTGAAGTGGCTCTCCGGAATCCGGCGGGGATACCTTGACCAGCACGCCGATATCGACCGCTCAAAAAGCGTGATTGAGTTTTTGCGCGGCTCATTTTTGCATCTTTTTGAAGCGGAAGCGCGGATGAACCGGCTTTATGAGGACATGGGGGAAGCTTCGGATGAAAACGAGCTCGAGCGCATGATAACCAAAGCTAATAATGTTTTGGACATGCTGACAAGGGAAAGCTTCTTTGATTTGGACGCCCAAATTAAAAAGGTGGCAAACGGCTTAGGCATCAACCATTTCGGCTACGATACGCCCGTTTCGATTTTGTCGGGCGGGCAACGCGCCAAGCTGCTGCTGGCAAAGCTCCTCTTAGAAAAGCCCGACATTATGTTATTGGACGAGCCGACCAACTTTTTGGACATCGAGCACATCGCGTGGCTTGTGGAATTTTTGAACGGTATGAGCGGCACATTTTTGGTCATTTCGCACGATACGGCGTTTTTGGACAAGGTGTGCAAACACATCGTCAGCATCGAAAACGGCTCGATAAAAAAGTACAGCGGCAATTATACGCAATACCGCGCCCAAGCGGAACAAAACGCCAAGCAATACGAGGACAGCTACGTCCGCCAGCAGCGCGAAATCGAGAAGATGGAGGACTACATCGCCCGCAATTCCGCCCGGGCGGCGACCGCCGGCATGGCGAATTCGCGCAAAAAAATGCTGGATAAAATAGAAGTCATCAAAAAACCGACCGCCGTTGTGGACGCGGAATTTAATTTCCCCTGCAACGAACTCCACACGCGGGATTTACTGGTAATAAAGAATTTAGAAATCGGGTACGGAAAGAGTTTGCTGCCGCCGATAGATTTGCACTTAAATTCCGAGGCGAAAATTTGGATTCGCGGCACAAACGGCGTCGGCAAGACCACGCTGTTAAAAACGTTGCTCGGTAAATTGTCTCCCCTTGCGGGCAGTTTTTCATGGCACCCCGCCATAGAGCCCGGATATTTGGAACAGGATTTAATTTTTAATAATTCCGCGCAAAACGCGTTTTCGTTCTTTTGCGACCGCTTCCCCCGCTACAACCAAAAGGCGGTGCGTACGGCGCTTGCGGGTGTCGGCATCAAAAACGAGCTCGCGCTAAAGCCGATTGTCAACCTCTCCGGCGGCGAACAGGTGCGCATAGTTCTCTGCACCCTAATGCAAAAACCCTCCAACGTTTTGGTGCTCGACGAGCCGACCAACCACCTCGACGTACGCGCCAAAGCCGCCCTGCAAAAAGCCCTGCAAGAATACAAGGGCGCCCTCATCCTAGTCAGCCACGAAAAAGAGTTCTCCGAAAGCGTATGCAACAAGGTGTTTGATGCCCGGGAGCGCTAAAAGTTGTCAGGGGGACGGTGGTATTTGACAACTTTACCTTGGGTGTAGAAATGAGCCGCATTGAACAAAGCTATCAACCGTCATTACCCCCTAAACATAAAGCAAAGTTGTCAAACACCACCGTCCCCCTGACAACATTAGAACACGCAAACACTTGCATCTTTTTAAGAGATATGGTATCATCAGAATACAAAAATTTTGGAGGATTCATTATGAAAAAGTTAGTTACATTAGTTTTGGCTATGTCCATGTGCCTTGCCGTATTGTCGTTTACAGCGTGCTACGACGATTCCGTTCTAAAAGAAGAGATTAGGCAGCTTAAAGAACAGAATGGGGTATTGCAGCAACAGTTGGATAACGCAACACAAGCCAATGGGATTAAAGGCGACAAAGGTGACAAGGGTGACCCCGGTGAAAAGGGAGAAAAAGGCGATCCGGGAGCCGGTAGCGGCAATGTTGACGAACTGCCGATTTATCAACTTGGCGAAACCGCTACCATCTACTTCAACGGTGTACGGATGTTTAGCATCACGTATACCGAAAAAGCTACAACTACGGCGCAGGGAACTTTTAATTTTACAAATCATGGATTAAGCAGATGTCTCACCACAGATCTTATTGACGCACGTCGTCAAGATTCAACTAATCCTTCATCGATACCTGCACCTGGTACTATCATAAGTACCTATATCACTTCGGAATCCGTTGATATTGTGTTATGTCGCCCTGCTATACAAAGTGACCGCGATATGATTTATTTTTACTCTCCTGGTAACCAACTAACTTACGCCGTTTTCAAGCTTTAAGAGGTCTACTTCGATTCCCTTGGTGGTTTGGCGGAAGCCGTTCTTTAGCACCATTTCGTTAGAAAGGCATTCAAAGGTTTTCCGCTCGCCGTCAGGGCCGTCGGCGTCGCCTAAGAACATTTCTCCAGGTTCCAGCGCGTCGTTGCCTTTCCATTCACTGACCAGATAACTCGGGCCGTCTGCATATTTTGCGAGAATCCTTTCGGCATTCAGTTTCGCAAGTTCTCTTTTCACCATCTTACCGGCCGAGTAAGTATACTCTCTTAAACCGTAGCGCAGGATGCTGTAGGGATTGGGGCTTGGCGACCAAGAAACCCGATACTCCCCCCCCCCCCACACCGGTTTTTTAAAAGTTGTTAGGGGGACGGGGAGATTTGTAAATTTTTTTTTTATTACTTATACGGCGACGACTTAAAAAA
>WQYM01000221.1 GCA_009781235.1 Bacillota bacterium
AAGCGTCAAATATAGGCGCACCTTGTACAACGCAAATTTTCCGATATAATATTGTAAGTGTCATAAACGCACAAAAAAAGCCCCCTGAAAATCGGGGGACTGGACGAAATCATTTGTAAGCGTCAAATATAGGCGCACCTTGTACAACGCAAATTTTCCGATATAATATTGTAAGTGTCATAAACGCACAAAAAAAGCCCCCTGAAAATCGGGGGACTGGACGAAATCATTTTAACCTTCTTAAACGTTATGTTCTGCGGCTTACCGATGCACTCCACGGCATCAGCAGTTCAAGGTAATTAGGGTTATGGCGAATATCCCAATTTGGGACGTTTTTGAAAATGTAGGTGAGATATTCGCAGGGATTGCAGCCGTTTTCTTTCGCGGTTTCGATAATGCTGTATAGAATGGCGCTTGCTTTGGCGCCGCGGGGCGTATTGGCGAAAAGCCAGTTCTTGCGTCCGATAACAAACGGCTTGATGCTGCGTTCAGCGCGGTTATTGCTAATTTCGAGCCTGCCGTCCTCAAGGTAGCGCTCCAAATATTCGCGCTGATTGCGCATATAGACGACAGCGGCGGTAAGCCCGGTTTTAGGCGGCGGGTCGAGTGGATTCAGCCATCTGTAAAACTCGTCAAAAACCGGCTTCGATAGCTCTTGACGTTTTTGCAGGCGTTTTTCAGCGGTTAAGTCCGCGAAGCCGCGCTCCAGCGAAAACAGCTTGTCGCAGAACCGTTTGCCTATCATAGCAAGCGAACCCGCTTGGTCTTTTTTGGGCATTCCCTTTATTGCCTCGTCAAATTTCCGGCGGGCATGGGCAAAGCACCCCACAACCTTGACGGCATCGGATAAATCGTGGTATACGTCGTACCCGTCGGCGTGAAGATAACCTGTAAAGTCTTTTAGAAAGCGTTTTGGGTGTTCGGCCTTTCGATTGGGCTGATATTCATACAAAACAATCGGATATTTGGTATCGCCGCTTGTCCGGTACAGCCACATATACGATTTACTCTCCGGCGGCTTGTCCGGCTCGCGCAATACCTGCAGGGATGTTTCATCGGCGTGCAGGACTTTGCGCATACAGAGCATTTCTTGAAAAACGTCATATATCGGCTCTAACCAGTCAAATGTCGCCTTAATCAACCAGTTTGACATGGTTTGCCGCGTCAGGTTAATTCCGTAACGGTTCCATTCCTGCTCCTGACGGTAAAGGGGAACGCCCATCACAAACTTTTGCGCCGCTATATGCGCGACAGCTTCAGGGGATGCGAAGGAGCTCTTGATGACAGGATTCGCAACGGCGGCTTTGACAATGGGGACGCCGCATTCGTCTCTTTCGCAATGCCGGCAGGCGTAAGTATTGCGGACGTGTTCGATAATAACGGCCTTCGCCGGAATCAATTTAAGCTCACGGCGGAGCGTTTCGCGGCCCATGATATGCAAAGCGCCGTCGCATTCGGGGCAGATTTGTTCCTCGGCGGGTAATTCGTGCACTACGGTTTCTACGGGCAAATCCTCAGGCAATTTGCCGTTGACCATATTTTTGCGCTTGCGGAAATGTTTTTCGACTTCGATGAGTTCCGGCTCGGGGACAAGGATATCCGATTCGACTTCCGGTTCGTTGAAAAAATTCATCTGAGTAGAATCACTCTTTTCGGACGACGCTCCGAACCGGCGGTGTTGTGCAAGCCTGAACTGCTCCATAAGCCATGCGACTTTTGCCGTTAACTCGGCAATGTTCGTTTCATACTTGCCGAGTTGCGTTTCATACTCGCAAAGTTGCGTTTTTAGCCGTTCATATCCGGCGATTCGGGCTTTCAAATCCTCGTATTCAGCCGCGGAAATCGTAACAGTTAAAGCACCTTTTTGCATACTCAAATTGTATCATAAAACCCGCGAAAACACAAGCGTTGACGTCATTGTTTCGTTGTTTATTTCAAAGGTTTTCCGTGTTTTTTTCAAAGAAAGCAGGTACTCAAATTCGGCTCTCGTTACTTCGATTGAACTGCCCAATTTTTCATCGGGCCATATGAATTTACCTGATGTTTTGAAGGTGCGTGTCAGATAAAAATTCTCCCCGCGCCACTCGATGGTGGAGACGGCGTTTTCCAGAATGCTACAGAAAGCGACACAGACGCCGTCATGAAAGTTTTTATGCCAAAATTGTTCCGACGCTATGCCGATATAGCGACTGGGCCCTCCCGACCCGTGCAGCCTCGCGCAAACCAATATTACCGTGTCGGATTTCTCCGTCGCGCTTACCGAATTACGCAGTATTTTCGTCCATTCGTCAGCCGTCTTAGCAGCTTTAAGCCGACGGCGCAACGATGGGAAGTTCTTCTTTGCTGCCTTACTACGACAAAGCCACTTTTCTACCGTCTGCTGCGGAACATTTATCAGTTGTGCGATTGAACCGCTGCCAAGCCCGTGCTGATATAACTCACGTGTTTTCCGCCGTCTTTCATAATATGCGTAACGCGGCTTGATTCCTTGCGCGGCAACTTCGCGCACATATTTGGCTTTTCTTTCGCACTTTTTGCCGCAGAATTTGCGATGTAGCGGCGGCAAATCTTTGCCGCAGATCGTACATGCGCGTTTCAAGAAAAATCTTGCCGCTTCGGGAATCGCTTTCAACCCCTTTATTGCATCGCGTCCCGCTCCGACCGCTTGACACGCCCGTTCAGGCGTCATCCCGGCATAGCACAGCTTTAATGCTTCAAGTATTTTGCCCGGGCGCATCCATAATCCGTTCCATTCGACTTTTTCACCGAAACGCGAATCGGCAGAACATTGTACGCCGCAATATTTTCTGTGATCCCACACTTGCCGTTTGGTCAATTCTTTTCCGCAACGCCGGCATTTCGGCATATTAAACACCTCGAGGGCCTTGCCCGGGCGTATCGAACGCGAACCGTAAGAACATTGCTTGCTACAACATTTGTTGCGACGCCACACTTGCTTTTTGCTTAATTCTTTTCCGCAATGCTGACATTTCCGCATGCTTTCACTTTTTACGCCGAAACGTAAATCGGCCGCACATTGCTTACTACAACATTTGTTACGATACCATAC
>WQYM01000222.1 GCA_009781235.1 Bacillota bacterium
AAAATCAAGGGCGTCAACATGGTGGAATCGCTGAAATCAACGGAGTAGACGGTGTCGCAAATCAACCGATGAGTATGATTGCCAAGTCGAATCCATTACCGGAAAAAAAATCAAGGTTTTAGCTTAACCGTCCGCCAAGGTTATAGCACCGCGTCGTCACCTCAAAAGCGGTCAGCAGCACGGCGAGTTGCTACTCAACCTTCATTTTCCCCGATTACCCCGACGGTTGCGAGAGCGGCGGTTATTCCGCAGAAAACAAAAAAGAGCCGAGCGTTGAGCCTGACTCTTTAAGTGAAAGGTGTTCGTATACCTCTCGTATGGTCGAGGTGACGTGATTTGAACACGCGGCCCCTTGGTCCCTAACCAAGTGCGCTACCGGGCTGCGCTACACCTCGATTCACAATTTTACAGTATAGCTGCCTTTTTGCCGTTTGTCAAGAAGATTTGCCTTTCTTCCCGTGAGGATTGTAAATTTTGTCGGCAAACAAATAAATAAAACTTTGCACTTTAATTGACTTTTTGTTGACGGCGCCTCTTTTTTGTGGTATTGTTTTGGTATGATATAAAAATCACTTTGCATGAGAGGTAATCATTATGTTTGAAGCCCTTTTAATTATGAGTTTTGTCTACGCTGGCCTGTACTTGCCGTTCCGGGGCAAAACCCTGAACCAACTGAGCGAGAGCCAGCTGGCGCGGTTGCGCAAGCAATATGCGCGGTACGTGATCCAATGTGATAGAAAAGGAAAGCCCTACGTCTTGGAGGAACAATATATATCGAAGCTCGGTACACAGGGCCTTATTTATTTAGTGGTGGCGCTCATCATGGTGCCCGTTTATATCGGTGTGCTGTTCCTCTACGTTATGATGCTCAGTTAAGCGATAGGAACACAATTACCGTTCGTTTCTTTGAAGCTCTTGCCGCTGGTTGGCGCCGTCTCTTTACGAGGACGGCGCTATTTTTTTGACTCTTGGCACACAGCCCAAGAAGAAACTGCCGAATTTTTTTGATAGTTGTTAAAACTCAACTTATTGCGTTTGGGCCACACTTTTTTGCCTTTTGGACGAGCCTGACGATTGCGGTATATATTCTGCAAATAATTCTCGTTTAGTTTTTCTTTTATTTTGACTCAAAAACTGCCCCCTCGGCTTTTCGTAGCAAAAAAAGCTTTCGTCCCAAGTAAAATACGGGAAAATTCGTCTTATTTTTCTTGACGTCTATAAAAAAAACCTATATACTAAGCGATAGAAACGCTAAGGAGAAAAACCGTCATGATAAAACGAGGCTTGGGACGCGGATTGAGTTCACTCATCAGCGGAGCCGAAGAAGAATACGATAACGCAACCTCACGCGAGGCGCAATTTGCCACGATGAACGCAAAGCCCGGCGAGCCGGTCGGGGTCGAATCGGAGCTTCCGCTGGATTTAATCGACCCGAACGCCAATCAGCCGCGCAAGGTTTTTGATGAGACCGCAATGAGCGAGTTGGTGAACAGCGTCCGCGTTCATGGGGTGATTTCCCCCATTATTGTAGTCCGAAACGGGCAGCGCTATATGATTATTGCGGGCGAGCGCCGTTGGCGCGCCGCAAAACGCGCGGGCTTAAAGACGATTCCCACCATTATACGCTCGTACACGCCGCAGCAAGTGCGCGAGATTTCGCTCATCGAGAACTTGCAGCGCGAGGACTTAAACCCGATTGAAACCGCAAACGCCATCAAGCAATTGATGTACGAATACCGCTACACGCAAGAGGAGGTGGCCGACCGCATCGGCAAAAGTCGCCCCGCCGTCGCCAATACGCTGCGATTGCTGACGCTCTCCGCATCGGTCATCGACCTGGTGGCGGGCGGCAGGCTTTCTGCGGGGCACGCGCGCTGTTTGGTCGTTATACCGGACGCGGAGGCGCAGTTGTCGCTTGCCATGCAGGGCGTGGATAACAAAATGTCCGTGCGCGATTTAGAAAAGCGCGTGAAAGATTTTTTGGCTCCAAAAACAGCGCAAAAGGCAAAGCCCGAGCAAAGTATTGAGCTAAAGGATTTGATCGTGCGTATGCAGCGGGTTTTTGCAACCAAGGTTTCATGCCTAGGTAACGACAACCGCGGCAGGATTTACGTGGATTATTATAATCGGGATGACCTGGATCGCATTGTCGAGATGATTGAAACCCTGGAAAAGAGCAAAAAGTAGCCGTAAATGTCTCTGTGTATAAGTTTTCCACCGGAAAAGGGCTCGCAACTATTTGCGGAGCCCTTCTTACTATGTTTTTTCGACATGCGCCGCCAAGAAATACGTCGTTTTTGCGATGTTTCATGTGAAACGGTGAGGAAAACTATGTGGATACTTTGTGGATGGATGTGCATAACTCTTGTTTCATGTGGAACGTGTGAAACAAAACAAGGAATTGTGAAACATTATTGCCATTATTTGGGAGCTGCGCCATGTGCGTAGTTGTGTTTTGACAACCGTTGCGGGCCCTGCGGGCAGACGACGATTCGGTAACCTGCGGGGCGCCCGAAAGGTCGCCCCCTACGGGAATAGAACGTAACCCCATCCGATTTCTGTTATCTGTTATCTGTTATCTGCTTAATCAACGCGGCGATGTCGATTTTCATCATTTTTGTTCGCGGCAATTCGTCAAAAATCTCAATCGTCTTGGGGCGCGCTTTTTCTTGCACCGCGCGCGCGACGACGTCTCTCACCTCGGCGCGCAAAATTTCCGGGTCCGTGCCGGGCGCCCGTTCGACGCATAGCACCATGCGGCTTCCCGTCCGCTCGTCGGGCATCCCGAACGCCGCGCACGTTGCAACGCCGGGCAAGGGAGCGACCGCCGCTTCGATTTCCTCGGGGAACACGCTTTCGCCCGAAACCTTGACAATGCGCTTGATGCGTTCCAAAAAGTAGACATACCCGTCCGCGTCCACCGCGCCAAGGTCGCCGGTTTTTAGCCACCGCACCCCTTGCGCGTCCGTAAGAAATGCTTTTTGTGTCGCATTGATGTCTCGAAAGTATCCGTTCATCAGCGTGATGCCGGTAATC
>WQYM01000223.1 GCA_009781235.1 Bacillota bacterium
CTTACATACAAAGAATACGAGCTTTTGCAATTTCTCATGCTGAACGCCGGAACGGTCGTTGCGCGCGAGGAACTAATTAAGAGTATTTGGGGATATGATTATTTCGGCGACAGCCGCACGGTCGATATTCATGTTAAAAATCTCCGGGCAAAACTCAAAGCCAACGGAGACCGCATTGTCAGCATTAGAGGAGTGGGGTACATTCTAAAATGAAAAAAATCATAGTTCGGGCATTGTTGCTTTTCGGGTTTGGTATTTTGACGGTTTCGTTTGCCGCGATGATAATAATCGCCGACAGCATGAATAAAACCGCGGCGAAAAACAGCGCGGCAACGCTGCTAAGCGCATATGAAGAGCGGATGCTCGACGATGAATATACCGCAAAAGAGCAATACGTAAAAATGGCGGAGCGCGAATTGAGAGACATCAGGATAACCGTCATCACCATTAGCGGGGAGGTGCTCGCCGACACGTTTAAAAATCCCGCCGAAATGGGAAATCATGCCGACGGTTCCCGTCAAGAAATAACGGACGCCTTGAATGATAAAACGGGAACGGTCATCCGCCCGTCCGACGAGATTAAGGGAACGCGCTTTTTGTACGCAGCCAAACTTGTTAGTGTCGAGGGTGCCGAAGCGGTTATTTTGCGTGTGGCCGTACCGATTAGTTCCGTAAACTCCTATCTTTACGGCGCTCTCTTGACAACTGCGCTGATTTTTGTACTTATTTTAATTGCCACAATCTTTACATCGCGTTTTATCGCGGAACGGCTTAACAAGACCTTTGTACTTGTGAAAGAAAAACTCGGCGACGTGCTGAATCCCGAAGCGGAGGCAAAACCCATTGTCCTTACCAAACACGACGATATTAACATAGTGTTGCAGGATATTGACGAGATAAGCGGCAAATTGCAATCTACTTTGGCGGTCTGCCAATCCGAAAAACGCAAGCTTGATTTAATTTTGGAAAACATTGACCAAGGGATTATTGCGCTTGACTCTAAAAAACGGATAGTATCCTGCAACAAAACCGCGGAGGATTATTTCGACTTTGAGTTTTCGGCCGCACCCGTCGTAGAAATCGCAATAAGAAACAGGGCTATACTCAGCAACATAAACCAAGCGATGACAAAAAATGAATTTATATCTTACGACCACATGAGGTTGAACGGTCAAATATTTGAAGTACGCTTTTTCCCGGTCAATCTCAGAGAGATAAGTCTCATTATAACCGCGCAAAATGTTACGGAGATAAGAAAAACAAGCCTTGAAAAGCAGGAATTTTTCGCCAACGCCGGACACGAACTTAACACGCCGCTGTCCTCCGTCATCGGTTACAGCGAAATGCTGCTTGCGGACAAAAAGTACAACGAAGCCTTTGCCGAAACCATTAACAAAGAGGCGCTCCGTATGAAACTGCTTATCGAGGATATGCTGAAAATTTCTGAATTGGAAGAAAATAAAGAAATCCGCGATGAAAAATTCGACTTAAAAACAATAGTGGAACAAGTTGTCACGGCGGCCTTACCGAAAGCCGAAAGTAAAAAAATCACCCTCACGGCAAATTTAGAAAGTTGCACAATTTTTGCCAATCCCGAAAAAATAACCGAGGTTGTGGCTAATCTCGTTGACAACGCAATAAAATACACAAACGACGGCGGAAGAGTCGCGGTTGGTTTGAAAGCGGGCGTTTTGAGCGTAAAAGACAACGGCGTCGGCATACCGCAAAAAGCGTTAAGCCGCGTCTTTGAACGTTTTTACAGGGTTGGCAAAGGCCGTAGCACCGCCGAGGGAGGCACGGGCTTGGGTTTGGCGATTGTTAAACACATCTGCAATCATTACGGCGCGCCGATTAAAATTCAAAGCCAGGAAAAAGTGGGAACGGAAATAACGGTTGCGTTTAATTGCATCCGCTGATTATTTCGTTTTACTTTTTACTTTACATCTGTTATAATAAAATAGGAGAGGAATTGATATGGGACAGTTACGCAAACGGTACGAAACCGAATTGAAAAAAATCAAACAGGAAATTATTGCGATGTGCGCGCTTGTGGAGCAGCAAATCGCCGACTGCACCGCTGCGATTATAAACAAAGACGAGGCGCTGATTGCCAAGGTGCGCGAGACGGAAATCCTTGTGGACAAAACGGAGGATTTCATTGAAAGCAAATGCTACTTCTTTCTGCTGAGAGAGCAGCCCGTGGCACAGGACCTCAGGGACATTTTTGTGGGGATTAAAATAATTGCCGAGCTTGAAAGGATAGGAGACCAAGCGGACGACATTGCGGCGGTTTTCAGCGTAATCGACAGTTCGGAACAATTAAACCGTCTTAACTTTATTCCCCAGATGGGCAAAATAGCATCGCAAATGGTACGCGGTTGTGTTGACGCATATATAAAGAACGACATTGAAAAAGCGCTCGCCATCATCGAAAAAGACAACGAAATGGACACGTTATATTTTGCGGCGCAGAACAATTTAAAGGATTTCATAATTGAAAACGCCGAGCAGAATACACAGCAGGCGCTTTTGATGTTAATGATAATAAAATACTACGAGCGCATAGGCGATCACGCGGTCAACATCTGCGAGTGGGTGCATTACGCCGCTACCGGAATAAATCCGCGCCACGCAAAAAAATACAGCAACAACATACAGCAGGGTTAAATGGCAGCCAAACATGTAATAAAACTGCGGACGCAGGAAATTAACTTACATTACGGCACGCGTCACGCTTTAAAAAATGTGACGATGGATATCCGGCAAAACGCAATTACGGCCATTATAGGACCGTCGGGCTGCGGTAAATCGTCATTGCTTCGTGTTTTTAACCGTATGAACGACTTAATTCCGACGGCAAGCGTGCAAGGCGAAGCGTTTTTAGGAGACCTTTCGATTTACGACAAGGGTACGGACGTTTCCGACCTCAGAAAGAGGGTGGGAATGGTTTTCCAAAAACCCAACGTTTTTCCGATGAGCGTTTACGACAACATAGTAATCGGTCCTAAGCGTCACGGAATAAA
>WQYM01000224.1 GCA_009781235.1 Bacillota bacterium
CTTGCTCTACTTCCGCAATATCCTTTTCAAATATTTTCTTAGCTTTCTCATCACCGCTAAATCCGCCTAACTCAACAGCCTCAAAACCGTCCCGTTGCGGCAAAAACACACGGTATACTTGTTTGCCGTCTGCCTTTATGCTTTCCAATAGCCCTACAATTTTTTCGTTAAACTCTTTTTCGGCTTGGCTAAACAACGGCGCGGAAAAATAAACTCTATGAATCATCTTATACAATCCTTTTTTAACATCGGTATAATATAAAGCAAAGCGACGCGGAATGTCAAACGATTCCCACCCTCTAAATACAGGTCTTTACATACTCCTCAAAGCCCTTAACCACCTCGGCGGGCTCACTAATCCGTATTTTACCGCACGAAGTCAAGCACCATGCGAAAAGCGTCGGGCTGACTTGGACTTTCACCCTTACGCTGAAATGCCCCTCGTCCACCCTCGTCAACGGCACTTGCTCCCCGAATTTATCCAAAATCGCGTCGATACAAGAATTGTCCACGGTCAAAAGCACCTCTTTCAATTCGCCCGTGAACATCGAAAAGGCTTGCCGCTTGTGCGCGTGTACGCTAAAATTCTCAAACTCCGCTACGGGCGTAATGCCGCCGCGCTCAACCTCTACCTTTTCCATGCGGTCGATACGGTAATTCGCAAGCGTCCTGTACTTATCCGAGTAACATACCAAATAATATTTGTCGTTCGTGTAAATCAACGCAAGCGGATTGACGACATACCGTCTGCCGCCCTTGCGGAACGGTTTGTGATGCAACGGGAGAACCACCGTCAATATTAAACGAAACCGTAAAAACGGCTTTACGCCTTATCTGTAAAGTATGTTGCTTAATACTCCCATCATCGGCGGTCACAAGGGCATAATACAGATATGTAGTCGCTCTGTTGGGCAATAGTGCCGTTTTGCTTGCAACGGCGTCATTCCCAAATATGTCTGTTGAAAGTGTCCATTGACTTTTTGGATTAGCCGTAACTTTGTCACCGAGAAAGAAACTGCTAGTAGCAGATGGCACTTTAATAGAAAAAGTTTCCGCATTTACTTGTGTAAAACCCTCAAACCTTGCTTGCGTTCCCACTGGGGCTGTACCGTCATTCCACTTTGCATAGACTTGCAAACTCTCAGTCAAAGGCTCGTTTAAAAGAGAATTTGCCGTAAAAGGCTTTTTCCATGAATCCTTATCCCAGTACCAACCGTCAAAGGAGTAACCCGTTTTTGTAGGGTTAGCAGGCATTTTGATTGTTTCGTTCCCGTTGGTATTTATTGTTGCATAGGTTTTTCCGTCAACAATAAATTCGATTTGGAAATCTACTTTTTGACAAGCCGAAAGCGAAAAAGAAAACGCAATCAGCATTACAGCCAAAATTAAGAAATAACTTCTTTTCATATAAGATTTCTCCTTGCCTTAAAATAAAAAAGTGCCGTCTACAATTAAGAGACGGCACCCCAAGAAGCTATCTCCAAATTGTTGCGACACAATCCAAAACACTATCTGGGGAGAATTGCCAAATGGGCAGACTTCGTCCAGATAGTGTTAGAAAGAAGGTGTCGCATGATTAGAATAGCACTTTTGGCTTATCTTGTCAATAGAAAAATCGAAACAAATAAAACGGCGATTTCATTTACTTTCATATACCGTTTTAAGCCCATATTTGCCGTTTTAAGCCACGTTCCTAAAAATCAACCTTGTCATCAACAAAGACAGTAAAAATTAAAATAGCGACTACCTATGTATCGTAGACGCTATTTCGGACTTAGAACTTATAACCTACGGCGAAACCGCCTTTAAAGTAGATAAAGTTCGTCTGTGGCTGGTTTGGTGACCCCACCGGGATTCGAACCCGGGTTACCGCCGTGAAAGGGCGATGTCTTAACCGCTTGACCATGGGGCCGTAGAATAGTGAAAAGTGAAGAGTGAAGAGTGAAAAGTAAAAGCAGACGGTAAAGAGGTGAGTGAAGAGTGAAAAGTGAAAGTAGATGGAAAGGGATGGGCGAAAAGTGAATAGTGAAGAGTGAAAAGTTAGGGATAAGTGATTGTCGGTAAAAAATGCAGGATTTTTTTGTTTCGGGCGTTTTTTCGGGGTTTTATCTTCGCAAGCCCATCCGACACTCTTCACTTTTCACTTTTCATTTCATTGCGTCTCAAAATCCTAAAAGGATTTTGAGACGCATGGTAGCGGCAGTTGGATTCGAACCAACGACCAATCGGGTATGAACCGAGTACTCTAGCCAGCTGAGCTATGCCGCCACAGACCAACGCAAAACAGTATAACACAAGTCGACCCGAAAACGCAAGGGTTTTTGGGCGGCTTTTTTGTGGGATTTTTTAGGACCCGGATTGCTTTTGGATTGTTTTTGGGTGTGTTTGTGGCGCGGGCCGAGGGAGACGCACCCTCGATACTTGCCTATACTTGGGTTTTCCAAAGCCCGTGCAGGTTGCAATAGGCGTAAACGGCGACCGGCTTGTCTTTGCAACAGCAAAAATCCAACACGGGCTCCGCGTCGGGCGGCAAAGCCCTCCGCTGTCCGCCGTGCTCGGTTTCGACGTACACGAAGCCGATAAAATGCGCGTCCGTCATTGGGTGGGGGACGCTGCCGACGGAAACACGGATGCCGCCGCAACAATTCCCGCCGCAGCACTCCGTCGCCGTCACCACAGGCAGGTGCTTTTCCGTAGCGGCCTCGGCCGTGTTGGGCACGAGCTCCGTCATTTTTGCTCCGCAGCACATCATGGGGATGCCGTGATTGTCGATAAGGCCGACCAGGTTCCCGCAATGGGAACAGATGAAGAATTTTTGCATAATGATATTTCTCCTTTTTTGAATCTCTCCGGGTTTTATTCCCCGACGTCTTGCGTCGGACTGCTTATTGTGATATAATAAAACCGACATGAGCGAATATATACACAAATCCCATAATGTGTCGGTTTTATTATATCA
>WQYM01000225.1 GCA_009781235.1 Bacillota bacterium
GTGGAGCGCGGTATCATCGAAATCGCTCCGCTTGCCTACATGCGCGGCCGCACGCTCTCAAACGCGTATATTATCTTAGACGAAGCGCAAAACACCACCGTCGAGCAGATGAAGATGTTTTTAACCCGCATGGGCCAAAATAGTAAAATTATCGTTACCGGCGACCCCTCTCAGGTCGATTTGCCCGACGGCAAGGTAAGCGGGCTAAAGCACGCGGTGCGCATTTTAGAGGGCGTCGAGGGCATCGCAATCAGCCGCTTAACCGAAAAAGACATCGTGCGCCACGAGCTGGTACAAAGGATTATACTGGCGTACGAAAAAAAGTAAAGGAACCTCATGGAAGAACACCCCGCACAAAAGCAAAATAATACCGGCAACGCCCCAATATTAAAAATCGGCGTGTTTTTTGTTGTCATGCTTGGCGCGGTTGCCGCCGGGATGCTGATTAAGTTCGTGTTTTCTCCGGGCGTCAAATTGATTTTTCCGGTCATTTTCCCCGCGTTGGTCGAGGCCGCGTTTATCCTATTTGCGCTAGCCGCATATTTGATTAGCTCGCGCCCGCAGCTGGTCGAATCGCAAAAAAACCTATATGCGGTCGGCGTGGCGGTCGTTATCGCGTACTTAGTCAACATATACCTTGCTTTTATCGGGATTTTTGCCGTGCCGTCGGCGCTGGCGGCGTTTTTAATCGTTCCGATCGGCAAACGCCGCGACGCCTTTATCGGCAATCTTTTCTGCAATTTCTTAGTACTTGTCACGCTTGTCACCGAATATGTTTTTTCTTCTGCCGCAGATTTGCCCTTTACGGTGCTCGATATTGCGGCGTCGTTTAGCTTAGGGGTTTCGCTCGGGTCGTTTGCGGCTTACACGCTGTCCAATAAAACGGGACGCTTTTGGTACGTGGTGAAAGGCATTTTGATTGGAATTGCCTCGGCGGTTATCATGCTATTTTTGCACGCATGCCAAGGGGTATATCAAATCCTTTTAATCGCCGACGCTGCCGACAGGCCTACGCTTGCCGCCATTTTAGACGAATATGTGTTGCGCTACTTGTTGCACGCCGCGTTGTATTGCACCGCGCCAGTCGTTTTAGGGCTCTTGTTACAGCCGCTGTTTGAGAGAGTGTTTAATCTGGTGACCGAATCGCGCCTGGTAGAACTTGCCGACCACAATGCGCCTCTTATAAAGCGGCTGAGGCTCGAAACGCCCGGTACGTTTAACCATAGCCTTGCAGTGGCGAGTTTTGCGGAGATGTGCGCTTCTGCCATCGGCGAAAACCCGTATTTGGCGCGCGCCGCAGCGTACTACCACGATGTGGGCAAACTCGAAAATCCGCAGTATTACCGGGAGAATCAAACCGACGACAACCTGCACGACGAGCTGCTGCCCGAGCTTTCCGCCGACATTATCCGCGCGCACACGACGGACGGGCTTAAATTGTGCGAAAAATACAGGATTCCGGCAGAGGTCGCCGAAATCACGGTGCAGCACCACGGCACGCTGTTGATTCCCGTGTTTTACGAAAAAGCGAAAAAAATGACCGACAGCCCGGTGGACGCGTACGTATACAGCCATCACGGCATTACACCGACATCAAAAATTGCCGCAATTATCATGCTGTGCGATGCCTCCGAGGCGGCGCTTCGGACGCTTGAATCCATGAATATCGAAAATGTGAACAATGTTTTATCGTTCCTTTTCGAGCACCGGATTGTTGCCGGGCAGTTCAAAAACTGCGATATTTCGCTCAAAGAGCTGGATACCATCAAAAACACCCTGATATCCGCGTGCGGCGGGATGTACCACAAGCGGGTCAAATATCCGGGCGAATAAGCGTCCACCTATTCGCCCGGATATTTCGTTTAACTAAATTTGTCCTGCCGGACAAGTGAAATTGCCTTTGGCAGTGAAAAAAATATGCTAATTTGTTACAACTCAGACGGCGAGATCGCCTATAATAAAGTTACGGACGCGGCGTTCGAGCACTTGCAGCTTTTTGGCGAATTGGCGGCGGAGCTCGTTTTTGCATCTCCCGACGAGATCCGCGAAGTAAATTTACGTACCCGGGGCATCGATAAGGCCACGGACGTTTTAAGTTTTCCGACGCTGAATCATCCGATTGATTTAAAGGATTATCTAAAAAATAATACAAAAAAAAAGGCTTTTACCCGGCAAAACTATCCGCACGACTTCGACCCGGAGTTAAACGCCGTGTTTTTGGGCAGCGTTATGCTTTGCCGCGAGATTGCGGCAAATCAAGCCAAGGAAATCGGGCATTCCGTCGAACGCGAAGAGTGTTACCTTTTTGTCCACGGCCTATTGCATTTATTTGGATTCGACCATGAAACGGAAGAAGAAAAGCACGCAATGCGTGAGACGGAAAAGATATTAATGTTACCGATACTCCCGTAGGGGTCGCCGTCCCCGGCGACCCGCCGTCACCGGTTTTCGGGGTTCGGGGTTCGGGGTTCGGGGCTCGGGATAAAGATTTTTTTTTCATCTGCTTCACTGATAACTGATAACTGAAATCTGACAACTGAATTCCCGTAGGGGTCGCCGTCCCCGGCGACCCGCTGTAACCGATACCCCGGGATTTGGGATTCCGCATATCAAAATAAAGTCCTTAACTATTCACTTTTAAGTTTTCACTTTTCACTGCGACTGTAAGGAGCATTATGAAATCCGGATTTATCGCGGTCTTAGGCCGTCCGAACGTAGGCAAATCGAGCCTCATCAACGCCCTCGTCGGCGAAAAGGTGTCGATTGTGTCCCCAAAGCCCCAAACGACCCGCGACCGCGCGTTCGGTATCTTGACGACGCCCGAATTTCAAATGGTGTTTATCGATACACCCGGCGTTCATTTGCCCAAAACCATGCTGGGCAAATACATGAATAAGGCCGCCGGTTCCGCCGCCTCCGATGCCGACGCGACTCTTATCGTGTTGGACGCCTCA
>WQYM01000226.1 GCA_009781235.1 Bacillota bacterium
ACTCCGCCGAGAATTTTTTACATTCCTCTCTGCCATGGTCGGACAACGCAAAGTAACGCCGCCTGCCGCCGTGCGACTCCTCGCCCCAGTAACTGCGCACCAAATCGCGCGTTTCTAGCCGCTTTAAGTAGCTGTAAAGAGTCGCCTGCTTTATCTCGTACTGATTATTCGTTTTCTCTTTTATTTCCTTGGCAATTTCGTAACCGTACTTATCTCCGGTAAACAGCGAGTTTAAGATAATGGTCTCAATATTGCCTTTCAAAAAACCAAAATTTGCCATGAGTAAATTGTAATATAGAAAGGCATCAAAGTCAATACATTATTCAAAAAAACAAATAATATTTTTTATACTATTATTGACATAATATAAAACAATGTTACGGCAAAACTTTTAGGCAAAAGCGGTGGGGCGCGCGCGCCGTCAGGCAGAATACGGCTTAAAAAGGTCGGAAATTTTTGACCGATTGAAATCCATTTCGATTACAGCGCGCCTGTTAGAATGGGCGGATAGGGCTATCGTTTCGAGCATATACATCTATTCGTAAAATTACTCTTTTGCGAATAGATACGTCAAATACGGCACAGAAACCGCCGCAAATCGTCAATTTTGTCCCTAAATCACGACAATTTCAACTATTTGTGCAAATATTGTTGCATTATGTCCGAAATGCGTTATAATGAAATTGCGCAGAAAAAAGCCGTGAAAAAGCGCGGCTATATTAAAATCGCAAAAGTTTTAAATATTATGAACGGCAAAGATTTTTTTCTTCAGCGCAATTACGAATGTGCGCGAAAAATGAATAAGATTATCCTTGAAGATCTCCCGGATTTTACGCGCGAGTTCTTTATCGGCATCGAAAATGCCACCACGCCCCTTACGCGGCTGAATTATGCCTATGATTTGCGTGTGTTCTTCAATTTTATGGTCAAAGAGATTCCTCAATTTGCGTGGCGGGAAATCAAGAGTATTTCGCTATTTGACATTCAAGCGCTATCTACGACAGACATAGAATACTATTTATATCACCTTTCACACTACACTCCGCCCAGCTTTGACGACGGCGAAATCGTGTCCAACACCGAACGCGGCAAATCGAGAAAGCTCTCCTCTCTGCGTGCGTTTTTAAAGTATTTCGTGCGTAAAGGCAAGCTGTCGCATAGCGTCGCTGCCAATGTCGCTACGCCTAAAATACGCGAAAAGGAAATAGTCCGTTTGGAGTCGGCCGAGGTTTCGGAGCTTCTTAACCTTGTAGAGTACGGCGAAATCGGTTCGGAGCATCAAAATACATACAATCAGGCAATAAAACTGCGCGATTTGGCGATTTTTACCCTCTTTTTAGGCACGGGAATCCGTATAAGCGAGCTTGTCGGCATCAACATCGAGGATTTAGACTTCAAAAACAACGCTTTTGTGGTAACGCGCAAGGGCGGTAATAGAACCAAGCTGTATTTTTCCGACGAAGTCAGACTTACGCTGCTCGCTTACAATGAGAAACGCCTCTCCGACGAGAAAATCCCCCCTTCCGAGCGCGCGTTTTTCACTTCGCTGCAAAATAGGCGCATAGGCGCGCGCGCAATAGAGAATATTGTCAAAAAGTACAGCCGCCATGTCGCCCCTCTTAAGAGGATTACGCCTCACAAACTAAGAAGCACATTCGGCACAGAGCTGTACCAAAACACAAGCGACATTTACCTTGTTGCTGACGTTTTGGGGCATAAGGATGTCAACACGACAAAGAAGCATTACGCTGCTTTAAGCGACGAAAGTCGCCGCAAAGCCTCTGTTAAGGTTGTTTTACGCGACGATCATGACAAAAATGACAAGAGTGAGGAATAGTATGCCTCAAATAGTAAATTATGAAATAAAGGAATCGAAAGTTATACTCGCCTGTGCCGATCTCGGTCCGACGGACTTCGACGAGTCGTTTGAGGAACTAAAAGAGCTTGTAAAAACCGCAAACGGCGCAATTTTAGGCGTAATTACGCAAAAACGCAACGCAATTGACAGAAACACAGTGCTCGGCAAGGGCAAAATAGACGAAATTAAGCAGTTAATTGATGAAACAGGTGCAGAAACGGTCATTTTCGACAACGAACTAACGCCGTCACAGGTTAAAAATCTGGAAAATGCGCTGGATTGCTATGTTATCGACCGTACAAACCTCATTCTTGACATTTTTGCGCAGCGCGCCCGCACAAAAGAGGGCAAATTGCAGGTCGAGGCGGCCCGCTTGAAGTACATTTTGCCCCGTCTTGTAGGCAAACATCAAAGTTTGTCGCGTCTTGCGGGCGGAATCGGCACCCGCGGTCCCGGCGAAAGCCGTCTGGAAGCCGACAGGCGCTACATCCGTGACCGCATAACGCGCTTGGAAGCCGAACTGAAGGAGCTTCAAAGCAAGCGTTTAAGGATTACCGAGCGCCGTAAGAAAGAAAACCGCAAGATAGTGGCAATCGTAGGTTACACCAACGCGGGCAAATCAACATTATTAAACGCGCTTGCAAACGCTGATGTGGACGCACAGGACAAGCTTTTCGCAACGCTTGACCCCACTTCGCGGCTGGTAATTTTGCCCGAAGGCACTCAAATCCTGCTTACCGACACGGTCGGCTTCATCCGAAACCTCCCCCACGGCATCGTCGAGGCGTTCAAAGCCACGTTGGAGGAAGCGTGCGCCGCGGATTTAATCCTCAACGTCTGCGATTTCTCCTCGTCCGCGGTTGCTACGCAGAAAGAAGTTACAATCAAAACGCTTGAGGAAATCTCCGCCTTCGCACCACGCGTAACCGTATACAACAAGGTGGACAAGATTAAGGATTTTCCTCTGTCGGAATACGGAAGCGACGACACGGTTTTCATTTCCGCCAAGGAAAAAACGGGTTTGAAACGGCTGCAAGATGTAATCGAGCGGAAGCTTACGGGTGACTGGGAAAAATTACTGCTGAAAAT
>WQYM01000227.1 GCA_009781235.1 Bacillota bacterium
CGCCGCCCTGCGGCGGCTTCCGCGCCACCTCGCCTCTCTGGGCTTTGCTATCGCAAAGCCAGCAGCCGCAAGCGGCTGTCGGCTCGGCCGCCGCGGGGTTTTATACCATATGCTGCGGGCGCATTTGCGCAAACGAAAGTTTACTTTCGTTTGCCGCAAATGCTACTTGATAAATTATGGCTTTTGATTTGAGTTCATAATTAAGGTAATTGACTATTCAATGTCTACCGATTAACCCGTCGATCCGCAATTTATATTTTATATTTTGTATTTTTGGATTTCAGTTCCTCATACATCGTCTTGTACCGTTCATACCTGCTTCGGTTCAGTCCCCCCTGCTCCGCCAACTCGCGTACGCGGCAAGCAGGCTCGGACGTGTGGGTGCAGGCGCCGCGATATCGGCATTCGCACGTCGCCTCGACGTATTCGGGGTAATACAGCGCGAGTTCTTCCGGCGCGACGTCGTGAATGTCCAACATACTAAAGCCGGGCGTGTCGATTAGGTATGTTTCGGGAGCAAGTTTGATGATTTCGGCGCGGGTGGTCGTGTTTTTGCCGCGCTCGACCTTTTGGCTTAAATCGTCGGTTTTTTGAACAGAATCGCCGCACAAAGCGTTGATAAGCGAACTTTTGCCGACGGCGGACTGGCCGGCAAAGCACGATAGCTTACCGCTCAAAACCGCCTCTAATTCACAAATATCGCCGGCCTTTGCGCTGGTTACAATGATTTTATCGACAACCTCGCCGTACTGGGCGCATAACTCCGCATATAATTCGGTGGATAGGTCGCTTTTATTAAGGCATAGCACGACATCGATGCCGCGGCGGACGGCGTTTACTATCAGCTTGTCGATAAGGTAAAAATCGATTTTAGGCACGGCCGCCACGACCGCGACCATTTGGTCGATATTAGCAACGGGCGGGCGGATTAAGCTGTTTTTGCGCGGCAGAAGTTCGGAAATCACGTATTCCCCGCCCTCGCGCACTAAGCTCACAAAATCGCCTGCAAGGACACCGCCGTCGGCTTTCAGCTTACTTCGCGCGGAACATGTAAGAATTCCCCCACTTCCCGCGTCCACGGAAAAGAGGTTCGACAGGATTTTTATGACCCGCGCTTGAACGGTGTTTGTGTGAGGCTGTTTTGCCATCGCTCCCTGCTCTTTATATTCCGAGTACGGAAACCCATTTATATTTTGTAATAGCCTTCTCTATCCAATCCGCCAGCCCTTCCGCCGTATTTTTCAATATAATTAAATCTAATTTTTCAATACCGTTCTCTTCGCGCCAACTACCGTCTTTACCGGGGTCATAAAGTTTCATAAGGCTTAGGGATTCGTAAATCTGCCTGCCCTCTCCGAGCAACGCCGCAAACTCTCTTAGACTTTTTATCAATACCGCCCCATCATTTTCGTCAATAAAAGTTATCCCGCAATAGTCAAAGGATTTCGCCGCGTTGGAATCGGGGTGGCTCCCAGCTATCAAATAAGTGAACGGCGCTATCGCGGAGTAGTCAAAAAGCCCGTCGTCGTCGCCGTATAAGTAAAGGGAACCGTCAAGCTTTGTTGCGCCCATTTTACTGAACCAATGCTTGCCGACATTATATTTGCCCGGCTGAAATTCAAAATAGCAGCTTCCCGAAAGCGACTCCTTAGGAATAAAGTAAGTCGCTTTGCCTTTATGGTTACTCTCTGGCATATTTACCCTCAACTCTTTTCTCTCTCGCGCGCAGTTGCCCACAAGCGCCGGCAATATCCGCTCCGAAGGAACGGCGTAATGAGGCGGAAACGCCTAAGTCCGTCAGCACCTTTAAAAATTCCGCCGACTCTTTTGGGTTACAACCGGCTAAACTTGATTCTTTGATGCGATTAAGCCGGATGAGGTTGACGTGGCACGGGAAGCCTTTGGCGAGCCCGGCCAGCCTTACGACGTCTTCCTTGGAAGTGTTCACACCCTTAATTAAAGCGTATTCAAAAATCACGCGGCGGCCGGTTTTTTCAAAATAATATTTTACGGCGGAAAGCGTATCTTTCAGCGGATATTTTTTGGCGATGGGCAAAAGCTTAGCACGCGCCTCGTCCGTCGTTGCGTGCAACGACAGCGACAGCGTGACGCCGAAATTCTCGTCCGCAAGCTCGCGGATTTTTGGCACGATGCCACACGTAGATAAAGAAATGTTGCGTGGGGATACCTTTAAGCCGCCCGGGTCGGAAACAAGACGGATAAATTTAACCACATTATCGTAATTATCAAGCGGTTCCCCGCTGCCCATCAGCACGATGTTGGCAATAGGACGGGAAGAAGAGTGATAAGTGATGAGTGATGATTCGGATGGGTGCGGGGCGCCCAATGGGTCGCCCCCTACGGAATCTCCATCGTTTTTCGTTTTTCGTTTTTCGTTTTTCGTTTCGCCGCAAGCGGCGATAAACTGCCCCAATATCTCCCCCGGCGTCAAATTGCGCGAAAGCCCTCCCTTGCCGGAGGCGCAAAAAGCACAGCCCATGCGGCACCCGGCTTGCGTGGAAACGCACAACGTGTTGCCGTAGCCGTTGGGCAAAAACACGCCCTCGACCGTCTCGCCGTCGGATAAGCGGTATAAGTATTTTTCGGAGCCGTCGGAGGAGCGCAGGATTTTTACGATGGTTGCCGCCGAAGCGGTGTAATCCTTGGATAGCTCCGCTAAAAAGGCGGCCGGAAGGTTCGACATTCCGTCATACGGCACGCCCTTCAACAACCACGCGTAAAGTTGGCTGGCGCGGTACGACGGCAAGCCGAGCGATTTTATGAGAGCCTCAAGCTCGGATTTTGAATTATCAAGCAATAAATTTTTCATTTTAACACATGTCATCAATCCACATTCTTTTATCTGTTATTGCGTTTACCCATAGATGTCCGTAAAAAATGCAATACTGGTAGTCGTTTTTATACGGACATATACACGTAAGCGTA
>WQYM01000228.1 GCA_009781235.1 Bacillota bacterium
GTATAACGCGAGACAGCCCTTTTCTAAATTATTCATGGGGATAGCCGACGATGCCTCATCAGCCCATAGGGGCGTTTTTATTGAGACAGCCCTTTTGATGCAATCCTATCCGAAATTCTCCGGCAAGCTGACGGATTGGCCGCCGAACACAACGGCGTAGGAGGTGACGGTCGTCAAATTCATTTCTTCCGAGACGTACTTAAATTCGAATCCGGCCAAAAGGCCGTTTTCGATGCGTATGGAAAAGCGCTCAAAGCAGCCTTCGGGGGGATCGGTAATGCCCGAGCCGTCAGCCATTTTCATATAAAATTCGTTATAAATCCCTTCTAAGCGTTCTTCCTTTGCCTTAAACCAGCCGTCGTCAAACGAAAAATAATCAAACATGCCCGTAAAGTCGTTTAGGTTCAACGCCCCGGACAGTAACGCCCCGATAGTCACCTTGCCGGCGATTTTAAAGCCGCCGTACGACATTGCGCCGTCGTTTAAATCGTCCAGGTCGATGGGGTCGCTTTCCGCTTCGACGGTGACGGCGCCGTCCGCGTCGGTCTGCCATACTTTTAGCGTATGTGCGACCGTCAGCTCATAGTAAGTCGCGCCGGAGGGGTTGAAATCGCCGTGGGTTAACGAGAAATCGCCCTTGGCTTTGTTCCCGGCCACGTAAAAAGTTTGGAGCATTACGTATTCATGCTCATCATCGCCGCTTACGGTAGTTCCCGACGAGACAATCTTGTAATTCGCGTCGGCCTTTGTCAGTGCGTCGTAGGTGTCCCGCATCGCCTTGTCCCACTGCACGGACGTTAGAGGCGCGTTGGCCCCGCCCGGGTTTTGGCCCCCGTCCGGGCCGTTGCCGCCTGTCGGCGTTACGCACGCGGTCAGCACAATCGCCGCCGCCAGCAGCGAGGCCGCAATCCAAATGAGTTTTCTAGACATGGCAGTTGTCCTCCGGTTCGTATTTATTTTTGAGTGCCTACCACCCGATAATCATGCGCAAAAAATTGTAGGTGGACAGGCCGATGGCGAGAATCGCAGAAACGATGGCCAGGGTTTTGGCGATTTTTTCACGTCGCTTGCTTGCGTTAAATTGCTCGGTAAGCCGATTGTTGTTGTTTGTTAACGTGGTGATTTGCAGCAGCAGCGTTTCGTTGTTGGTTTTTAGCAGCGAAACCTGCGCCAGCAGCGATTTGTTTTGCGCATCCACACGGTCAAGCTGCGTTTCGATAGACTCCATGAACTCGTTGAGCTTTTCTATGGTGTCCGCATCCGCCTTTAAGTTGAGGTCCGCCTTTGGGCCTTTTTTGGGGTGCGTCGGCTTAGGCTCGCCCGAGGACTCTTTTCGGTCAAATATAAAAGCCTTGAAGCGCGCCAAAATGCCCTTCTTTTCTTTTTGCGACGCCGAAAAAGGGTCGGGGTTGAGCGGGTCGCCGGTCTCAAAATGATTTTGGTTGTTCATAGAATTTTGCATAATCTCACATCATCTTTTTGCGCATTAAAACGATTAGCACCACCACGGAGATAACCACGGCGATGCCGAGCGCGGCAAAAAACCCCCATAACTCGCCCTCGAACGGTACGCCGGTATTCATGCCCCATAGGCCCGCAATCACCGTCGGGATGGCTAGTATTATGGTTATCGCGGTCAAAAACTTCATGATAAAATTTTGGTTGTTGTTCACCACCGCGCCGAACGCGTCCATGGTGGACTTAATAATCTCCCGAAACACCGAGCACATGGAAAGCCCCTGCTTACTTTCAATCAAAATGTCCTCTAGTATATCGTGCTCGTCCTCCGGAGCTTTCACCACGTTCATGTTGTATATTTTTTGAAATACCGCTTGGTTTGCCGTAAGCGACGCCGAGAAAAAAACGAGCGATTTTTGCAGCTCGACGAGTTGCAGGAGTTCTTCGTTGCGCATCGATTTTGCGATGCCGACTTGGATGCGGTCGCTGGCCTTGTCAATTTGTTTTAGGTAGTACAAAAAGCGCGTGGCGTTGCGCAGCAATATTTGGTACACCAGCCTTGCGCGGCGCGCCGTGTCCACGTTTTTCATCTTCCCGTCAAAAAAATCGGTGAGCACCGTGGTGGACTTGGTGCACACGGTGACCAAGTAGCGGTCGTTGTAGGCGATGGCGAGCGGCACGGTAGAAATCGTGTCCTTGTTGCCCTCCTTTGCCATCTTGGGAATGTCCACCACGATTAAGCGCGCGTCGTCCTCCGTGTCCAGGTGCGCGGTTTCCTCCTCGTCCATTGCGGAATTTAAAAATTCCTCCGGGACTTGGGTTAGGGCGGCGGTAGATAATAGCTCCTCCGCTGTGGGAGATTCCAGGTGAATCCAGCCGTTTTTTTTAGGCGCGTCGGTCTCCGTCAGCTTTTTTTCCGACGGGAGCGTAACAAAGTAGCGTATCATGCCCTTACTATAACGGACGGCAAAGCTTTTGTCAACCTTTTTTTAAGGAAGTTCTGAACGGGTCCGATTTGGTTATACTGTTGTTATCGTTTGACTGCCGAAATAAACTGTGATATACTGACTTAAAAAGTCAGGCGCCTCTATCCGCTATCCTTTTAAATATCATGGATACAGAAGAACAAAATGTATTTCCCGAGCCGTCCGAGGCCGGGCGCATCGCAAAAACCGCCGTAAAAACCGCGTGGTGGTTTTGCGTCGTGGCCGCGCTATTTTGCGTTTTATTCGTAACGGTGTTCCCTTATACGTCGATGCGCCTCTACTTTGACGCGGGGAACAAGGCAAAAACGCTCGACAGCGCCGAAAGGGTGATTGCGCGCGCCAGCCCGGGCGGTTATTACTACGCGGGCGGAAAAAACCCCGCGTTCGACACTAAAATTGCAGACGCTTTGTGTATGGCGGTAAACCTTTCCGGCGAGTCGATGGACGAGACACTCGCAAAATACGGGGAGGGGTACCCTAAAACCGTGCA
>WQYM01000229.1 GCA_009781235.1 Bacillota bacterium
AAAGGCTTGTATCGAATACGAAAGGGCGATGCAAAACGATTACGGGTACGGCGATATCCGCAAATTCTTGATGAGCTTCCGCAAGTTGGACTACACGCAGGCGAAAAACCGCAAGTTACTGATAAATACCCTTGTTTATAAGGTTTTAGTTAGCTTTGTTGGCGAGGAAGTAAGGGTGCAAGTCGGCAACCGAGATTTTTATATAGACTTGGTTTTTCTGAATCGTGAGCTTTCCTGTCTTGTCGCCATAGAGTTAAAAGCAGACGAATTTAGACCGGAGCATATAGGGCAAATGCAATTTTATTTAGAGGCGTTAGATAGAGATTTTAGAAAGTCGCATGAGAATCCAAGCGTCGGGCTAATTCTTTGCGCAAGCAAGAATGATGCCATTGTCGAATATGCCTTGTCCAAAAGCCTTGCGCCGAATCTCGTTGCGGCATACGAATTTATGTTACCGAATAAAGAATTGTTGCAAAGCAAATTAAAGGAAATCGCCAATTTGTCGCAAGAGGACAACGATTAAATTTGCTCAGCAGTGATGAGCAAATTAAAAAAGCAATCAAAATCAAAAAAACGCTTGTATAAACAAAAAGGGTCAGTCCACCCTTACGGGCTGGGTGGGTGGGAAAACCCCAACACAAAAGCGGTCACAAGCCTTTTATAGCCTATAACCGCTTTCGCGTTACCTGATTGCGACAAAGCCCGCAACCCCGTTTACAAAGATATAGAACATATCCTTGCTAGGGTTCGAACTTTGCCTGGTTTGGTGGAGCGGATTGTCGCAAATGCGAACCGCGACAACATCGCCTTGTATAATGTTAGCAGAAGCGAGTTTTATTGTCAAATAAAAACCGCGCTCTAATCAAAAATTGTTTGAAGTAAAATAGACCGTTTTTCATATTCGGTTGCAAGGGCTGTCATAGCGTTTCGATATAAACGCCGTGCCAGCCTTTTTGCGTACCAACTATCAAACGGCAATTTTGCGTGGATACTCTTTGTATCGTCTTGTAGGTCAATGAGGGCTACGCCCAAAGGTAACTCTTTTTTCATAGCTGCACTCTTTTATATTTTTTTAGTGAAAGCCCACCCGAAGCCCACCCTGTTTTGGAGCGGTTTTTTTGGTTTTGGGGAGTGAGAAATCCTTTTGTGCGTTTTCACTTTACTTTTTGGGTTGTTCGTGATATGATTATAAATAGTCGATTGAGGGATTTTGTCCGATTTTGCCGCGCTGATTGTCTTATTTATAGGGGCGCGAAAGGATTACTCGGCTCAATCATGTGCTTAAAAGTGTAGCATACGCACGAAATTGCGCTGAATGGCAAAATTCTATTGACTGCAAAAGCCCTATTCAATATAATTAAACATATATCCGTAGGAGGATTTTACGTTATGAAAAAGTTCACAGTAAAAAAAACCATCGTCACCCTTTTGATAATGTTGCTCCTTGCAATTACTCTTTCTGCTTGCACAGAAAAAATATATTGGGAAGTAACTACCGAACCCGGCGAGAACGGCAATTATACCGTTTCTTCCCATAAAACGAATTGGGCGCTTGAACGATGGTATTGCACTATGAACGGCTCCGAAATCCTGACCGTAAATGTTATTTTCAAAATAGAATACGGAGCAATCGAATCGGTTGAGGTAAAGGTTGACGGAGCGGTTTCCGAATTTACGCGCGATGCGTTTGATAATCCCACAAGCGGAAAAAGGGTGATTTTCCTTACGTCGCCCGACGGCAACATCGACGTAAACGTCGAACGTGAAATATCAATCACCGTTAAACTTGAAAATAAAACGCTTAAATTATCTTTTAATACAAAAGAAATTAAAGAGTTGTTAGAAAGAGAAAATTAAGTAATCTCTGGCATTGTGCCGTTGCGGGGAAACCTGTATTTATGAAAAAAGTTCGACTGTTAATGATTTTTATAGTGCTAACTGCTTTGCTGTCAGCTTGCGGTATGCTTTTTAGTGGTTGCGGAAGCTATGATGGGCGCAAAACGCATTATACGCGGGACGACGCCGTCGCATATATTCAAGAGTGCTTTCCAGATAAGGAGTTAGTCATAGCCAAAAGCTATACCGAAATTGCCGACCCGTATACATCGAGCCAAAAATACCGTTTGTGGGAAGTTTTTGCAACCGACCGCCCCGACTTAGTGTTTCATGTAATGAGCGCCCCGAAGTTTGTATACGACGGCTTATGGGGTGAGTTCGGGAATTGGTATTATGAACTGCGGCATAATTACCATTCCCAAGCGCTGATTTACCTGTACGAAAAGTATCCCGAAAAAGATAAAATCGGACTTGACGACGACCCTTCGTTTTGGTATGCGCCGCCGATTGTGGCAAAGAGCCAAATAAGCGTTTATTTTTCCGAAAAGGAAGGGATTGCCGAGGCGGTTTCTACGATACGGATTTTTTCCGCATACCTTGACGAATCGGGGCTTAGCGTAGAGTTGACTTATACCGTTGCGTGCGACGTGGTTCCGTGGATAATCACTAATAGGGATAATCGCCGTCTTATATTAACAGGCGATGTCGATACAATAACCGAAGATTCCGTGTTAAAGGCGTATTGCCGCTATAAAACGGCGTTCCGGCAGATTGAAGCGTTCAGCGACGAGGAAATATTGCTTTACTGTCGCGGCGTGTCCGTCGCAGACGCGGACGGCAACGAGTATATCTACGGTGATTTAGAGGAAATTACAAGATATGATACGGGTTGCAATGTTTCGTTTGGGACGGGATACGAGATTCTAAAACGGCAGGGCTTCGACGTTAGCGGAAACCATCGACGCTTTTCCTATACCTATAACGGTAATACCTACGAATTTTCGTATGAATTTACGTACCTGCACTCTGCCGATAATACGCGGTACTACTATCTTAAAAACGGGGAAAGAATCAATACACCCTCTTTAAT
>WQYM01000230.1 GCA_009781235.1 Bacillota bacterium
AAAATCGTCAGCGTGTCGGCAATCACCAAATCCTCGATAAAATCTTTCTGCACGTTCTTTTTCTTGCAACCGTTTTTAACGCCGAAACACTTGTAATAAAAATGCTTTGCTCCCGTGTGGCTTGTGCCGCTGATTCCCGTCATTAGCGCGTCGTCAAGCCCGCAATGCAGCTTGGTCGTCAAAATGTATGCGTCCTCGGCTTTCCGTGCGGACGGGGCGCGTTTGTTGCGCTCCATCTGCTGCTGCACCTGTTCAAACAGTTCCTCGTCCACAATCTGCGGTATGCCGCCCTTGGTTTCGCTGTCGCCGTTGATGTAATAGCCCAAATAGCGGCGGTTAATCAAAATGCGCTGTAAACTGCTCTTGTTCCATTTGCCGCCCATGCTCGTCTTGATATGCCTATCGTTGAGGAACTTGAAAATCTCAACCCCTGTTTTTCCCGCAAGATACATTTCAAAGATTTTGACGACAAAGGGCGCGGTTTCCTCGTTAATCTGAAAACGCTTGTCCTCGTCTATCCGATACCCAAACGGAACGCCGCCGCCCGTGTACTGCAACTTTGCGGCGGATATGGCAATCCCGCGCTTAACCTTTTGCGAAAGTTCCGCGCTGAAATACTCCGCCATGCTCTCTAACACGCCCTCGATAAGAACGCCGCTTGCGTCGTCCGTGATGTTCTCACGCGCCGAAAGCACGCGCACGCCGTTCTTTTTCAACCGCGCCTTATACGTCGCGGAATCGTACCTATTTCGGGCGAAACGGTCTAACTGATACACGATGACATAATCAAAGCGCCGCTTTTTGCTGTCCTCTATCATCTGCAAAAATTCGGGGCGTTTGTCGGTCGTTCCCGTCAACGCGCGGTCTATGTACTCGTGAATCACGGTCATATCGTTACGCGCCGCGAACGCATAACAATCTTTCAACTGCCCCTCGATACTCTGCTCGTTTTGACCTGCCGAACTGTACCTCGCGTAAATAACAACTTTTTTCATTTTTGGGGTTTGCTCCTTAAATTGATTGAGCGGCAACGCCTGAAATTCGCTTTTTTGCCTTTCCGCTCTTAGTAGAAAAAAATGCGCCGACGGATGGAGTTGTCAAGGACAAGGCGAGATGTGATATACCGTGTAACGTGCGCGTGCGTATATATGCGTTTATTTTTTACCTTGACCGCAACCATACAAATTAAGGGGCTAAGGAATCACTACGTCCTTAGCCCCCACAGCACACAACACACCTATATAGTATATTGGAAGGTTTTTTTCAAAGGTAGGGTCAGTTAGTAGTACCTTTTAAGACACCTATGTAGGTGTAGGCGGACTTCGCCGCTTATTTATTAGTTTTACCTTTTAAGACACCTCTGTAACATGAAACAAGCCGAATATTTATATTATTACCTTTAAGTTCACTATGTCGCATTGTCGCATTTTTAAGGAAAGCGGCGGATTCTGCGATATTGATGCGCACTCGGTAGCGGAAACAGCCAAATTTTCCGCGAAAGTACACCGTACCGCGTCTTAGTGCACAACAGCGGCGGTGCGGAAATCGGGCAGCGTTGCGCAGCCGCGCCCGTCAGCACCGCCCGTGCGCGTGAGCGCACGGTGCGCGGCGCAGCCGCGCCTCTTAAAGGTTACTATTACCCTTTAAGAAACAAAAAATTGGTAAATTATGCAAAGACTATGCGTTCCTTACTTCAACAAGGTAGTATGATTGGCATAGCGACCTATCTTCCCAGTTATACGTTACATATATAACGTACTGCCCAATTTTATCCGGGTTGTAATTGAATTCATCCACTCGAAAATCCGACTGGTCAATTAGTCGGGTTTCTTCCCAATAATTATTGAAATATGCATCGCCCTTGCTAAAAAGCGCGGAAACAATCAGTCCCTTGTAGTTGAATTCGTCACCAAGCGCAAACACGGTTTTTGTTTTAGACGTATCAACGGTGATGAATCTCGCTACCGCCACTTCTTCCTCCTCTTTATCGCCGCACCCCGATAACAATGCAGGCAACGCAAAAAGGATTACCGTGATTATCAACGAAAAAAAGATGAACCGTTTTGATTTATTGTTGCTATTCATAAATTTTACCCTCATTGCACAGACAGAACGGAAACATATCCCGCCTGCGCGACGCATTTTTGACCTTCCTCCGACAATACAAAATCTAAGAATTTGCCGCCGATTCCATTCGCATCGGCGCTGCGGATTACGCCGTTATACGGCACAACGAAGGGGTACGAGATGTTGCGCACGTTTTCGTTATCTGGCGCAATCCCGTCGATTGAAAGCACCTTAATATCCTGACTTTTATATAGCGTGTCGATATAGTATTTGTAGGTATACCCGATACTTCCGGGTGCATTTTGGTATTCTGCGGTAAACCTATCAATCATGAACCCCATTCCGCCGATCCTCAACCCCTCCGGCGCGTCCATCATCTCTAACCCCGCCATTACCAACTCTTCCATAGCCGTCTGGCTACCCGAACCCTTTTCCCGCTGAAACGCCGTGATTTCCTCATCGTGGCCGCCGACTTGGTTCCAATTCGTAATCTCGCCCGAATAGATTTTTTGAACCTGCTCGGTCGATAAGTTATCGACGGGATTGTCCTTGTGTGTAATAAACACAAAAGAATCGTAGCATACAGGCTTTATAGTCAGCTCGACGCCTTGCGTTTGCGCAAGGGCAAGCTCCTCTTGCGAAGGGGGCGTCATAAACACGATATCCGGCGCTTTTACAAAGTAATGCACATCCCAATAGTTCGTTGTAAATTTTCCGTCGACGACTTCACGCGAAGAACGTCTCAAGGCTACTCCGTTGATGTTATTACAATTAACAAGGTTCACAAACGCATCGTGTGTCGTTGAAAAATTAAAAAAATTTCTGGTATCATCGTCGGACAAATCTAA
>WQYM01000231.1 GCA_009781235.1 Bacillota bacterium
AAAAAGAACCTTATTCCTACGGACAAAGGTAAAAATCTGATCGCCATTCTGCCGGACGCGCTGACTTCTCCCATGCTGACCGCCGAATGGGAAAACAAACTGAAACAGGTGGAGCGCGGCGAATTGCCGGACAGCGAGTTTATGGGCGGCATCACGGCGTTTATCAATACAATCGTTAAAGAAAATAGTACGCCGAAACCGGAGTTTGCCGCCTTGTTCGGCGGCAGGTAAAACGACAGCCCCTCGCTCGGCTCATGTCCGCGCTGTAGATCCTCCGTGCGCGAATCCGCAAAGGGCTTTTTCTGTGACAGCCATTTCTGCGGCTTTAAGCTGTGGAAGGATTCAAAGTTTTGGACGGCGAAAAGGAAAAAACTGACCGCCGCCATCGTTACCGCCCTGCTCAAAGACGGGCGTGTTGCATTAAAGGGGCTATATTCCGAAAAGAGCGGAAAAACCTACGACGCAATGGTTATCCTTGATGACGCCAATCCGCGCGGCGGGGAACGGGACGGCTATGTGAATTTCAAAATGGGGTTTGGAAAGGAGAAAAGCTGATGAAACCTTTAATAAACGCCCTCATTACCTGCGGCAATGAAAAGCCGGTATGGATACCGATTCCCATACCGATAGACTGTGGTAACATCAAAATTTTCGCGGACAGGACAAAACACTTCAACGAACGCGGCTATAACTACGACGATGAAAAAGTCCTTGCCTATCGTTCATCCTTCGGCGTAACGCCGGACGCCAATATACCGTGGTATGACGTGGCGGACACCGTAAAATGCCTGTCAAAATTTACGCCGGAGCAGCTTGTATGCGTAAAAGACATCTGCAGCGCGTTCAATCTGACCTTTGAGGATATAGACGGCTTTATCCTGTTCCTCAGCGAAGCGAAGGATATAACAGAACAGGAAATCTGCAAAAATGGTATACCAATGAAAAATAAAAAACCTGCTAATAAAAGTCAAGCCCTAAAGTGAAGATTTTGGCAGGTAATATTTGGAAAGTGTAAGCTGTGTAAAAAATGCAACACAAAAGCCCTCGCAATAATCGTAATTTTTTACGATTGGACGAAGGTGAGTTTACCGCATTTAGCTCGCATCCCAAGAGCGGACGGCATGAAAAAACCGCTCCCAAGCTGATATAGATGGCGTAATAAGCCGTATCAACAAATGCGGGCGGCGGTTTCTTCCGCTATTGGTATTGCGAGGCCCGCATAGCCGCTCGGGTCGGTCTCCACCGTTGCCCTATCCTGCTTACGGACAAGGCTATTATCCCCGATAAATTAACCGCTTATGCCGTTTGTTCGAGCAGAATGTCTGATTTTTCCAGCTTTTCAATGCATTCTTTGACGCGGGAGTAGTAAATTCGCAAAAATTTGTTAGCTCCGGCAATCATATAGACCTTGTACGGCTTGCCTTCGGAACGCTTACGATCAATAAATTGAAATGTTGGTTCATTTAAGTTGCTGTTTTGTAAAACGCAGCACATCACCTGGAACAAAGCCTTTCGCAAATGCGGAGAGCCCTGCTTTGAAATCCGACGGGAGTGCTGATTGTAAGTTCCGGATTGGTTTGATGGCGGTTCGATTCCCGCAAAACGCGCCAATGATGAACGCTTGGGAAAACAGTTAATGTCGCCAATTTCAGCGATAAGTTGCGGAGCTAAAGTCTTGCCGACGCCGTGCATGGCAAAAACCGTGTCATACTCCGGTAAAGCAATTGCAAGATTGCTCATTTCAGCCTTAACGCCCGCGACGGTTTGGCAAAGGTTGTTCAATTGGTTCACCATTTGGATGATGAGATTCGTGGCAAAATCGTTATTCGGTAGTGTCGGCAGACAGTTAAGAGCGGCGGAATAAACTTCCGCAGCTTTGTGAGGGCAAAAGTTATACCTGTTTTTACGGCACCATTTCTCGTATTTCGCCGCAAACCTTTCTCTGGAAAGCGACGCAACACAATGACAGTGCGGAAAAGCCGCGACGAAGTCAATCCACTTTTCGTGTCCGTCTTTTTCACGCGCAGGACTTGAAAACAGCTCGTTGGCTCCGGGAAAGGTCTGGTCAAGCAATGAAATGAGGTTATTTTTCAGCATGGTTTTGATTTTAGTGTACTCGCTCAGTTGACGGTTGTAGGTTTTCAGCATTCTACGATTATCCGGTGTCGGCTCGTACCGTGAAAGCTTCGCCCACTTGTCAAGGCAAAACCCGGCGATTTTCAATGCGTCAACCTTGTCTGTTTTATCGCGGCGAATAGTATCCCCACCGTAATCATGAATCAACTTCGCATTAACCATGCAGACAAAAATCCCGGCACCGCAAAGAAAATTGGCGATAGGCTCGGAGTATTTGCCGGTATGCTCCATTACTACCCTTGATTCACCCTCGAGAGAGTGAATATATTCTGCCAGTTCAGCCAACTGGTCAGGAAAATGCATGATGTCGAAAGGTTTGGCGACAACTTCCCCAAAAGACCGGATAATCGCAACCTTGCTTTTACCTTTTGAAACGTCAATGCCAACAGCGTTCATGTTAGAACCCCTTAAAAATAGATTTTGTAATCGGCGACTCATCCTTGCGAACCAAAAGTTCGCTGCTTATTGCCTATTCTATTTGCTTGGTTACACGAACGCACCCTGTTAGGGCGGAACTACCTGCTCTAATCGAACGCCGCAATAAGAGGATGGCTGACTGTTTTTTGTGCGGACGCGAAAGTCCCAAAGGAGGTTCGTCAGACCAATTACCCTCTTATTATGGCTTAAACAACAAGCGCGGATACTTCGCGGCTGGCTACCGCGTCGTCACCGTAAATCTATTGTAGCAAAGGAGTTTGAACCTATGAATATGAATATCGAACCCAAAATCCCCATGTGTATA
>WQYM01000232.1 GCA_009781235.1 Bacillota bacterium
CTTTGCAAAACGGCATGGTCGCAGCAAACCGAAGAACTGCTCGGCGCAATTTCAGAACATTTATTGCACAGCGATTTTGACGAGATAGTGGAAAAAATAAATGGGTTTATTGAAACGCGATGACATTTAACAATCATTTTGCCGAACCCGGATGCTTTCGGCGTGGGCAGAAAGCTGTTCGGTTTCGGCTAAAGTGATGATGTCGTCCGCTGCGGCCGACAACGCCTCTTTTGTATAATTGATTACACTGATGCGCTTTAAAAAGGTATCAACGCCCAGGCCCGACGAAAACCGCGCGGTGCCGGTGGTAGGCAGCACATGGTTTGTACCCGCATAGTAGTCACCCAAGGGCTCCGGGGAATAGTTGCCGATGAATACCGCGCCCGCGTTTTGAATTTTTTCTAGCAGCTTTTCAGGGTCTGCGACACACAATTCCAAATGCTCCGGAGCGACGCGGTTCGACAGCAGGGCGGCGTCGGAAAGGTTTTTGCATACAACGATTGACCCGTACTTTTGGAGTGATTTCCCGGCAATCTCTTTGCGCGGCAGCCGGTTTAATTGTTTTTCAAGCGCAAGGTTTACACATTCGGCCAGTTCCCTATCCGTTGTCAATAGAATGCTTTGTGCTAATTCATCGTGCTCGGCTTGGCTCAGCATATCCGCCGCGATAAATTCGGGATTTGCGGTAGAATCCGCGATGATTAAGATTTCGCTGGGGCCTGCCAGCATATCGATTCCCACCTGCCCGAAAACCTGTCTCTTTGCCTCCGTTACAAAATAATTGCCCGGGCCCGCGATAACGTCTACCCGCGGAACGGATTTTGTTCCGTAGGCAAGCGCTGCCACTGCTTGCGCCCCGCCGACGCGGAATATTTTGGTAACGCCGCTCTCATAAGCCGCCGCGATTGTCAGCGGGTTTAAATATTTTCCGGGCGGCGTCACCATAATAATTTCTTTTACGCCGGCAACCACCGCCGGAATTGTGCACATGAGGACGGAACTCGGGTATGCGGCTTTACCGCCCGGAACATAAATCCCCGCGCGGGAAACGGGGCGGTACATAAAGCCCGTCCCCGCGCCGTTTTCGGTTGCAAAATTGTCCGCTTTTAATTGCCGCTGGTGATATGCGGTAATGTTTTCTTTGGCTCTGCGCATCGCTAAAAGCGTTTCTTGCGGGACTTGATTCACGGCTTCCCGCATTTCTTCCTTGGTTAAAAGGATATTCTGCGCGTTTAAGTCGTAGCCGTCAAACTTTTTGGTATACGCAAACAGCGCTTTATCGCCGTTTAGGCACACCTCGGCGATAATCTCGCGGACGCTTTCGTTCATTTCGTCCATATGCATCGGGTGCGTATTCCTGCGCGCGAACACTTTCTGTTTTTTTAAATTGTTTTTGTCAAACTCTAAAATAGGCAGCATGGGCTCTCCTTAGGCGAACGAAGCGTAATATGTATTCGAAACCTAAAAAACTTTCGCGCGGCGCTCGACTTCTCATAATATACCGTAAATTCCGGTTTATTGTCAACATAATACGGTACTCATTATTTGTATTATTCGTTTGACAACAGAAAAACAAAGCGATATACTGTGGCGAAACATACCCGAAAATTGAAATGCGTAGGAGCCATATTCATGAAACGATTTTGCAGGACGTCATTATTATCAATACTCGCCCTTTTGTGCACGCTGGCTGTTTCGGCGTGTGACGGCAAAGCTGACGACGGAAAAACCGATGAAATTACGATTACCGTCACATTTAGGGTTGATGCGGCAACGCACGCGACGGTAGAGGTAAAGGCCGGCGCGGCGATGCCCGCCGACCCTCAAAAAGAGGGCTTCACGTTCGTCGGTTGGTTTTTAGACGAAGCGGAGCTCACGCAGGCGTTCACTTCCTTTACCGGAATAACGGCAAACGTAACGGTATACGCCAAGTGGGCGCCCGCCGGAGAAGGCACGCCCGACGCCATTACCGTCACCTTTATGGCGGACGGGGCAACGCACGCGACGGTAGAGGTAAAGGCCGGCGCGGCGATGCCCGCCGACCCGCAAAAAGAGGGTTACACGTTTGCGGGCTGGTTTTTAGACAATGTGACTTTTAGCGAATCGTTTTTAAACTTAACCGGAATAACGGCAAACGTAACGGTGTACGCCAAGTGGACTATAAAGGCGGAGGAGCCGCTCTTGGTGTATACGCTTATCAATGACGGCACGGCGTACGAGGTAACGATACGCTCCGGCGCGGCGGCCGACGCGGGCGAAGTGGTAATACCGTCGTTGCACGAGGGCAAGCCGGTAGTAAGCATCGGCGACAACGCGTTCTACGGCAGCGCCCTTACGGGCATCACCCTTCCGAACGGGATCATCCGCATCGGCAGTAACGCGTTCGCCTATTGCGCCTCTCTTTCGGGCATCACAATCCCTTCCAGCGTGACGGACATCGACGATTCCGCGTTCTCCGGTTGCACAAGCTTATCGGTAACGTGGAATTATAATCCGGATTTGACCGCAAGGAGTTTCACCCAACTTGTAAAAACCGTCATTATCCCCGACGGGGTGAAAAATATCGGCGAGTGGGCGTTCCGTGATTGCGGCGCGCTCGCAAACATCACGATCCCCTCCGGCGTATTAAGTATCGGAGCGGTTGCGTTCGCCGGCTGCAGCGCTCTTACAAGCATCACGTTACCGGACAGCGTGCTGAGTATCGGCGATAAGGCGTTCGAGGGTTGCAACGCGCTCACAAGCATCACGCTGGGGAACGGCGTAACGCAAATCGGGAGCGACGTGTTCGCTAACTGCGTCAAGCTTACCGATATTACGATACCCGGCAGCGTGTCGAGTATCGGCTATAACGATTTCTATGGATTCACAA
>WQYM01000233.1 GCA_009781235.1 Bacillota bacterium
CGTTTTTACGGTGCAGTCGGTCGCTTCTAATATCGGGCAAACGGAGGAGGGAAGGCAATTTGTTTCGCGCCTTCTCGTCACCTCCGCTATTATCGTCTCATTAGCGGTCATTATTTTCGCCGCGCTGACGGGCGTAATTTCCTCGATGGTGTTAGACCCGATTCGCCGCATTTCCGAGGGCATCGAAAAAATCACCGCAGAAGACTTATCAAAAAGGCTTGAACCCGTCGATACGCAGGACGAGCTCCGCAAGCTGACGGGGCTGATCAACGGAATGCTCGAAAACATCGAGACTACTTTTTCGCGGCAGGAAAACTTTATCGCGGACGCGAGCCACGAGCTAAAAACACCGATTTCGGTCATCGGCGGGTACGCGAATTTATTAAAGCGCTGGGGCAAGTCCGACGAAAAGATTTTATCCGAGGGCATCGACGCCATCGTCAGAGAGTCCGAAAACATGCAGCGGCTGATCGACCAACTGCTGCTATTGGCCCGGGTGGGCGAAATCAGCATGAACGAAACAAGGTTCAACGTGGACGAAACCTTGCGCGCCATTACCGAAGGAGCCCAGTTGGTTCATACCGCGCACCGCATCCGTTACGAGGGCGGCGGCGAAATTATTTTAGACCCCGATAAAAGCCTGCTGGTAAAGCTTGTGCGGATTTTAACGGACAACGCCGTAAAGTACACGCCCGTAAACGGCGAAATCACGATTCGTTGCAGGCTTAAAGGCGACGCGCTCAAAATTTCCGTTGCGGATACCGGCATTGGCATATCGAATGAGGATTTGCCGCTCATTTACGACCGTTTTTTTCGCTGCGACCGGGCACGCGGGCGCGAATCGGGCGGAACGGGCTTGGGGCTTGCCATCGCAAGGTCTATTGCCCGCGCATTGGGCGGCGAGCTTGCGGTGAGCAGCGAGCTGGGGAAGGGGACGACCTTTACCTTCACCTTGTACTGAGTGCAGGGTGAATGGCCTGCGACAAGTGAAAACTGAAAAGAAATCGGTTTTTTAAAGGAAAATAGGATTATGAAAAAAAGACTCATCATTTTTTCCGATTACGGCCTAGACGACGCGTGCGCACTTGTCTACTTATTGGGGCACGCCGACCGCTTTGACGGCATCGACGTCGTTTGCATCGCGGGCAACGTGCCCGCAGAGCGCTCGCTAAGTAACGCGCACAAATTGCTGGCGCAAGCGGACAGTGGACAATGGACAGTGGACAGAAAAGGAGAGGGGCGTTTTAGTATCAGCCCAACCGCTTCGTTCTCTCCGTCAACTCCGGTCAGGCTGGTTAGCACCGACGATTTCCCCCAAAAGCATGTGTTCCTGCCCTCAATTCATGGAAAGGACGGCATGGGCGATTTGTTTTCCGCGTCCGCAAAAACCGATGCGATTCCTTATGCGCAGTGGTTCAATTCGCTCCCGGAATCCGCTGTTATCCTATCGCTAGGGCCTTGTACCGTCTCGCTCGACGTAATTAAGCGGTTTAAAAGCGTAAAGGGCGCCGAGCATGTGATGATGGCGGGGGTAGTGGGCGCGGAGCCGAATTATCTCGGGATGGAATTTAATCAGGCGTTGGATCCTGAGAGCCTAGCCGCGCAGGTAAAATTTCCGCATAAAATTGCTACGCTCGACACCTGCCGCGTCAGACAATTCAATTTAGCGGGCGAAAAAATCCGGGGCGGCAGCCTGCTGTGCAGGCTGGTCAACCGCGCCAAGGAATTGAAGGATGCACGCCACTCCGACAACAGCTATGTGTACGATTTAATTGCCGCGCTGTATTTAGTCGAGCCGCAAATCTTTAAGGCCCGCGTCGCCGTTGACCCGTGGGGCAATCGGTTAAGCGAGCTGGCAATTGCGGACGAGAAGTTTTCGCTGGGAGAATATTTAGCGGAGCATAATTACTAATCCTCAAGCCCCAAAATATAGTCGGTAGAAACATCGAAAAGGTGCGCCATGAACGAAAGAATTTTCAAAGCCTTTAATCCGCGTACAGCGCCAAATGCACTAATTTTCCGCAGCTTTTAGCGGCTTGAATCGTTTTTTCGGAAATGACGGAGCCCGCCGCCGCCAAAAGTGTTCCCCCGTCGGCGCATATTGGCCGCGATAAAACCCTCCCCAGTAAAAAGGCGTAAGGAAGAGTGCCCGGCGGCTCTTTTTGCGGCGTGCGCGAAACCTGCGTGTTTTCCGGCGGGACGCGAAAGGGCAGGGAAGCGGCGTGCGCTTGTGAATTAGGATTTAGGAGTGGGGAATGAGAAATGTCGGAGGAGTTCGGCGTAGGAGCCGCACTCCCGGGCAAGCCGCTTCCCGTAGGGGCCGTCCCGGGCAAGCCGCCGGAACCGACGTTGTTTATTGTGTGCGGGCCGCCCTGAAGTGCGGCCCCTACGGGGCTGACGCCAAAATTCGTCCGCCGTTCCTCACTTCTCACTCCTAGCTCCTCATTTGCGCCCCCGTGCACCTTTACCCGGATACTTTCCGCGTTCTTAGGAACGCGTACGCGTTTTTTTGCGAGCCTTCTCATAGGTTTTCCAGAATCGCTAAAAATCAGCAAATAGTCGGAGTAAGACAAAAGCCGCGCGGGAGAGAAGGCCAAAGCGGTTCCCGTAGGAGCCGCCGTCCCCGGCGACCCGCCGTTATCGGCCATGCTTGCAATTTGAATCGTTTGCACCCGGCGCTTCTCGTCAATTTCGATGTCGCGCACATAACCCAAGAATTTGCCGCGCCTATCAAAGCACGCGCAATTCATCGGATTCACCGCGATGTCCGGCGACAGGTTCCATTCGCACAAAAGGTAAGAAGAGTCCGCAATGACGCACGCGTCCGAATCCAAATTTTTAACGCGCCGGATTTCGACGTACCGCAC
>WQYM01000234.1 GCA_009781235.1 Bacillota bacterium
GCAATTCTGCACTACCACCACGCCAAATGCTCCTTTATAGAAACGCTCCGCAAAATACAAAGCCAAAACCCCCAAGCCCTAATAAAAATCGTCTCCGAAAGCTCATTTGACAAAGCCCAACTATGCGCCCAAACCTTTGGCGGCATGGACAGCAAAGTTTTAGCAGGAATTTCCGCCGAAATCAGCCGAGGCATTACAACACTAATAACCGATGATGACATTGTTTGCGCCCTATCACCCACGAAAAATAAAGAAACAATCTCGCCTTTGGACTTAGAAAACGGTGTGGACATATACGTCAAAATCCCCAATCACCTACTGCGCCAGTGGAAACATCTTTTAATTCTCATGGTCAATCAATTTATCACAGCCTTTGAAAAGCGTTCCGAAAGTCCTGACAACCGTCCGATATTGTTTTTGCTTGATGAATTTCCAAGATTGGGCAAAATTCCTGACATAACCGACGCGTTAGCCGTTTTGCGTAGCCAAAAAATCACCATATGTCTAATAATTCAAAGCCTTGCCCAACTTAAAATGATATACGGGCACGACGCGCAGGAAGTTATCGCCGACACATGCACCTACAAAGCCGTCTTAGGTGCGACCGACGCGAACACACAAGAATACTTTTCAAAACTCGTCGGCACTTATGAGAAAATTCGTAATTCCGAATCGCAAAATTTTGACCCCTACATCGGCGCGCCCACAGGGTACGGCACACAGACCTCACAAGACTATGAAAAACGCATAATCAAACCCGAAGAATTCGCCACCCTACAAGAAATAATCCTCCTATACCCTCTGCCCAAAAACTTTTGCCGAGTGCGAAAAACGCCGTATTACTTAAATAAAGCACAAGTTAGTTCTACATAGAAGGTTTCGGGGGATATATGCAAGTGAATAATTCCCATCCATACATTAAACCAAATCCGGCATATAACACTATCAAATTTTTAGTGATAATAACTTTAGGTATCTACGCGCCTTTCTTCACCAATCAATTCATAAAAAAACTAAACATTATGACCAAAAGCCGCAATAGGCACGAGAATCAAAGAATTTGCAAAACGAAATTACCTTATAGGTTGGGGTATAATCTTGTTTCCTTTGGTTTTGACAGTCGCCGTCGTTCTTTTAAATGTGGCGGTTGGGTCGCCCGTCAGTTTAGATTTTACATCGCCTATATCGTTATTTGGTGACGCAATCGCTTTGGTAATTCCCGCTATATTGGGCGTGCCGCCTATGATGGTGCTTGTCGGGTATGCGGTAGTTTGGTTTAGTGCAGTCTGCATTATGGCGTGGTATATTTGGAAGAAGACGTATGAAATAAAAGATTGTATATTTCAACTTGCCGAGCATTATGGGCGTTATGATATAGAAGATAGGTATGAAGATGCTTTAAGCAATATGAGGTTTTATGATTCGGCAGTCGTGATAATTGAGAGGTTAAATATTGAGATGTTTAACGAATTGTTACGGTCTGATAATCGCCGTCAATTTGGGTATGAGTAGGAGTGTGTCGGCGTTGGATGAAAAGGACAAGCGTACTCATGTAAAAACTCTCCAATCCTTGCAAAGGGATATTAATTTTTATAAGAAATCTAACGAAAATAATCAAAATCCTTCGCTTGAAAAAATTATAGACATTCTGCGAAACTCCCAAACTAAGCTCTATGAAGCCCTCGCTCAGCATGGTGTAACCGCCGCCGAAGTTCATAAAATTATACTGGAGAACAGCGACAAAGAACTCATAAATGAAATTATGCGCCTGCAAGGTCTAAAAAACCGAATTGACAAACAGCTCCCCGACCCCAACTTATCCCCTGAAAAACGTCAATCCCTTGAAAAATCTCTTGTCCGAGCTACCCAAGCCCATATCGACAAATGGGACGAACTCATCAACAGCCCCAACAAAAACGACCTCATGCGTAAAATCGAGCAAGCCCAAATAAAGCAACTCGAAAGAGAAAACCGCACCAAAGACCGCACACGCGAACAAGAACCCGAACGCACCCGCTAAAAATAACGATATTACGCCAAACCTCTCCGCGAATACACAACTGCACTGAAAATTACATTTGACAATCTAACTAAAAAGTTATATAATGAACATAGACGGGTGATAATAATGTTAAGGGACTTTGGAGCGAATATCGCGCCATTTAATGAAAATGCTACTTTTAAAGTAAATATAAACGGCTTAACCGCAAAGGTCAACGAAAGCATATCCAATGCCTGTTTGGAAGTCGCAAAAGAAGGCGACAAACGCTCTTGCGAATTTCTTATACTTGTAAATATCAAAACCGGCGAATGGGATTATCAAGAAAAGGGAATGGAGAATGCTGTCGGTGGGCACGATTTTTTTGACTTTCTTGCTAATACGAACAATAAATATGCTTTCGTTCATAATCATCCCAGTGGTATGACGTTTTCTTTTGACGACTTGCAGACGTTTTTAGTAATAGATAGTATAGATGTCATGGTAGCGAGTGGACATAATGGCAAAATCTTTTACATAAAAGGAAAGAAACGCAAAATTAAAAATAAACGGCCAGGCGGTATACAACTTCGCGGTAAAGGCCCTGACAGAAACAATTGAAAAACTCCTTGCACAGGAAGGCGTCACAATAAATGAAGTGAACTATATTGTTCCGCATCAGGCAAACGCGAGAATCATACAGGCCGCGGCAAAGCGTTTGAAAATTCCGGAAGAAAAATTTTTCATGAATATTGAAGAATACGCGAACACTTCGGCGGCTTCAATACCAATTGCCCTGGATGAATTAAACCGCGGCGGGAAAATTCAACGCGGCGATCTTCTCATGAC
>WQYM01000235.1 GCA_009781235.1 Bacillota bacterium
GTTCTTGAATGCCAAACGGATTTTTCTTTTGTGGGTATTTTTCTTAAATTTAATACTCGGGCTATTTCTAAATAAGATAAATGGTTATAGAGGTACATAGAAAATATTTCTCTAACTATTTGTGCTTCCTTTTCATTGATTTGCTGTATTTTTTCGCCGTCTTTTCTTTCGTAACCATAGCTTGGCACTCTTGCGCTTAAAGTGTAGCCTTCTTTTACTTTTCTTTCAAAGCCGAGTTTAGTTCTTTCGATAATATTTTCTCTTTCAAACTCTGCAAAAATTCCTATGATTTTGAGGAACATTCTGCCCGAAGCTGTTTCGGTGTCAATACTTTCTGACAAAGAATTAAATGTGCAACCATATTCATCGAACAGTTCAACAAAATTAATTAAATCTCGTGTACTGCGTGTTAGTCTGTCGATTTTATACACCAATACATTTCTAATTTTTCCCTTTTCTATGTCTTTTATTAACCCATTAACGGCGGGTCTTTCGGATACGTTTTTCCCGCTTATGCCCTCATCAATATAGACATCATGAACAATCCATTCCTTAATCCTTGCGTAGTCCCTTAATTTCTGTTCCTGCGCCCTGATAGAAAAACCCTCTTGCGCTTGCTCCTCAGTTGATACTCTTACATAAATGCCCGTTTTCATTGTGTTTTATCCTCCTCAATTTTATTTGATAGAGGATTGTCTTTTTTCTTACTTCTTGGAATGGATGTCCTTAAAAAGAATTCTAACATTTGTATTTGCAATTCTTCAGGTAGTGTTATCTTTTCTTTTCCATTATCCATAATTTTACCCCGCACTAAATATTTTATTAATGTATATTTAGTAGGGTGGACAAATATTCTTTTGAAGCAACTTGTCAAACGCTGAAACGCTTGTCTTGCACTGGTTTTAGCGTTGTATGGGTTTTCTTAAATCCAACCATGGTCGGCTTTAAGAATTACCATATTTTGGAAAACAATCCTTTATCTATTAACCTTATTGTATGATATATCCGTTAAAAAGTCCAATATTTTTTGGCGTTTTATTTGGTTTTTTTCAACGCTCTCAATTTTAGCGGCTTCGTTCGATTGTTCGGTTGCGGTTACGTTCGCGGCTACGTTCCCGTTCACGCTCGCGGATTCTTACTCGTTCCGTAAGGGAACGTGCCAAAGAATCGCGCATTTCTTGTGCGTGCTCGCGTTCCATTTCTCTCATGATTTTTTCGACACTTTCATCCGTAATCAAGTTAAGCCGATTGTTAATCCGCTCGTGGCGCAGACGTTCACGGACGGATTCGGGCGGTTTTTGCCATCGCTCCAACATTTTCTCAATCAGCTCCCAATCGGGGCGCGTTTGGGCAAGTAGCTTTTGTTGCTGATACTCTTTCTCTATATTGTCTAATTCCTTTGAAATTTCGGGTATCATCTTTTCGGCTTGGTTGCGTTTGTCCGTAAATTCTTTGATTTTTTCTTCAAGACGCTTGATTTCTTCGGGGGCTTGTTCGGGTGTCATACCATAGCGTACCTTGAAATTTGCACGTGAAACGAGGAGCTTGTACTCTGCATTTTCAATTTCTTTATCCAAATCTTGCTTGAGTTGTCGTTCCCAAAGGTGCGCTTTTTTACGCCGTTGCCGCAATATTGAGCACTGGTTTTGTAACGTTTCTATATTTTTAATGTGTTCGTCAATGCTCTCGGCGCGGAAAGTTACAGAGGGCAGGTGGTAATTAACTTCCTCTAGTGTTTCTTTAAAGTTGTATAGTTCTTTGTCGAGGGGGATATAATTGTCCCACAGCTCGTTTATGGGCTTTGCGATTTCTTCGGCTTCTTCGCGGGCGGTGCGTTGCTCCTGTAATTTTTCGACGATTTGGGTGGCTTTTTCGTCTTTGAGATGTTGCTCTAACTCGCGCAGATTGCGCTTTGCCGCCATTAGAGCCTTACGCTCAACATCACCGTGATTATTTTTCGACGCGTTCAAGTCATTATTAGTCTGCGATGTGATTTCCTGTTCCTGCTCGGTTTTTTGTGCTCCGCGCTCTGCGTTGCGGCGTTGTACTTCACGGTTATAGTCGCCGCGCTCGGTTCGTATGCCCTTTTTCTCCAACGCCCAAGCCTCATGCCCCATATGTATTGTCGGCTCGCGGTCTATACCTTGCGCTTTAAGGGTGCGATGGTCTATGCGTTCAACCAGCCCCTTTTCCTCAAACTTGCGATTATTAATTTTCGCCCAGTTTTCGCGCCAAATTAACAGATTTTCTTCTTTATCCCAATCGCGATTTTTATTTCCAAACCCTTCGGGCGTGACGTGGCGGGTTGTGAGCATTATGTGCGAGTGCGGATTGCCCTCGTTATTATGGATGACGAAATCAACAATCATGCCCTTTTCAACAAAATTTTCCTTTGCGTACTCCCGCAAAAGCTCAATATGCTCCTGCAAGTCTAGCTCTGTTGGCAAAGCTATCTCGATTTCTCGCGCCAGCCGTGCGTCTTTGCGTTTTTCGCGATTTTCTACGGCGTTCCATAGGGTTTCACGGTCTTCATATTTGGGCGGCGCGTTTTCGGGCAAAATTATCTCCTTATGTACTACACCTTGCTTTTTGGTGTAGTCGTAGGTCATTTGTGCGTCTTTGTCCCGCAGTTCCGCGCCTGCCCGATACGCCGCTTTCTCGACCAAGCGCAACTTTTCCCCCGCCCGATATGCCGCCGAGCCTATAGCCGACCGCCCCGAACCGCGCCCGATAATTTTGACGCTCAAATGATAAATCGCCATTACGGAAGCCTCCATTTTGAAAAGGTTTTAAAA
>WQYM01000236.1 GCA_009781235.1 Bacillota bacterium
AAGGAATCACAAGCCTACCTCCTGTCCAAAAGTCTTCCGTTAAGATTGCGACTGTTATTTTTACATGCAATTAACGCCACATCAAGGTAATCAGCGTTTTCATCAATCACACTATTTGAAATAACATCATTTTTTTGCCCGTTCATAGCATTGGCTATTTCCTCAATGGTATATGTGGGCGTATAACTATTCGGCTTGTTCGTATCCATTATTTTATCCCTCTCAATCAAATTCGAAATTAATTATAACATAAAAAGAATTTTTAGTAAATAGATTTTTTATAATTTCACAAAATAATTTTTCCATTTATATTATCAGCACCTATATTTTTTATATGCGATGAAATAGTTGGCTGTTACTTGTTTTTAATACTTTTTCTTTCTTTAACCCACTTTAACGCGGTTTCTTCCGGTAAACGAATCCCTCTTTCTCCAATTTTTTCGAATGGAAGACCATCTTTGCGCCAACGATCAATCGTTGATCTACTTATTTGTAATAAATCGCAAAATTGTTGTATTGTAATTAATCTTTCAGCCATATGGTTTAGCACCTCTAATCATTATTAATCATAGTTCATTATAACACAATATAGTGAACTATGATTAATTATAACGCATATTAAAACAAATGTCAAGAGTTTTTTTGAAAAATATCTACATATTGTAGCCAACCGCATAACATTAACTATATATAGCATCGCATAAGGAATTATCAGAGGTGCAATAACAAAAGCCGATGGGCGTGTCAAGGGTCAAGATGAACGGCTGTGCCGCCCTTGACACGCCCATCGGCTTTTGTTCGTGGGTAGTTAAGGGGGGTTAAGCCTTTGTGTGGCTTAACCCCCCGCAACTCATTTTTTCTTTTCTTTTTTCTCTTTCTGTTCCTCCTCCCATTTTTTCAATTCCCGCTTGCCTTTCTCGCTCTCAAAATACCTCCGCATTTCGGGGAGAAGGCAACGGGCTAAACTTTCGATTTCGTGCTGGGGTATCTTCACACCATTGCCTCCCTTATTCAGTTTTTTTGGTTGCCCTTGCGCCGCGCTGTACGTCCGCCTCCTTTTTCTAAAAATTTTTCTTGACAAAATAACGGATTGATGTTATTCTATCGTTAGGACGTGTACTTCCCAATAACAGAAGTATGTGTCCTGTATAAAACATTATAACAGGAAGTATATGTCCTGTCAAGTGTTTTTATGAAGTTTTTTTCAAAATTTTTAAGGAGTGGTGAAAATGTCCGTTTTTTCCGATAGATTAAGGCGTTTACGGAAAGCGAGAGATGTAACGCAAGCGCAGTTAGCGGCGGCGATTGGAATTACCGACAGGGCGTGTCGGCGGTACGAGGCGGGCGAAAACGAGCCGACTTTATCGGTTATTCAAGGAATTGCAGACTTTTTTGAGGTGAGCGTTGATTTTTTAATGGGTCGGGATAATTATTGGCAGGATAAGGACGGACACATACACGCCCAAATCCCGCCCGAGATTTTTACCCAAGAGGATATACGGCGTATGACAAAGGGGCGGTAACTATCGTCCGCCCCTGTCATAGCTTTTTTGCTTTTTCAGTTGTCGTTGCTGCCGTTCCAATTCTCGCGCCTGCTCTTGTTCCTGTCTTTGCAAACCTAATATATTTGTTATAAAATCCCACACCTTTTCGGGCGCGTATTTTACAGCGTCAAAGAACGGCTGCGCCTTTTCTTTTAGCCGATTATATTTGTCCGTAAGGTCATCGAAACGAGATTGCAAATCGTGATACATAGCCACTAAACCATTGTGAGCTTCGGCGTGAGCGTTAAAATTTTTCTTGACCTCTATAATTTCTTTTTTCAGTTTTCTGTTCTCGTCTTGCAAGCTAATACCGTTTTTAGCTAACGCCTTTAAGTCCTTAAATTCCTCTTGTGTTAGTTTGACATCTGTACCTATAAGGACGGGTTTTCCCATTTCTTTAAGCTGTTTGCTGACCTTAACGTAATCTTTTTTGACTTTAATCTTTTTCTCGTATTCCTCTAACACTTCTTTTTGCGACATAGCCTGTAAAACCAAATCTTGTAACCGTTGATTTTCCTGTTGTGTCTTGAACTCAATAACGCTTAAATTCTCAGCCGTTGAGCCTTTTTCGCCGCGCTCCACATCATACCCCGCGCCCCTCATATATTCGTTAAAATCGTCTTGAAGTTTGGAATATGATTTTACGCCGCTCTCAAGGTCAGACCGCCATTTTTTCGAGTGCGACACTTGATTGATAATTTCTTTTAAGGCACACGGTTCATAACGAAGCAGAGAGAAAAGCAGTAAACAAAAGGATTGACGGCTAAACGAGTTTGCTAAAACAAAATAAGCGTCAACGAAACAAGCCGCCCACGCGCACAAAAAGCGCAGGGCGGTATTTTTATACCAAAAATCAAATTTATGGAGGTAGCACATTATGGCAAGAAAACCCGTATCAGAAAGATTAGACAAGGTGTTAGCAGACCTTGAAAATCTTGAAAAAGAGAAAAAACAGTTAATAAACGAGCAAAAGGAAGAAGTCCGAAAAATGAGGACGCACCGCCTTTGCAAGCGCGGCGGTCTGGTCGAAAAACTGTTACCCGACATTATTGCATTCACAGATGAACAGTTTGATTTGTTTGTTGATAATACGCTTTTAATAGCCGATACAAAGCGTATAATCGCGGAAATCAAATCGGGTCAGCTTAAACCGCCCGCCGTTCCAAAGGACGATACACCCGCACACGACGGCGACGGTTTCCTTCCCAAATCTACGGAAGCGGCAGAGC
>WQYM01000237.1 GCA_009781235.1 Bacillota bacterium
GATCGGCGGTATAAACGTCGCGTTCTCCGATGCCGCGCTTGCGGTCAAATTCAGCTCCGCCACCTTAAAAGACGAAGCCCTTGCCCTCGCCGCGCCGGGATACCGCTTTGAATACCGCTCGGCGGATTACACCCCTCCCGCGGTTACAAAATATACCGTTACGTTTAACACCGGCGAGGGCGGGCCGTCCGTCTCCCCTCTCACGGCCGACGCGGGAGGGCAAGTCGCAAAGCCCGCCGACCCGGCACGCGAGGGCTTTACATTCGGCGGCTGGTACCGCGACGCGCTGTTTATCCAAGCGGCGGAATTCCCTTTTAGCTTGACGGGAAATACCACGCTGTACGCCAAGTGGACGGAGAACGAAGTCGCAAAAACAAGCTACGGTAAAAACGAAACCGCAACCGTACACTCGATAGAAATTAAATTCACCGACGCAAAGGCATCGCTTGGCGACGGATTTTTTATCACGCCGGATGAGGGCAACGTTTTTGTCGGCGTGCAGTTTTCGATTAAAAACAACCAATCCGACGTATACGTGATAAGCTCGCTGATCAGCTTTTCCGCAAAAATGAACGGCACGGCGCTCGATTACGCATGGTTCGGTGCAACCCTGTTCGGCGAATCCTTAGACGGCACCGTCGCCGCCGGGCAAACGCTGACCGGTTGGTTCACGGTAGAATTGCCGGAAAATTGGAGCGGCGAATTCACCGTTACCTTTAAACCCGAATTGCTTTTGCCCGGCAGCGCGGATTTTGTGGTAAAGAAAGCCGACGTGACGGAAGCCCCGGCGGAAAAAACGCTTGTCGGGATAACCGTCAAAACACCGCCGGATAAAATATCTTATACCGCGGGCGAAACGTTTGACGATGCGGGCCTGGTGCTGGAGGCCTCATATTCGGACGACTCGATCGTCGATATTGCGTCCGGCTGGACGGTTATCGACGGCGATAAACCGCTGACAACCGCCGACACCTCCGTCACAATTACTTTCGGCGGGGAGACCGCGACGGTAACTATTACCGTTCTGCCGCCCGAGCCGGCCACAGTCTACGGAATCAACGAAACCGCAACCGTAAACTCGATCGACATCAAATTCACCGAGGTAAAGACGGCGGACGGGAATCCCGAGACGCTCTCCATCATCGTAGGCGTGCGTTTTTCCATCACAAACAACCGGGCAAGTTCGGTCACCATAAGCTCGCTGCTCTGCTTTGAAGCGTACACCAAACAGTTTTCCGGGACGCAAGCCGCCGATTACGCGGTTTTTTCCGTCGGGCTGTTCGGCGCTTCCTTAGATGGGGTTATCGCCGCCGGGCAAACGCTGACGGGCTGGTACGCGGTGGAATCGCTCGGCTATGACCCGGAGTGGGACGAGCTGGTCATCACCTTTACGCCCGACTTTCTTGTGGCCGGCAGCGCGGTTTTCGCGTTTAAAATCGCCGACTTTATGAACGGCGGCGAGGAAGAAAACTACACCCAAGGCCTGGGCTTTGACTTGATCGACGGCGGCATGGGGTATCTGGCCAGGCAAGGCTCGGCGACGGATGCCAACATCATTGTCCCCGCTACCTACAACGGCTTACCCGTGATAGAATTTTCGGGCTGGTCGTCGATTACGGCTTTGACGCTGCCCGACAGCGTCAAAAACATTTCCGGCTTAAGTACGCTAAGCAGTTCCGCGTGGTATCACAACCAGCCGGACGGCCTCGTGTATGCGGGCAAGGTGCTTTACCGCTACAAAGGAACGGTTCCCGAAAATACCGTGATTACTATCGCGCCCGGCACGACGGGAATCGCAGACATCGCTTTTTTAAACCTAACCAGCCGGCATAATATTACGGGCGTTACGATTCCCGACGGCGTAAAAAGAATCGGCGACAGCGCCTTTAACAATTGCAGTAATTTGGCGAACCTTACGGTTCCCGACAGCGTAATCTTTATCGGCAAGGATGCGCTGAGCGGCACCGCATGGATGGCCAATCAACCGGCCGGGCCCGTTTATGCCGGCAAAGTGCTGCTTGGGTACGGCACGACGGCCACCACTGGGGTCGTTGACGATATCCGGCCGGACACGGTGGGGATCGGCGGCCATGCGTTCGGCGGGCGCAGCTTGACGGGCGTTGTGATTCCCGCAAGCGTGCAGATGATCGGCTATGAGGCGTTTATCAATTGTAAACAGTTGACAAGCGTAACAGCTGCGCCGGGCAGCCAATTGAAATATATCGGGTGGGCGGCGTTTCAGGCCTGCGAACTGCTTGAAAATATTACGCTTCCGGACGGCATAGCGGGCATCGACATGGAAGTATTCCGGGGCTGCAAGGCGCTTTCAAGCATTGTGATTCCGTCCGGCGCCGTGTATATCGGACCCCTCGCTTTTAGCGGCTGCGCAGCTCTTGCAAGCGTGGTTATTCCCTCTAGTGTTACGGAAATCGGCAACAACGCGTTTAGCAATTGCAGCAGTTTAAACGCGGTGTACTACGGCGGGGCAAGCCTTACGGCGTGGAATGCCATTGCCTTCGCAGGCAGTAATAACGCCCCCTTAGTCGCCGCGACGAAATACTATTATTCCGAAACCTATCAAAGCCCGGGCAATTACTGGCGTTTTGTTGACGGAGTGCCGACCCCGTGGTAAGGGTTTAAAATATCCTCCGCACAAGAAGTTGGGGCTGTCTCACAGAGTAAAAAACGAGCTGTCACTTGCTATAGTACATTGTTTTTTAATCTGAATTTCCGTAGGAATAGTGCGTGCCTCGCCCAAGAATCGCAAA
>WQYM01000238.1 GCA_009781235.1 Bacillota bacterium
CTTTGTATAATTAGGCAGATGGTGATTTTTTTACTGCGGAGCGTTGCCAGCGCGTCGGTTATTGCGGGGATTTTGCCCAAACGCGGAAATTCGTCGAGCAAGAATAATAGCGGTCGGTTATCAGGGGTTTCTTTGCGGCGTTCAAAAAATGTGATAAATTGGTTAATCATAAGGGATAAGAGGTTTTTCCATTGCCTAAGCAGGTCTTCGGGGATTCGGATATACACGTCATCGCCCTTTTCTAAGTCAGCAGGCGAGATAACTTCCTTCCCTTCCTCGTGTGACAACGCCGCTACAATTTCGTCATCCGTCACAATGGCGATGATGCCTCTGCTGATTTCGGCGAAAATTCCCGCCAAAACCTTGCCCTCCATGCCTTCAAAGCTCTTGGCGCATAGCACCGCCTTGTCGTTTGGGCTTTCCGTGACAACTTTTATTAGCGCTTGGGGGTTTTGGCTTTGGATTTTGCGGAGCGTTTCGATGAAGGTTTTTTTCTCGTGATGATAGTGCAGAATCGCGCCCGTCAGCAGGATTTGTGCGCTCTCAATCCAAAACGGCTCCTTTACGTCATGCGGTAAAGGTATGATTGCTTGTGCGATTGCTCTTGCCTCTTGGGCGGGGTTTTTGCTTTCGTTTAAAAATACAAAAGGGTCGTAAACATAGTGATTTTCCTTACCCTGCGGGTCAAACACTTTAATCTTTTTGCGATGTTCTTTGGTGTTTGCGTGTAGTTCCCCCTTGATATCAACGGCAAAAATAGCACCCTTCCAATGTCGTAGCGTCGGAATGGCTATACACGAGCTTTTTCCGCTTCCAGGCGTACCGCAAACTAAAACGTGTCCGTCCATATCTTCGGGCTTGACAACATATTGACTGCCTCGCGTCCCAAAGAAAACCCCGCGAGGCTCCACGCTTGCCAACTTCCTGTTAGCCGGCGGATTTCTCGCCTCATAATCAACTTGGGGCGGAGGCTTTGTAGGTTTTGGCTTCCTTCCGAAAAGACGCAAAAACGCCGACGCTATGCCCATGAAAAATTGTCCCAAATACCTCATTATCGAACCGACTATCTCGTCCGCAAAAACACTCATAATATCAGCTTGAAAGATTAAAAAATAGGGCTGTAATTAAACTTGGATAACTTTTTGCGGTTTATTTCGCTCCAAATACTCGCGCAACTCTTTCACATTATTTTGCGTCTCTTTAATTATGTCCTCATCCGACCAACCCGCGAGCCGCTCTCCGTTATAATCTCGGATTTTCCTTATGTCCTCTACAGTAAAATCCTTTGAAATCTTAGGCTTATCCATCTCATTCATCTCCTTCAATAAGCATAGTCGGAGGATATATTTCTACACTTCTATACCCTTCCATCAAATTTATTATTCTAACGCCGTTGACAGTTCGCAAGTTTACCATATGCTTGAAATTCCACGACGTAATTATGTCGCACCCTGCCACAACCGCGCAGGCTATATGCCGACAATCGTTAAGGCTCTTTTGCGTCAGTACGTTATGTTCGATGAATCGTCTTGCAAGGGCGAGTGTTTCGGGCGTTTCTTCCATTAGGTTGTAGTCGATTTGACGCAACATGTTTAGCAGATATTTTCTTTTGCTCTCGGTGCATAGTAAAATTTCGTCTAAAACAACGTCGGAAATTACCACTTCATAAGCTCCCGCCGTTATCTTGTCCCATAATTTCAGCGTGTCAGCCATCCTGTCGGGCGAATCGGGCTGGTCTAAGCATCCGAGCACCGAAGTATCAAGGTATATCTTTAGTTTCTTCACTCAACCACTTTAACATATTATATCTCGATTTGTCTAAAAAAGCAATCGTTTTTTATTAGCGACTTTGCCCCTTATTCGCCGCAAAATTGAACGCTTGTAATGACTGTATGCCCTTGTTTTGTCCCCTCTATAGGTTCGTTAACTAAAACTATCTTTTTTATAAATTTAGTTAAAAACTGTCGCTTTTCGAGGTCGGTCAAGTTTTCCCAATTTTCGCGGAAATTTGTTATAATATCCGCTTTGGATATACTCGGTTCTTCTTTCTCGTCAAGTGTTATCTTTAATTTTACAATCTCGGCACGTATAAAATCCCTATCGCCGTCAAGTTGTTTCTTCATTTCCCGATAGTTTTTAAATTCTATGTCTCCGTCTATGTATAAACTCATAACTTCACGTTCCTTGCCGTCTAATTTTTTTATTTTTTCATTAAGCGTGTTTATTTGAGCCTCGGTGTCCTGCCGTGCCTGCCGGTGCGTTTCGGCTAATTCTACAGCGTCCAAAACGGAAAAATCATCAACACGAGAAAAATATTCCAGTAATGCACACTCGATTTTTTTAGCCGTTACACCTTTTGAATCACAAACATTCATTATACGCCTACGGCAATAAAATGAATAGACTTTACAAACAGTTCCGTTTTTGTTCTTAGTAATACTGTTGTGCGATAAAAGCCGTCCCCCGCATTTGTCACAGTAAACAAATCCTGTAAAATAATTCTGTTCTTTTGGTTGCTTGGTAGGGCTGATTCTACTGTTTTTCTCCATAAGAATTTGAGCCTCATTATAAAATTCTTCTGAAATAATCGCCTCATGCAGTCCCGTAGTCTCAAAATTACGATTAGGTTCGCGTATGCCATAGCGCACATTGCCCATATAATTGCAA
>WQYM01000239.1 GCA_009781235.1 Bacillota bacterium
ATAGCAACGCAAGGACATATGACCAACGAAGAAATTTTAGAAATCTTTCATCAAACGGGCGGCGTATTAAAAGGTCACTTCCGGCTCACCTCGGGCCGCCACGCCGACACCTACATGCAGTGCGCCAAGCTTTTTACGTACGCTAGTTGCAGCGAAAAACTTTGCAAGGCTTTGGCGGAAAAGCTTGAGGGGTACGGCGCGAATATTGTGGTGTCCCCGGCGGTCGGCGGCATTTTAATGGGCTACGAGGTTTCGCGCCATTTAAAGCTCCCCAACGTCTTTGCCGAGCGCGAAAACGGCAAGTTCACCTTTCGCCGCGGGTTTGCGCTTCCCGATAATTGCCGCGCCGTCGTCGTAGAGGACGTGGTTACCACGGGCGGTTCCGTCAAAGAGGTTATGGACTTAATCGCGGAGTTGGGCGCAAAAACCGTCGCCGTCGGTTCGATTGTGGACCGCTCGGCAGGTAGCGTGAGTTTCGGCGCGCCGTTTGAATCGCTGTTGTCTATCGAAATCGCAAGTTACGAGCCCGACGCTTGCCCGTTGTGCGCCGAGGGTAAGCTGCCGCTGTACAAGCCCGGCAGCCGCGTGTAGTTGTCATACTTTTTAGTTGCGACTTTGGAATTTTGAACGGCATCTTTTTGGCTAAAAGCCGTCGGTTTTATTCCAAGTCGTGTACCGCTAGTACACTTTTGTCATAAAACGCCGCCTTTTATCTCAAAAATCTGCTCGCCAAAAGTTCCAACCTCGCGCCTAAAAAGTATCAGTTGTCAGTTGTCGGTTTTCAGTTTTTCAGTTTTCAGTTGTCGGTTGTCGGTTGTGTTGCGTGATGTTGCGAAATAGTCGGAGATACTTTCACGGCAATCGTAGGGGTCGCACTCCCGTGCGACCCGCACCTTAAAAAATTTCGGAGGAATTTTTCCGTGTCCCAAAAGCCCAAAAATTCTAACCGTGGCGCGGGCGACTTTTTAGCCCTTATCGCGTTTGTGTCCATCATGCTAATCGGGCTCGGGCTGGCGCTCTCGTGGCTGTTCGGGCTGCTGGCCGACACTTTGGTGGACTTTAAGGCGGGCAGAGACGTCGCCGCTTGGATTCGGCACGTCGCCATCGCCATCGCCCTAATCGTCCCCCTGGCGCTCTCGTTCCGCGAGGCGCGAAGACGGAAGCTTCTTTGGTTCATACTATGGATTATCGCGGTGGTGCTGGTCGTCGGGTTTTATATTTTAGGCATAGTTCAAATATAAAATATCAGTCAAATATAAATCACAATGGAGATATAAATCAAATGTCAGAAAAAACTAAATCGAGAAAGAAAAAGAAAAGGAACCCGATTGTCGCGTATTTTATACCGTTCGGGCTGCGCCAAGCGTGCGATATCGCGATGCTTGCCGGCGCAATCGTTATGTTTATCGGCATATTCGTTTCCGTCGCCGAGAACGGCAATGCGGTGGCGATTATCGGTATGGCCATCTTTGCGGCCGCCTGTTTGGGGGCGATGTACCGTTGCTTGACGGTCATCTTCCAAAAGGGCATCAACAAGCGCGACCCCGAATACAAGACCGCGCTTGTAAACTTGGTCATCATGGGCGTTTTGCTCGCGTTAGCCATATTCGGAATTATCGCCGCCGTAGTGTGGAGTTAGGTTTAGAACCTGTTTGCATGAAATAGTAATGCGTCTTTCCGCGTCTTTTTGCGTGTATCTGCGTCTTTTCTCCTAAACGTGGCGCTGCCACGTTGTCGTCAAAACGCCTTGTTACACGCGAAAAATCCACGCAAATCTGCTATTCCTATTTCATGCGAACAGGTTCTTAAATACAAATAAGAAATATGAAATAAAAAATATGAATTGCGGATGACGCTGTGAAGCTTGCTTACAGATTATCCTTAATTCATATTTCATATTTCATATTTCATATTTTATATTTCATTTCGGAGGTTTGTCATATGAAAAAAGCTAACCTTTTGTTCATCGTAATAGCTGCGCTTATTTTGGTATGCGCGGCTTTTGTATTTTCCGCGTGCAAGGTGGATTATGTAGGCCCAGGCACGGGCAACGGTAATGGCAACGGAAACGGGAACGGCAACGGGAACGGCAACGGCAACGGTAACGGAAACGGCAATACCGTCGCGGCGGCCGAAGCCGTGTTCTTAGTCGATTGCTCCGCAAGTACCGCCATTTTGCGCGGCGCGTACCCTAACGACTATCCCGACGCGCTTCTTAGGGGGCAATTCAGGCCGATGGACCGCTACCTAAAAGACGCCGTTGACGAGGCGGCCAAGGGCGAAAGTAAAATCGGGATTGTCGCGTTTGGTTACGGGGCGCCCAAGGTTACCGCGTTAGGTAAGCCCGCCGACGCGTTTAATACATATAAAGATTTTACGTTTAATGCTTCCTTCATAGGCGGAACCGACATTGCAAGCGCGTTGACGGCAGCGGAGGGGATGCTTACGAAAGACGCTGCGGGCAAAATCGCCAACGGCCGCATAATCATCCTTTCCGACGGCGGCGAAACCGACGGGCGCGCGCTTCCCGCCGCGACCCGCCTTGCCGCCCGGGGCGCGCGCATCGACACGGTGTTTTTTCACCCGCCGTACTTTACTTCCGACAGCGTCGAGGTTCAGATAAATTCGATAAAAATTCTGCAAGCCTTTGTTAGAAAGGGCGA
>WQYM01000240.1 GCA_009781235.1 Bacillota bacterium
CACAGTCTGCGGCGATTATCTGATTCCGAACGTCAGACTGAGCGACCCGCCCGATGCGCCGCCACTCGGCAGATACGGACGGAAACGGCGGGCATTTCTGAAAGAACACCGCCCGATATTGTACACATCGCTATTGTTATCGGAAAAACTGTTCCCGCACCTGCGGGAAATAGACGAAGCGGCGGCACACCGTTTGTCGGTAATCGAGGACAGAGAACAAGCGGAGGAAATCATCAACGCAGAATTGATTTACGATTAACCACCGCATAAGCGGCAGACGGAGTTATGAACCGTTTGCCGCTTTTTCAATAACATCACGCTTATTTTTTTGCTTGCGTCGAAAATACGAAAGGATTTGTTTGAAGTGTTGAACAACATGAATAACTATAAATCCACAACCAACTCTTGCGAATATTCCATGTAGCCTGCCAATCTTAAATGCCGTTTCAACTTCGCTCAGATAGGATGGCAAAGCAATAAAACCAGATATAATTACAACGCTCCACACTAATATCAGAACCAAATCAATTCCGTATTGCAATTTCATTTTTTTGTTGAGTTTAATAAATTTTCTCGTCATTGCCTTAAACGGCTTTATATTTAACCATAAATGAATAGCAAAAAATAATGTGCAACCGCTTCCGGCGACAATATGAAATGTAGGGTCGCCGTCCCATCTTATTATAGATAGGATAACAAAAACCAACATAAGTATATCAATTATTATTTTAATCAGTTTCATATAGCCACCATAAAACAAATAATCAACGCCGCACATTCTCGCTGTTGCTAAAGAAATCAGAACGGTGCGGCGCATAATTAGCATAGCATATCGCACTTGTTATTTCAACCGTTTTGAAAAAATATGCTCTAAAGACGGCGCAGCTTTACGCTTACCTCAACCACCCCAAAAATGGGGGCGTTACCTAACCAGCGCAAGATTGCGCCCGTTACATTTTTCCGTGGTGTCCTCAATTTTGAGGACAGCTAAAACCTATGCAAATCTAATGCCCCCAAAGTTGGGGACATTGAGATAAGCGCAACCTTGCGCCCATTTCCACTAAACCCAAAGTTGGGCTTAGTGAGGACTCCCCATTTTTGGGGAGTCCTCAAAAGTGAGTTCTCCGAGGTGCGCCCAATTTTGGGCTTTCCTCAACCGGCTCAACTTTGAGCCGATTAAAAACGCGATTTTTACTGAGCGCAATTTTGCGTTCAGTAACACAGCCCCCAAAGTTGGGGACTGTGAACTGAGGGAGTTTTATCCCGCAGCACCCCGTCACGATTCGTTACCCCCCTCGCAATCAGCCCAAAGTTGGGCTTAATGTTTATCGAGGACGGCTCAACTTTGAGCCTACCTGAGATGTGTCCAACTTTGGACGCATCTCCAATGCCCTCAAAGTTGAGGGCATTAAACCTATGATTCCATTTCGCCCATCAGCCTGTCGGCTTCGTCCTGCTGCGCCGCAAGCCATGACGAAAACTCGGACTGCTTTATCTTATTACGCTTAACATCAGCTTTTCGCCGCACAGCTTCTTTACGGAAATCATCAAACGCAACCTTGAACGCCGCCGCTCTTTCAGGATTGGCGGCTTTTCCTTTCCGCAATTTACGCAGACGGTTATACCAATAATAATACGCCGCTTCGTCAAGCTGTTCGAGCCAATCACCTTTTGCGCGTTCGTCATATTCGCGCTTGGCGGTCACGGCTTGCTCCTTGCGGCAAGCATCGGAACACAGTTCATAGTGACGACTTCGAGCAAGGAAGTCTTTACCGCAAACCTTACAACCTTGAAACACAAATCGCCATTCATTTACCTTATTCAGATAATAGAAGATAACAGGCAGAAACGAGGAAACAGCGACCACCGTTTCAAACGGACGTTTTGCCACGGGATACCACAACTCAACGCCGGATTCGCCGTCACGCAAGGCGTTAGCAAGAGCGGCGGCGGCTTCATCGCGCCACGGTTTGTAATCGGCATAAACAGAAAATGGCTTGTACAGCATGGACAATCTATCCGTCAGCATATCCGCGCCGTGGTTCATGTTAAAGCAGTTTAGATAATCTTCCCAAGTGCGGATAGCCGCGAATATCGCGGAGGGTTCGCCGTTTTCATATTTCCCCCGCAGGTATTTACCGACAGGCGTAACCGCTTTCCACCGAGCCGCTTCACGCGGAAAGGTTTTTGCGTAACTCTCGCGCAGCACAATCCCGTTTTTATTCCATTCGCCTTTTTTATCCGCTTCAAAACACAAGAGCAAACTTCCGAGCGGGCGAACTTCATCATAAAAAACTTCGCCGCCGCCGTTTTCTAAACGCATACGGGCATCGTTACTTTTTCCAATGACGATTCGCTCTGTCATGCGTTTTTTATCGAGCGTAACGGCAAAAACAACACGCCCGAACTGCCTTTCCCTGCTTGTGAAATCGTAGTCCATCGAAAATCCCTCCGCAATAATTAACAGGAATAATATTAACATCATTATCACGTTACTTGTAGTATAGCTGTTTACTATTGATTTGTCAAGCGGAACGGCGATATTATATATGTGCGGGAGAAACAACGCAATTCCGCAACCGTCGCATACCCCGGTAATGGTATGTATCGCCCGGGCAAATCGGGTGGCGATTCAGAAAATACTCCCGACACGAA
>WQYM01000241.1 GCA_009781235.1 Bacillota bacterium
AGATAATATTGAGAAAACACGGAGGCGTTTAATAATGAATAAAAAGGCACTATACTTTGTCGTCTTGTTCGTAGTGATGTTTTCGTTGGCGGCGTGCGTTCAGGGCGACGAGCTTGCCAAGCATAAGGCAACGGCAAAGGCGGAGCTTGAAAATTATGCCGTTGCTAAGGGCGAGGATAATTACTCCGTCGAAAAGTGGGCGGAGGTGCTTGGATTTGTCGCGGACGGCAAGGCGGCGATTGATGCGGCGACGGATAAGCCCGGCGTGGATTCCGCGGTTGCGACGGCGAAGGGGAATGTTGACGGCGTACTGACAACGGCGCAAGAGAATGCGATTGCGCTTGCCGAGTATAAGACTGGGGCAAAGTTGGAACTGGAAGCATATGCCGCCGATCGACGGGAGTACTATACTGCGGAGAATTGGGCGATAGTAGAGGGGCTTGTTGCGGATGGCAAGACGGCAATCGACACGACGGTTAATGTGGCTGGCGTGGATGCGGCGGCTGCGACGACGAAAGATGCAATCAAAGGGGTCAAGAAGGAAATAGTTGAAGTCAACACAGAAGATATGATCGATTATTCGTGGTTTCCACGAATTCCGTCTTCGAATAATCCAGGGGGCGTGGTAACATTGAAGCATCCGGACGAGAATGCCGTTTTTGAATGTACTGTTATTAAAGGGGCTTTTGGTCTACCAGGCAATCCGACTCAGTATGTTCAAAAAGTTCTTGTAAGTCCCGGCAATTCATTTCGTTGGGATTCGAACGGGATGCCGAATGGAACGGTAGAGCCGGCGTTTATTGATATTATTCTGAAAATTGGCGACAACATCATCGGCTATACAGTGTTTGAAATTCTTGGGAGCAGGCCGAGTTTTTCCGGTCGGCTTATAAGGTCCGTCCTTTTCCCGCAAGTTGGCGATGAATATCAGGAAGTATCCGAAGAATATGCTAAAGCTTCTATTGAAAATGTAAAAACCACACACTTTATCGAAACAGACGAAGCCCAATATGTTTTAGAAAACACAACTGTCACCTTAACAAGATATACCGGCACGGAAACCACTTTTGCAATCCCTCAAATGCTAATGATTAACGGAATTGACAGAAAAGTGACGACTATCGGATATGGCGCATTTTATGATTGCACTGCATTAAAAAGCGTCATAATGACCAACAACGTGACAAGTATTTATAATTCTGCTTTTTTAAATTGCACCGCATTAGTAAGCATCGTTATGTCCAGCGGGATAACGGATATCGGATTCCGCGCATTTTCCGGTTGTGTTGCTTTAAAGAACATCACTATTCCCTCCGGCGTAGTAAAAATTGACCAATATGCGTTTTCCGACTGTACGGCTTTAGACAGCATCATGATACCCAATAGCGTAACAAAAATCGATTATGGCGCGTTTGCTGGTTGGACGAATGCTCAAACGATCTATGTGCAAGCCCGCACAAGCAGTCCTGCGGGATGGGGAAGTTATTGGGATTCCGGAAGTAATGCCCGAGTCGTTTGGGGCATTGAATAAAAACTTGCCATCGAGCGGGTTTTCCATCCGCTTCTAAAAAATATTTGTCGCTAAATTTTGCATCCAAAAAAATTAAGAGAGGAAATGCTATCATGAAAAAGAAATCCTTTAAGAACACACGTCTACTTGTTTTGCTGTCGCTGCCCGTGCTTTTGTTAGCGGCGGCGTTTTTTGCGATGGCAAATTCAAGCGTCACAACGCAGGCTCAAGCATCGTCATACACGTTGCAAGATAGTTGGGTCATGGATGTGCTGCCCAACGGTAATTGGGTAGACAGCGGCGGCGATTGGGACAGTAGTTGGGAATTCTATAACTGCTATTCTTTTGCGATTGGAAAAACAGACAGCTATTATAATCCCGGGGAGCACTCAGTATATGTCTTGGGTGAGTATAATGATAAGTTTTGGAAATATATGGACGACCATACAATAAGTCAAATAGCCTACTTAGTTAAAGAAGATTTAGACAAGCTGGGAGGTTACGGCGACGTATATGTCACTACATATGACCCCGACATTATTGAACCGTATCAAACCAAAATTTGCGTCCGAAAGACTACGGTGAACAACGAGCATCGTGAGTTCCATTTTATGAAATATATTTCTGACGCTTGGTACCATAAGCCGGGAGGCACGGCGATCTTAAAATATAAATATCATCCCGAATATAAGAACTGGATTAGCGAACGTAGCTATAATAACCCAAATACTCTAGATCCCGCTTATTACGGAGAACACTTAACAGCAGATCGCATTTACGACAGCCAAATCTATTACATAGTATACGGCGAGTCCCCGTTTACAACGACCTTATCGGGCGGCAGCATTACGATTACCGGCCTTAAGTCTGCCGCTGTGATTAACGGCGGCGTTGAAATCCGGCCGACTATGAAAATCAGCGGCACAGATTATCCGGTTACCGCAATCGGAAACGGCGCGTTTTCAAGCCCAAAAACGGCAACAGACTTGACAGGCATCATAATACCCGTCGATGTGACAAGCATCGGGGCTTCGGCGTTTGCCGGCTGCACGCAGCTTGGCGTCGGGTGGAAGCCTTTGGTCATTCCGGGCACGGTTACCACGATCGGGTTGGGCGCGTTTGCCGGCTGCAACAACTTAAC
>WQYM01000242.1 GCA_009781235.1 Bacillota bacterium
AACTGTATAAGCAATTCGCCGTCATTGTCGAGAAGTATATTTCTTTGCAAAAGGTTAAATCCGACAAGGGCCCTTTTCAGGGCTACGCCATAGTTATAGCGCGCAGCCCCGCCGAGCTGATGCGCGAGGGCGATATACTTAATCATTGCGTCGGCAAGATGGGTTACGACCAAAAAATGGTGCGCGAGGAATCGCTTATCTTTTTTGTCCGCAATACGGCGACGCCCGACGTTCCGTTTATAACGGTGGAGTATTCGCTGAAATCGAAAAAGATTTTACAATGTTACGGGTACAAGCACGCCAGACCCGACGATAACGTAATGACCTTTATCAACAAGACATGGCTGCCTTATGCAAATAAAACATTAAAGAAAATAGCGGCATGACCGCGCAAAAAAAGCATTCCTGTATGAAATGAAAAAGGGAACGGTGGAATAGGGAAAAAGAAAAACCCTTGCTAAAATTGAAGTGGTGCTATCGACAAAGCGCACTAAAATTTTAAAACAAGGGAGTTTCACAAATGGAGAAGCGGACAAAGGACTGGAAGTTGGAGCAAATCACGGCGGGAACACTGATTATCGGCGTAGACGTGGCAAAGGAAGTACACTGGGCGCGGTTTATTGACTATCGCGGGATAGAGTTCGGTAAAGCGATAAGGTTCAATAATATACGGGTAGGATTTGAGAGCATTATAGCAAGGATTGAGGAAATACGCAATATGAAAGTGCTGAAAAATTCGATAGAAAGAACGATAATCGGAATGGAGCCGACGGGGCACTATTGGAAGGCGTTAGCGGATTATTTGCTCAAAGCGGGCTATTATGTGGTGGGCGTTAATCCGTACCACACGAAGAAGGCAAAAGAATTGGACGATAATAGCCCGACAAAGAACGACAAGAAAGACGCGATGACGATAGCAAAGTTGATGAAGGACGGACGGTATTTCGAGCCGTATTTGCCGGAGGGAGTATACGGAGAGTTAAGAGGGCTGACAAATGCCCGGGTGAGCGTGATGAAGCGTAGCAATGCAGTAAAGAATACGATAACAGCGATAATTGACGAGCATTTTCCTGAGATTGTAACGGTATTTAAGAATCCGTTGACGGGGAAAGCGTCGCGGCAAATATTGCGGAGTTGCCCGTTTCCTGTGTTAATACTTGAAAAAGGCGAGGTTGGCGTGTTGGCGGAGATTAACAAAGCGGTAAAAAAGACGGTGGGACTTAAAAAGGTGCGTCAGCTTATGGCGACGGCGGAAACATCAGTCGGCGTTAGGTATGGTATGGAAACGGCAAAAATGCGACTCGGTTGGTTATTAGATGAAATGGAGCTTTTGGAAAGGCAACTTCGAGAGCTTGCGCAATCTATGAAACAAAGGCTTTATGAAACGGGGTATGCGGAGCAGATGCTTGGAATTAAAGGGATTGGAATAGTAACGGCGGCATCTTTTTTTGGCGAAGTCGGAGACCCTTTGAGATTTCAGAATGCGCGGCAGATATCGAATTATGCCGGTTACAACTTGGTTGAGGATAGCTCGGGCAAGAGCAAAAGCGGTACGGTCATATCGAAACGCGGCCGGAAGCATCTTCGGGCATTGCTTTATCAAATGGCGTTTACAATGGTAGGTCAAAACGCTGAGATGAAAGAGTTTTACAAATACTTGACGACAAGAGCAAAGAATCCGTTAAAGAAAAAGCAGGCGTTGGTGGTGGTTTCAAAGAAAATCGTTACTGTAATATACAGCCTGCTTAAAAAGCGGGAAACGTATAAACCGATACTCGTGTTCGGCGCGGCCAGACGGGAAATGTTACTGGCGGCTTGACACAAAACGAATAGCCGATAGGACGGGCGGCAAGGAGCTTAGCTCCATAAGCCCTTCAGTGAGGCAGTAATAAAGCTTTAAAAGCTGCCGCCCGTCTTTATCATACAAACAGCACGAAGGAATGTAAGCGAAGCCAAATGGCTTACGCAGCGAGGCCTGATAGGGTTAGTTTTATGATAAATATCGGCGCGCAAAAGGAAGGCTATGACTGAAACGAGGAACAGAAACAGCAAAGCCCTTGTGGAAATGACGGAAAAGCCGGTCAAGAGGCGTTCGTGGCTTTACCGCATTACGCACAAGGGGACTGATGGAAAAGTGGAAAAAGCGGTCAGGGAAGCATTCGTGCTTTTACGCACTTTACCACAGTTTCCATACTGCTACTACTACCAAAAAACTTGCTTGCGCTGTTAAAAAAGAGGACTTAATACAAGACAAAAAACAGTTGACAAAATTCAAATAAAGAGATAGGAGCTAACTACATGGAAAAGAACAACGAAACAAATGCAACATTCATGCCCGAGCTTGCCAAATACTGCGACCACACGGTATTGAAAGCGTTTACAAAAAAGGAAATCGTCGAAGCGTTCTGCGACGAGGCGATTAAATACGGCGCGGCGTCCGTCTGCGTAAACCCCTACAACGTGCCGCAGGTCAGTAAAAAGCTCAAAGGCACGGGCATAAAAACCTGTACCGTTATAGGCTTCCCTTTGGGCGCCAACGAGCCCTCGGTCAAAGCGTTCGAGGCGGCCGAGGCAATTAAGGACGGCGCCGAGGAACTCGATATGGTCGTCA
>WQYM01000243.1 GCA_009781235.1 Bacillota bacterium
TGAATATTCCTTAAACGCGGATTCCAATGCTTTGCTGTCTTTCGCTTTGAAAAATACGACGCATCGCGGTGGGTTAGCGGCTTTATCAAGTTTAAGCGAATAATCAATGTTGTATTTACGCGCTATTTTCTTGAAAGAACCGATATTGTCGCCGGATATTTCAATGTCGGCAAGGCTCGCGCCCTGTTTTGTCAGAGATTTAAGGCTTTGCTTGCCATGCTTGTAAGTAGGCTCACGCGCCTTTTTCAAAAACGCCTGCATTGCCTGTGCGAGTAAACGCGCCGTTACTTTTGCACCACGAACGGATAAAGCGACGTTCTTATCATTTATATGCTCATGTTCCATTGACATTTTTTATCAGCCCCTTTCGTGTTTTGATTTCCGCGTTTTATCAGACGGGGAAAATGCCTTCGCTTCTTGTTTCTTTTGCTCCAACCGTTCCATAAGCGTTGGTTTATTAATGATATTGGAAAGCGGTTGCTCCCACGCTCCCGGAAAGCCCCGAATAATCGTGTTTTGTGCCGCTCCGTTACGGACAAACATTTCAAGTGTGAAAAAAGCATCGTCAAACATTTTTACATTGTCTTTCGGTATGGATGGCGCAAAATGTATTACCCCGTTTGTATCTTTTCCACCGTAACCAATCCAACCGCGAATAAAACTGTCAAATGGCTCTCCTTTGCCTATACGTCCGTGTTCTTCGGCATGACTTGATACAATTTTTTTGCCGGAATAATATTTACCTAACAAAAGCGTTCCTGTTTTTGGGTTAAACATAAATCGGCAGTTTTGTATTCCGCGAATATCAAATTGCTGCCGATTTGTGTTTATCTTTATTTCCTTTTTTCTAATTTTTACTTCGTCCGTATAAAATCCCCCTTTTATAGAGAATGATATGTTTTTACAAATTTAATCCGTTGCCGCTTCGCGCCCGGTTTTGTGTTCTCTCCGCTTTTTGCAACGCTTGCAACATATCGTTCCAATCATTCGCATTAACAGGCGGGGAACGCTCGGACGATTTGCCTTTAAACTCTGAAATTTTCGCCGCCACCGTTTCTCCCGCTTCGTCATTATCTGTACATACAATTAAATGCGTGATTTCGGGGTGCAGCTTTATAAAATGCTCCAACGCTAAAATACTTGTGCCGCCGAGCGAAAGCCGCCATCCGTCAAACGGCGGGATAAAACCCTGTTTGCATAAGGTATGATGCGAAAGGCAATCAATCGGTGCTTCAAATATTGCAATTTCACGGCTGCTTGGATTTTCGGGCGGCAATATAAAACCGTATCTTTTATCCGAACCGTCTGCGTCGCACTTGAAACTTGATGTCGTGCCGCGCAGGGCGGCGAAGCGTGTTTTTCCGTTTTCGTCTTTGCCCGTAAAAACCGCGTTATGGAAATTTACGCTTTCATAAAGACAACCTCGTTCAATACAGTTAATAATCAAATCCCTGTCTATGCCACGGCTTTGTAAATACGCAATTACGCGCTTGTTGTCTTTGTTGCGGAGCGGCGGCGCAAACGGGGATTTTTCGGGCGGCGGTTTTTCTTTTGCCGTTGTAGATTGTGTAGGCGGTCTTGCTTTGGGTGTGACGGGTTTTGTTTGCGTGTTGTCGTCCGGTATTTCGCCGCGTTCGTAAGGGCGTTCCCCTAAAAGAGTGCATACCGCGTCAACAAGCCCATATCCGCGAATATCGGTAAGATAATCAAGTGCGGTTTTGCCGCCTTTCCCGTGGCTGTGCCAATAAAATCCTTTCTCGCTGACGGCAACGGATTCATAGTCTTTCAAGCGGTAGCCGTTCCCGACACGCTTCACGTTATTGCTTTCGTATTTAAGAATATAATCGAGGACTTTTATTTGCCGCGCCCGTTCGATTTGGTCTTTCGTTACATATCCCATGCACTCGTCCTCCGTTTTTATTTGAAAAATGAAAAATGCCCCGAAGCACTCCTACATTTAATAGGAACGCTTTGGGGCATATATGGCTTATCTAATCGCAAACACGACAAAGGGCAGGATATTTACTATTTCGGTAAATTCCCACCCTTTGGCTTGTCAACGACTATTCATTTTTCAAGTCATTCTTACTCTTTATCAGTTTCATATTCGCACTCATTAATAAAATCGGCATACCCAAGTTCCACAAGTTCATTTATATCGAAAATGTCTGACAATGCCATTAATATTTGCGTATCTTCATAATTTTCACGACATACTTCGATATAAGCATCAATCAATGCTCGAATCTTTTCGTTACCTTTCATTGTGCCACCCCCTTTGCGTTCCAGTCGGTCAATAATTCGATGATTACTACTTCCATTTGCTTTAAGGAATATTCGGGCGGGAAGTATTTAAGAAACATAATTGTGCCTTTGGGTTCGCTTTTCGGCGGCTTTTTTGCTTTTGATAAAATTTCATCAATCGCTTCGACGGTCAGTTCGTCGGATTGCTTCATATTTTTAAGCTGTACCGCTTGTGACAATGACGGTTTTATTTGGTACTTATCCATTGCAGACGAAACCGCCGTTTGCTCAATTTGCGAAAGGTACGATAATTCCACGGCAACGGTAAAAGCCAGTTTTTTTACGTCAA
>WQYM01000244.1 GCA_009781235.1 Bacillota bacterium
ATCCTCGGCAATAAGCAGCTCGCTGTACCCCAAAATCGAGGACAGCGGCGTATTTAGCTCGTGGCCGGCGTTGGCAAAAAACTCTTGCTTTTCAATGCTTGTTTTGCGCAATTCGGTCACGTTTTGCGCGGTAATCAGCAACGAAATCTCCTTTAAAAGCACCGGCAAAAAGCGCACCTCGTAAATCTCCCCGCTCACGCGGGTGTGGTCGTAGGAAATGAATTCGTTCTTGTAAATCGCCCGCCGCACATTGTCTAAAATGGCTCGGTTGCGAATCGCTTTCTCGATCGGGACGGGGCCGCTGTAATCAAAACAGAAATAGTTTTCGGCGGGTTTGTTGCAAGCGACGATATTTTCGGCGGGGTCAAGCGCCATAATCCCTTGGTCGATGTGGCTTAAAATAAGGTCAATTTTATGCTTTTCGGCCTGGTAACCGTCCAGCGTGGTTCGCAGCTTTTCGCTGATTTCGTCGATGTCCTGCAAAACCGTGTTGATGTCGTCGTGCTTGGTAAGGACGATCGGCTTGGGCACCGCGTCCGGCTTTAAAAGGTCGTCCAGCCGCTCCTTAATCAAAATAAAGGGTTGGTTGACCCGGGCGGCCGCGAACCGCGAAACCAAAACGGCCAAAACGGACACCGCGATAAAAATAGCAACCGTTGCGCCTATCGTTCCGTACAGGTACGAGTTGACGGACTGTATTGGAACCGCAATCCGAAGCACGACCGCTTCCCCGCCCTCGATATCGACGGTTTTTGCCACATACAGAAGATCCACCCCGAGCGTCGCGGACTTGCGGATATCAAAACCGACCGCGCCGTTTAGGGCGGATTTAACCTCTTTTCTCCCCGAGTGGTCCGACATCGTATCGGCATCGGCATCGGATTCGGCCAAAACAGTCCCGTTTTTCGCAATTATGGTCACCCTGATGCCGTTGCCGCTCCCAAACTCCGCCAATTTTTTAAGGTCGTCCGAATACCCGCCGTCCGTCAACAACGTCGCGAACACGTCTAATTGACGGGCGGCATAATCCCTCGCAGCCGCCTTATTGGTATTGTCGGCCACAATCAACGAGGCCACCGTAAATACGGTTAAAACGCCCAGCGAGAAGAGTAAGAGCGTGCGTATGAAGATTTTTCGCATGTAAACTACGGCCTCCGTTCAAGTATTTTATCTTTTATCTGTTTCAAAACTCCCCGAGTGTTGGTGTTATCCGCCACCCGCCACCAACCTATACCCTACCCCTCTGATGCTCACAATACAGTCGCCGTTATCTCCCAATTTTGCGCGCAAATTTTTTATGTGTATGTCCACCGTACGGCTGTCGCCGAAATACTCGTACCCCCAAATGTCCCGCACCAATTCCTCGCGCGTAACCACGTCCCCCGCTTTTTTGATTAGCGCGTACAAAAGCTCAAATTCCTTGCCCGTAAGCGAAACGGGAACGTCGGATGAAAAAACGGTGCGGGCGGCGGGGTTCAGTCTTATGCCGCCCGCAACAATCACGCCGTCCTTTACGGGCGCAGCCGCTTGGCGCAGATGCGCGCGAATCCGCGCAATCAGTTCGAGCACCGAAAACGGCTTGGTGATGTAGTCGTCCGCACCCAAATCCAAGCCGGTGATTTTATTCACCTCGCTGGCCTTGGCGGTCAGCATAAACACCTTGACGCCCACGCCCGCATATTGCCTGCGAATCGCTTTGAGCGTTTCGATTCCGTCGCCGCCCGGCAGCATGATATCCAAAATAACCAGGTCCGGCACGCGCTTTTCAAACGCGCCCAGCATTTCCTCGGCGGCCTCGAACGAAACCACCTCGAACCCGGCGTTCGCCAGGGCATACTGCATGAGCTCGCGGATGCTCGCGTCGTCCTCGACGTGATAGATTAGGTGGGGCATAAATGATTCCTCATAATTTCATTATATCATATTCGCTTACACTTGGCAAACTCCTAGCCGAACCTTCCCGTAATATAATTTTCGCATTTATCATTTTTCGGGCGCGAAAACACCTGCTCGGTCTCGCCGAATTCCAGCATTTCGCCCAAGAGAAAAAAGCCCGTCTTGTCGCTAATCCTTGTCGCCTGCTGCATGTTGTGCGTAACGATGACGATGGTGTAATGTTTTTTAAGCTCCTCGCACAGCTCCTCTATTTTGCCCGTCGAAATCGGGTCGAGCGCGGAGGTGGGCTCATCCATCAGCAAAATCTTGGGCTGAACCGCCAAGGCGCGGGCGATGCAGACGCGCTGCTGCTGCCCGCCCGAAACGCTGAGCGCGGATTTATTCAGGTTGTTTTTCACCTCGTCCCATAGTCCGGCGTTTTTCAAACTTTCAAACACGATTTGGTCTAACTCCGAACGCTTCTTGATTCCGTGCGTGCGCGGGCCGAACGCGATGTTATCGTAAATGCTCATCGGAAAAACGTTCGGCTTTTGGAAAACCATGCCGATGTCGCGACGCAAGCTATTCACGTCGACGCCGCTTTTATAAATGTCTTTCCCGTCGACGACAATCTCTCCCTCGATGCGGCAGCCCTCGATGAGGTCATTCATGCGGTTGAAGCAGCGCAGTA
>WQYM01000245.1 GCA_009781235.1 Bacillota bacterium
AAACGCGACTTCAAGAGGTTGAGATCCTTCGACTCGGCCACAATATTCGAGGCATGCATGAATAACGGAGGCCTCGCTCAGGACGACGGAATGAGGAAGTCATGCTTTCTTCCTTTCAGAATAAGCTCGGTAATTAACCATCCTGAAGTAAAATAGTATGAAAACCGAAAACTGTATTTGCAGAATCACGAAGTACAACTTAAAACCAAATCCTCCGCATACAATATAATACTTGTCCGAAAAGACGGATAAGAATGTCATGGAATGCGGAGGATTTTTCATGAGTTTTTTTGAGGAAATCGGAAATTTGCTGGGTTTGGATTGGGCGCGGATTGCCGTGGGGTACTCCGTGGTAAACTATAATGGCGAGGCGGTATACATTGAGGGGATAAAAAAGGTGGTATCGCTTTCGGACACGGAGACGGTTTTTGACGCGGGCAAGGGGCGCGTGCGGATTACGGGCGAGGGCTTATCCGTTTTTGCGCTCGAGGAAAAGACCGCCGTCATTAAAGGCCGGATCACGGCCGTGAGCGAGGTGGTGTGATGAGAATCAGGAAACGGGGGTTAGGATTTGGGAGTCGGGGGACTGAGGTAATTAAAAGTGAGGAGTTAGGAGTGAGGAGTGAGGAACGAGGGATGGACGCAAAAAACGTGAGCCACGATGCGGCGCGAAAGCAACACGACGGGAAATCCGAAATTCCTCACTCCTCACCCCCCACTCCTCACTTAAAAATGGGCGCTGCCATCGAAATTTCCGGTTTCAACCAAACGCGCCTCTTAAACGAGCTGAGCCGCGCGGGTGTTTGCATTACGGGCATATTGCGCGAGTCGGCGTCTAAAATGCGCCTGAATGTCTCTAAAAAACACCTCGTAAAAACTTTTGCTATTTTAGAAAAGTTGTGTTATACTTATACGGTCAAGCGTCTTACTACGCTTGGCGGGTTCGGCCGGTACCTGCTGCGAAAGTCCGCTTTGATTTTGTCCGCGCTGGTGTGCACAGGCCTTTTAATCTATGTGTACGGTTTTGTGTGGCGGGTCGAGGTGGCGGGCTGCCATAAGACGGAGGCCGCCGTTATCGAGCGGATGCTTACCGATTGCGGCTACGGGTTCGGCCGTCAAAAATCGCGCGTCGACCCCGAATCCGTGCGCGAGCTCGTAAACACTTTAGACGACGTGTTGGATACCACGGTGGAAATTTCCGGCATCACGATTAAGGTTACTGTGACGGAAACGACGGACTTTACCCCGAAACCCAAAAGCAGCCCGGACGGGATTTTCAGCCGCTTCGACGCCCAAGTTACGCGTATCGAGGCAAACTCGGGGACACCGCTGGTTAAGGTCGGGCAGCGCGTGTTTGAGGGCGCCGGCCTCATCGGGGCTTTTAGGCCGAGCCAAAAGGAAGAGGGCCAATTTGTCCCGGCCCCGGCGCAAGGCAACGTGTACGGCATCGTAACGTTTTCGGACACGGCGGACTTTGCCCTTCACGAATATACGACGGCGCGCTCCGGAAAAACGGCCAAATATACGGATGTCTCGTTTTTCGGTTTGCAGTTGCCCTCAAAAGACAAAAACAAGTTCGAAAAATTCGAATCCGTCACCAAGAGCGGACAAGCGTTTGAGAATTTTTTTCTCCCGCTCGCGTTTTCCCAAACCGTGCACTACGAATTAGTTGATTCGCATACCGATTACGATTTGTCCGAACGCACGGAATTTTATGTGAACCGCGCAATCGCCTCATACGCCCCCCTGATTGGCAGCGCCGAGTATACGGTAACGACAAAATTGTTCCCGCTGTTCAGCTCTTACGGTTCCAACGATCCGTCCGGCTCCGGCGGAACGGAGCAGTCCGGGCTTTACCGCTTACATGTGTTTATCCAAGCGGAACTGCTATTAAATTAACCATGGATCTTACAAAAACAATCCCCATCACCAAAGACATCGCGCCCGCGCTTTTCGGCGTGTACGACGAAAACATGCGCTTAGCCGAAGATAACCTTGGCGTGCGCATTTCCGCTTCTCCCGAGGGGATTACGGTGCGCGGCGACGAGCTGAGCGTTGAAAAATGCGCGCTGCTGATTGAAAAGCTATCGGAGCTCCTTGCAGGCGGCGAAGCAATCGATAAGCCAAAGGTACGGCGCGCGCTTGATATGGTTCTGGCCGGACAGCCCGAAGAGATTGTGCGGCTGTCCAAAGACGCCGTTGCCGTCACCGCGCGCGGAAAGCAGATTAAATGCAAAACGCTGGGCCAACGCGCTTATGTAAACGCAATCAAAAGCCACCCTTTGGTGTTCTCGGTAGGCCCCGCCGGAACCGGCAAGACGTATTTGGCGGTCGCCATGGCCGTCACCGCGTACAAGCGCAACGAGGTTGAACGCATTATCCTCACGCGGCCCGCCATCGAGGCGGGGGAGCGGCTCGGGTTTTTGCCGGGCGATTTGCAGCAAAAGGTAGACCCGTACCTGCGCCCCCTGTATGATGCGCTATCCGAGATGTTCGGCGTAGAGAGTTACCAAAAGCTGGTGGAGCGCGGTATCATCGAAATCGCTCCGCTTGCCTACATG
>WQYM01000246.1 GCA_009781235.1 Bacillota bacterium
GATAAAGCAAAGAGATTCAAAAAAACGCAATGAGTTAAAAGCCATTGCGTTTTTTTATGGTGCGGGACGCCGGGGACGACGTCCCCTACGATTGGGTTGACCATTTTTGTACCCGATTCCGCTCCCCGGCTCCTTAAATCTCGGTCCAGGAGCGGCTGGAGATGGTAATCGGGTTTAGCGTCATTTCCGTGCCGTTGCGGCGCACGGTAAGAATCACGCGGTCGCCGAGGCGCGCCTTGTACAAATAGTCCGATAACGTAAAATTGCGCGTAATCTCAATCTCACCCGCGCTGTCGCCGCCTTCCGCGTCGCCGTCCTCCTCCTGCGTGCCGCCGGCTCCAATTCCGCCGACCGTGCCGCCTGCCCGCAGCGAGCGGTCAAGGCGCGCCGACAATAAAACGTCGCGCACTGCCGCGATGGCGGTGGAGGGGCGGCCGGGCTCGACCTGCGACACCTCCAGCTCCTCGCGGATGCGCATCACGCCGCGCTCGTCCAAAACTGCGCGGCTGCCGGTGATTTGGGTGGTGATGCCGATAAGGTACTTGACGAACTTGCCGTCCTCTTTCACCTCGTCCACCACGCTGTTTGCGATGCCCACCGCCACGTTAGAGGGGATGGCGTATCCGATGTTGTCGATTTGTTCGTCCACCGCCTTTGCGTTGACGATGCCGATAAGCCGCCCGTCCTTGTTGTACAGCCCCCCGCCGGAGTTGCCGCTGTTGATTGCCGCGTCGATGCGAATCACGCGGTGCGACACGCTGCCGGAATTCGTGTCGATTTTTTTCATGGAGATGTATTCGGAGTCGACATTCACGATGCCCCGGGTAGCCGAGATGCCTACGCCCTCGGGGTTGCCGACCGCGATGGCGGCTTCGCCCACCACAATCTGCTCGGAGTCCGCAATGTCCGCCGCGCGGTACTCGGGGGACTTAAACATGGAATTTGCCTCCGTGCGCAAGATGGCGATGTCTTTAGAGACGGACCCGCCGATAAAGGTCGCCTTAACCGAAAGGTCGAGGCTTGCCGCACCGGTGCCGGCACCCCCGAAGTATTCCTTGCCGTAAGGGCAAACGCGGATGTTTTCCGAGACTTTTGAGTCGTACAACACGTGGTAGTTGGTGATAATTACGGCGACGCCCGTTTCGCGGTCGAGCGACAGTATGACGCCGGAGCCCGCCAGCGTGTTGGAGGTGGAGAATGTGCCGCCGAACCGCGCGCGGAGCGAAACGGCCGAGCGCAGCGCGGTTTGCGCCGCGTCCTGCAGGGGGTCGCGGGCGTCCTTAAAAAACGCCGACATAAAGTCATCCATCGTTTTGTCGGGGTGCTCGGTTTTGTAGAACTCGTACAGCTCCTCCAAAGTGGTATCGCCGACCTTCAGAGACGCCAGCCATTCGGATTCCGAGCCGATGGCAGGGTCTTTTATAAGCGCGAGTTCATAGGCGGATTTCCCCTTTAGGGAGTCGAGGAATTCGGAATACGAGCCCGAATTGCCGTCCCGCAGCCAAATATCGTAGGCCGATTCGCCGGCGCAGGCGGAAAAGACGCCTGCCAAAAGCAGGCATATGGCAAGCGCAAGCGCACGCCGGAAAAAATTGGAACGTTTTGTTGTCATGACAGCCTCCGTTGCGGCAGGGGTAAGATGATTTTAATCGAAAAATGTTAAAAAATTTTCAAATAATAATAGGCTGATAATCCATATTTGTGTAGGCCGTATAGTTATTATGCCACATAGACTACAAAAAGTCAAGGTTCATGGGAAGAAAATTTTCCATTTTATAAAAAACTTCTAAAAAATCTAAAACTTTGGTCGCCGACATAAATAACTTTATAAGCGATTTGGTTGATTTTTTTTTGTCGCTCGTGTATACTATAATCCTTGGAGGCGTAGCGAAGCGGTCATAACGCGGCGGTCTTGAAAACCACTGGATTCGTAGACGGACTTATCAACCAACAAGACACTATATATAGACGTAAACAATAGCAAATGCGCTTGTAGATACTATATATTGTGGCTTCTGGGCTAGTCGATGCCTTTAAAATCGCTGTTCCTAATTTGCTGGTTTGTAGCGTATCTACAAATTTATCTACAAATCCTGCAAAAATCTCATTAAAATGGAAGGTTGGCCGAGCTTGGTTGATGGCACCAGTCTTGAAAACTGGCTTAGCAGGAATGCTAACTGGGGTTCGAATCCCTAACCTTCCGCCAATACGAATCAAATAAGAACCCCGTAAAGTATATCTTTAAGGAGCGCGTATTTGGTTTAATCGCAGAAAGAGAATGGGCAGGGTAAAACCTTGTCCATTCTCTTTTTGCGGTGGGGGCTGATTTATTGAGAGGGAGTTTTTTTGCTGAAGTGATTTTTGTTTTCCCCGAAGCCCACCCACCCGTGAGATTTTACTGACATTAGCTATTAAAAGTGTTATACTATTCCGTTGCTAATTTAAAAATTTTGTGTTATACTTGAGTTATGTTAAGATATACGGTTGAACAAATTGAAGAAGTAAGTGTTGCATTGGCGACTGAGCGCGAGAAC
>WQYM01000247.1 GCA_009781235.1 Bacillota bacterium
CCGACGCGCTGGCAACGCTCCGCAGTAAAAAAATCACCATCTGCCTAATTATACAAAGCCTCGGGCAACTCAAAATGATATACGGGCACGACGCGCAAGAGGTCATCGCCGACACCTGCGCCTTTAAAGCAGTTTTAGGCGCAACCGACCCAAACACACAAGAATACTTCTCAAAACTCGTCGGCACATACGAAAAATTCCGCACTTCCCAATCCCAAAGCTATGACCCCTACATCGGCGCACCCACAGGACACGGCACCCAAACCTCGCAGGACTACGAAAAACGCATAATCAAACCCGAAGAATTCGCCACCCTGCAAGAAATTATACTTTTGTACCCACTCCCCAAAAATTTCTGTCGGGTACAAAAACGCCCATATTATTTAAATAACGCCCAATTTAGTTCTACATAGAAGTCTTAGGGAGATATACCCAACGTGAATAATTCCCGTCCATACATTAAACCAAATAATGGATACAACACTGTCCGATTTTTAACACTGATAACTTTAGGCTTCTATACGCCCTATATCTTACTGCTTGCCGAACATTACGGACGCCACGACATAAAAGTCGAATACGAAGACACTTTAAAAAACATGAGATTTTACGATTCAAAAGTCATATTAACAGAGAAATTAAATATCGAAGCCTTTAACAAATTGATAAAACTCGATAATTCCCGTGATTTCGGGGACTTTTAGAGGCGTTGATATGCCGTTGGACGAAAAAGACAAGAACACCCACATAACAACGCTCCAAACCCTGCAACGCGACATCAATTTTTATAAAAAAGTCAATGAAAATAACCAAAATCCCTCGCTTGACAAAATTATAGATATTCTTCGGAACTCTCAAGACCAGCTTTACAGCGCACTCGCCCAACATGGCGTAACCGCTGACGAAGTCCACCAAATCATACAGGAAAACAGCGACAAACAACTCATAAACGAAATCATGAAACTTCAAGGCATGAAAGACAGAATCAATAAACAACTCGCCAATCCCGACCTAACTCCACAAAAACGCCAATCCCTCGAAAAATCCTTCACCCGCGTCACCCAAGCCCACACCGACAAATGGGACGAAATCATCAACAGCCCCCGCAAAGATGACCTCATAGAAAAAATGGAGCAAGCCCAAATAAAGCAACTGCAAAAACAACAAGCCCGCGACCGCGACCATGACCGCGAACCCAGCCGCACACGCTAAAAATCCGCTCGCTCCGAGGCGTTACACCCAAGGGGTGATAAGCTGAAATGCTCGGCAACTGCCCCGTCACGCCCAAAGGCGATACTACGCCGAGCCTCTCCGCGAGCGCACATTCAGACGGAAGGATAGGCGCAGAGTAAATTTTTACCCCAAACATTGACGTTCCAATAATTGATGTTATCGTAAATTAAAAAGGGGTAATGAATTTTGGAAATTTATGGTTACATCAGAGTATCGAGTAAAGAGCAAAACGAGGACAGACAAATATTGGCAATGAACGAGTTGAGGATACTTCCGCATAATATTTTTGTGGATAAGCAGAGTGGTAAGAATTTTGACCGCCCAGCCTACAAAAATCTTGTAAAAAAGCTCAAGGCGGGCGATGTTTTATTTTTGCACAGTTTAGACCGGTTGGGGCGAAATTATGAGGCTATAATCGAAAACTGGAAACTATTAACAAAAGAAAAGGGCGTAGACATTGTAATTTTAGATATGCCCTTGCTTGATACGCGACGCGATAAAGACCTTATTGGCACGCTGATTAGTGATATAATTTTGAGTTTGTTGTCTTTTTTCTGCCAAAACGAGCGTGACGCAATACATAAACGTCAAGCCGAAGGGATCGCGACGGCAAAGGCGCGGGGCGTACGTTTCGGCAGACCAAATAAGCCCACGCCCGACAACTTTAGCGACCTTGTAACCCAATGGCGCAACAAAAAAGTAAGCCGAAAAGATATTATTAAAAAATGCAATATTAGTCAAACGACATTTTACCGCAGAGTAGCCGAACACCGCACAGCACAAGGAAAAAATGCATAAAAAATATTCCCGAAAGGTGTACATTTTGGAAATTGTCAAAAAGTGAGGTTTTGGCGGTTTTTGTGGTGTCGGACTGTAGGGTTTTGGGTATAAAAAGGTTAATTTTTCATAAAACCTATTGACTTTTATCTTTTTACATGATAAAATATAAGAAAAAATAATTCTCAAAAGGTACACTTTATGAAAAATATTGAAGAAAATAAACTATTTTAGCGATAAAATTTATATGTTTATTGTAGAGTGATTGTGTGTTGGGGCTTTAGTATGAAAAAAACAGGCTTCAACAAACTAACGGCAATGCTCATGGCATTATCCATGGTGATTATGTTAATACCCGTTATATCTATGACGGCAAACGCCCAAACAACAAAGGTAACAAACGAGGCGGAACTGAAAAACGCGTTGGAAAGCGGCGCGACCGACATCACAGCTACCGGAACCATTACAATTAGCAGTAACAGCCTTACAATCAAC